>NZ_CP023009.1:1544449-1853339 GCF_003515985.1 Lonsdalea britannica | reverse complement strand
AACTCAGCCCGGCGACGGAAGGCCTCTATCAGGCTTCGCCGCTCTCCGAAGCCGAATTCCGCTGGCTCCACAATCAAGATGCCATGGCGGTCGAGAAACTAGCGGAAGGGATCCGGCTGTTCGCTGCGGATCAGCAGAAGCTCGAAGACCTGCTTGCCGCACAGCTGTAACAAGAAACGATATTCTGCGGGGTGAATTCAGTGCCCCGCATTAACGTCCCATCATGACGACTCGCTGAACCAGCCTTGGATCTGAGCGTACTGCAAGAGCATGATGGTCTTGCCATCTTTGATTCGCCCGTCCTTCATCATGGCGACGGCCTCGGTAAAGGGCAGTTCGACCACTTCGATATCTTCATCATCAATCCCGCCCCCGCTGTTATCACGCAGCGACGCGTCGTACTGCGCGGCGAAGAAGTGGATGATTTCAGTCACTCCGCCCGGCGACATATAGGCTTCAAACAGTTTTTCAACATCTCTGACGACATAGCCCGTCTCTTCGATCGCTTCGTGCCGCACGCAGGCTTCAGGTGAGTGATCGTCCAGCATCCCGGCACAGGCTTCCAGCAGCATGCCGCTCTCATTGCCGTTCAGGTATGTCGGCAAACGAAACTGACGCGTCAGGACCACACTGCCCTTTTCTTGGTTGTACAACAGGATCGTTGCCCCATTACCCCGGTCATACACCTCGCGAACCTGCCGAACGGTTTCGCCATTTTTTCTTTTCAGGTCATAAACATACTTGTTCAATACGAACCAATGGTCGGACAGCAATTTCTGTTTGATGATGGTGATCGATGACGTCATGAAAGGCCCTCAGTCTTAAATTATGCCACTCTACAGCAAGACAATCTCTCATGATCCCGGCCATTAGAACATGTTGACCCAACGACCCAGACGCAGAATCATTTATCATGCGCCGAACGGTTCTTTATCACAAACTGTCTGAAGGCAGTGGATCCCCTCCCCGCCTCACGACTTTTTAGCCAAATCATCAGCGTATCGACTTCACCAATGTCGGGGTCAATAGCATGACGACGGATATCGAAACTCTGCTCGTACTGGCTGACCACGCTTTCCGGCAGGAGCGAGATCCCCATGCCCGACGCTACACAGCCAAGAATAGTCTGAAAAGATCCGAACTCCTGCGGTCCCGGCCCTTTGATGCCCTGTTGCCTGAGCCACTGCATAAAGCGGTAGCGATAATGACAGCCCACCCCCAATGCCAGCGGCCTTTTGATCCGCAGGTCGTTCGCCGTCACCACATCGGGGTGATCTTTGAACGTCACCAGCACCAACGTTTCTCGCCACACAGGAAGACTTTCCAGCAAATCTCGCGGGAGATGCTCATGGTCCGCGACAAACGCAATATCCAGTTTGCCATTCAGCACCTTATCAACCAGCTGACGCGTCGGGTGTGTTTCCAAACTCAGCTCCACCAGCGGTGTATCTAGACTAAACGAGGACAGCAAGGACGGTAAACGGACAGCCGCCGTGGTTTCCATGGAACCGAGGCGTAGCGGGCCGGAGGGGTTTTGAGCTTGCAAATTTCTCTCCGCCTCGTCCATTAACGCCAGGATTTTGTTGGCGTATCCCAATAAATATTCTCCTTCCGGCGTGATGTAGAGGCGATTTTTTTCGCGCCTGAACAGACAGACATTGAGGCTGGCCTCTAACCGCTTGAGCCGGGTAGTAACGTTTGACGAAACACAGTGCAACTGCTTTGACGCCTCTTTGACCGAGCCGCATTCGGCCACGGCTTTGAAAAGGCGTAATGAGTGACTATTCATCGCACACGCTCTCTTTTAGTGAACATTTAGCTAAATAATATTCACTTTTATTTATCATAATAACCGTCAGGATAGCTTCAACATCATTCCATTTATCTTCAGAAGAAAATGAACAATGAGTCATATTCCACCTACCCAGCCTTTTTTATCATCCGTTCGAACCGCGCTGTTCGGGACGGCGATATTGGCTTTGGGAATGGGACTCGGACGTTTTCTTTTCACCCCCATGTTGCCCGTCATGCTCAGCGAGAATCTGTTTACCTTCAATCAGCTCTCGTATCTTGCCAGCGCCAATTATGCAGGGTATCTGGTCGGCAGCCTGCTGTTTGCCTTCAGCCGTGTCATTCCTCCCGCATACACCCGCGCGACGCTGTTTGGCGCCGCTATCGCCACCGCGGCGCTGACTTTTGTAATGGCCCTGACCACGGACTTTTTGCTGACGTTATTGATACGCTTCACTGCCGGAATCGCCAGCGCAGGCATGATGATTTTCGGCTCATTAACCATTATGCGCCTCACTCATCATTTTGGAGCTATCGCTGCGCTTTATGCCGGCGTTGGCGTAGGGATTATTATGGGGAATGAGTATGTCGTCGCTGGTCAACGCTTCGCGCTGGATGCCGAGACGCTATGGTGGGGGGCTGGCCTGCTGTCCGCTCTGCTGCTGCTCGCCATGTGGCGGCTGACGCCCCGGCATTCCGCCGAATCTGTTGGCGTCGCACCCATGCCAGTCAAGCAGGAAAGTATTCTCTGGTGGCAATTGGCGCTGCTCTATGGGCTCGCCGGCTTCGGCTACATCATCATCGCCACCTATCTGCCCCTAATGGCCAAGACACTGGCGTTCCCGCTGCTGGCCAGTCACCTGTGGTCGCTGGTCGGTCTGGGCATCGTTCCCGGGTGTTTCATCTGGCTATGGGCCGCGAGCCGATGGGGGACGTTGCAATGTTTGACGGCGAACCTTTTCATGCAGGGCATTTGCGTTTTGATGACCTTGCTAAGCGACTCGCCCGTCATGTTAGTCGTCAGCAGCATCGGTTTCGGCGCGACATTTATGGGCACGACCACGCTGGTGATGCCTTTAGCCAAACGCATTCGTGTTCCACGCCACATCAATCTGCTCGGGCTGGTCACCCTGACCTACGGCATCGGACAAATCGCCGGGCCTTTACTGACCAGCATGTTGACAGCCGGTCCTCACGCGGTCGTCTCCTCCATTGTCTGCGGCGCTATCGCGTTATTTATTGCATCAGGAATGAGTTATTTCACTACAGGAAATCGTCAATGTTCGATTATTCAAAGGAGATGAGTTATGGCTCGAACTACCATCGCAATATTGGGCATGGGCCCAAGAGGATTAAGTATTCTTGAACGTGTAATTACGCTGTACCACCACTCACCCCATCCAGAAGGAATGGAAATCCTGCTCGTTGATCCCAATGAAATTGGCGCGGGCGCTCACAGTCGTCAACAACCCGACCACATGCTGGTGAATACCGTGGCCAGTCAAATCACGTTGTTCGGTGACGAGTCGGTCAAAAATACCGGCCCTGTTCGCCGCGGGCTTAATTTTTTCGAGTGGGCCAAAGCGCACGGCTACCGAAACAAGAATGGCACTGAAATTCAGGAAAACGATTATCTCCCCCGTCGCCTGCTGGGCGAATATCTTGTCTGGGGATACCATGAAATCACCCGCGATCTGCCACACGATCTGGTGATCCGCCATCGACCTCACCGCGCCACCAATCTGGCTCTACAGGACGACGGGAAAGCTCATATTTCGCTGCAAGGCGGAACAATGATTTCGGCCGATTTTGTCTTTATAACCACCGGACACGGTCGCAACATGCTGTCCATTGATGACCACGTGCTGCTGCAATTTGTGGCCGCCAATCAAACGAACAATCCCCATCTGGAGTATTTCAGCACGCCTTATCCAACCTCGATGCTGGATGACATCTCGTCGCAGTCGCGTGTGCTGATACAAGGTATGGGGCTGACCGCTTACGATGTGCTGTCGCAATTGACCTATGGCCGAGGGGGCGTTTTTACCGAAGAGGAAGGCCGGTTGCGCTACACGCCCAGCGGACGTGAACCGGCGATCGCCCTGTTTTCCCGTCAGGCACTGCCTTTCAGTAGCCGCGGCCGTAACCAGAAGGGCGTCGGAGGACAGTACCACCCCGCCTTCATTACGCTTGCCGCCTTAGATATTCTCCGGCAACAGAATCGCTCGGCTACGGGATCGTCAAAGCCGGATTTTGAAAAACAGGTTCTGCCTCTGCTGGTGAAAGAGATGTGCTACGTCTATCGCAGCACACTCGAACAGCACTGGCCGAATGCGGCGACCTATCAGGAAGATCCCGAAGATCGTCAGCGTATCCTTACGCTGTTTTATCCACATCAGGGGCAGTCATTCACTTCGCTGGAGGACTACACCGCATTCTTTATGGCGCATCTGACCGACGATCTCCACGCCGCAGAGCAAGGCAATGTCGAGGGCGCGGTTAAGGCGGCCACCGATGTGATTCGAGACGTCCGCGATATCCTGCGCGGTGCGATCGATTTTGGCGGCTTGACCGGCGAGTCCCATCAGCGCCTGCTAGAACACTATTCCCCTATTTTTAACCGCATCGCGGTCGGCCCGCCGCTTGCACGTAATCGGGAATTGCTGGCGCTGATGGGGGCCGGTGTCGTCAAGCTTGCTGGGGGCCCCGCGTCAACATTGCTACTCAACGCCCGCTCAGGCTGTTTCGAGATGAACAGCACGTTTGCCGAGGCGAACAGCCGGACGGAATATGATGTGCTAATCAAAGCCAAGATCGACAGTTTCTCGGTGCTGCATGACGATTCGCTATTTATCCGCAATCTCATCGCACACGGTGTCATCCGCCCCTTCATCAACCAGGGCTATCATCCCGGTGGGATTGATATCGATCGCAACCAACATCCGATATCCAGGCAGGGAGAAACGCAGACCTCACTTTGGGCGCTGGGGATTCTGGCTGAAGGCCCGAATTTCTATACCTATGTGCTGCCGCGCCCGCAGGTTAACTCACGAGCGCTGCAAGATGCCGGGCGTTGCGTCATCGACATGTATCAGCAGTTGGAGCAGCTTTACGCTATCAATCATTCGAATGTCTTCTAGTCACTTGATGACCTGAAATGATTTTCAGGCCTGCACCGGAGGAAATCCATGCCATACGTCAATATCAAAATTACACGTGAAGGCGCGACTGCTGAGCAGAAAAAGCAGCTAATTGAAGGCGCGACCAAGTTATTGGTGGACGTTTTAAACAAGAATCCAAGTACCACCATCGTGGTCATTGAGGAAGTCGACACGGATAACTGGGGAATCGGCGGCGTCCCCGTCACCGAGCTAAGAAAAGGGAAATAACCCCCTCGTAAAGACGCGGCGCTCACAGCGCCGCGCTTTGTATCACAGGCCGAGCAGGCTTCCTATCAGCAGATAAAGATTCAGCGTCACGACCAAGGCGACGATGACCCAGCCAAAAGACTTCACCCACCGACCGTTGACTAAATCGCCCATCAGTTCGCGATCGTTCGTGAATGACAGCAACGGAACCAGCGCGAGCGCGATACCAAAGCTCAGCAGCACCTGACTCATGACGAGCACTCGGGTCGGGTCCATACCGCACAGGATGACGACAAATGACGGCAACATCGTCACCGCACGGCGCAGCCACAGCGGGATTCTGAAGCGAACAAACCCCTGCATCACTACCTGACCCGCCAGCGTTCCCACCACTGTCGAAGACAGGCCTGCAATCACCAGGCTCAGACCAAAAATCGTCGCCGCAGCCTGCCCCAGCAGGGGTTTCAGCGTTAAATACGCCTGATCCAAATCCGCGACATGGGTGTTACCGCTAAAGTGAAACGCCGCCGCTGCCGTCGCCATCATAGCCAGATTAACGAATCCAGCGATGGTCATCGCCACGGCCACATCAAACTTCGTCGAAGCATAGCGATCGCTGCGGGTATTATTTCCCTTGTGCTGCGTCAGGGACGAATGCAGATAAATGACGTGCGGCATAATAGTCGCCCCCAGCACGCCTGCGGCCAGCAGCACCGCGTCGGAAGTCGGCAGACTCGGAATGGCCATGCCACGCGCGATAGAAGCCAGTTCAGGACGAGAAAATATCAGCTCGACGATATAGGCCGCCGCGACGAACAGCAGCAATCCACCTATCACCATCTCCAGCGGCTTTTGTCCGCGCTGCTGTAACATCAGTATCAGGAACGTAGCGATACCCGTCAGCACCGCACCTTCCAGTAAAGAAACGCCCAACAGCAATTTAAATCCGATGGCGGCACCAATGAACTCAGCCAGATCGGTCGCCATGGCGATAATCTCCGCCTGCACCCAGTAGGCCCAAACGGCCGGGCGAGGAAAGCGATCGCGAATATGCTCGGCAAGATTTTTGCCGGTCGCAATACCCAGCTTGGCGGAAAGCAGCTGAATCAGCATCGCCATGAGATTAGCCCACACGACTACCCACAACAGCTGATAGCCGTATGACGCCCCGGCCTGAATATTGGTCGCGAAGTTACCGGGATCGATGTAGCCGATCGCCGCGATAAACGCGGGCCCCATCAGGGAAAGTTTGATCTTCCTAGATGTGCGGCTGACAGATGCGATAACACGACTCTCCGGCATAAAATTGACCCTTCTAAACATACTGTAATTATACTCTCGCAGACATGAGAATGGTTATCAAGTGCATTTAGGTCGGTAGGAATGATTATTCTGATAGGCAGAGATGATGATGTATTTCGACACAAAACCCTATGCGTTTCAGAAAACTAATATTAACAAAATATAAACAACATGCCGTTTTTTGGCTTAAAAAAAACCGGATCGGCATAAATCAGCCGAAAAAATGCATTTAGGCAAGGTATAGGAGAAAGGAAAAAAGGAGAGGAGATAGTCGGAGCAGGTCGTCACTTCACCTGCCCCGAAGTCAAGCCAGAAGAATTACTCTTTAGCTTTAGATACCGCAACCATGGCCGGGCGTAGCAAACGACCGTTCAGGGTGTAGCCTTTCTGCATAACCAGCATCACGTGATTAGGCTCGTGGTCGGCAGATTCCATCATCGTCATCGCCTGATGGATTTCAGGGTTGAACGGCACATTCACATCCGCCACCACTTCAATCCCGAACTTCTGCACGGCAGACAGCAAAGATTTCAGTGTCAGTTCGACCCCTTCGATCATGGCTGTCAACGCATCGTTAGACTTATCTGCTGTTTCCAGCGCACGTTCCAGATTATCGATCACCGGTAACATTTCACCGGCGAATTTTTCCAGCGCGAATTTGTGCGCTTTTTCGACATCCAGCTCCGCACGGCGGCGAATATTTTCGCTTTCGGCGCGAGAACGCAGCACGCTTTCGCGCTCACGCTGCTGTAATTCGCTCAATTGCGCTTCCAGTTCGGCGATACGTTCATCACGGGGATCAGCCGCTTCTGGCGTCTCAATAGAGGCGTCTGCTGCTTTCTTTTGATCCTGAACCTGTTCGTCCGGCGACTTCTGTTCTTTACTACTCATGAAATACTCCGCGGTTTTGGCATTCATCTCGCTTGTTCGCTTATTATGGGGATCAAAACGGGGGTTTCAAGGGAACCCTGACATATTGCTCGGCTGAAAACACGGAACGGCCTCTTCCCGTAAGGATTAACCGTCTAATGAATAAAACATTTAACTGTATCGGTATCGTCGGTCATCCGCGGCATCCTTCCGCACTGGCCACACATGAAATGCTCTACAAGTGGCTGACTGGTAAAGGATATTCCGTTATCCTCGAGCAACAGATCGCCCAAGAGCTTAACCTCTCAGAGGCCGTTACGGGCAGCCTGGCGGAAGTCGGCCAACAAGCCGATTTGGCCGTGGTCGTCGGGGGGGATGGAAATATGCTGGGCGCTGCGCGGGTGCTGTCCCGCTATGACATCAGCGTCATCGGCGTTAACCGGGGAAACCTCGGTTTTCTGACCGATCTCGACCCTGATCACGCCCAGCAGCAATTAAGCGACGTACTGGCCGGGCGATATATTCGTGAAAGCCGGTTTATGCTAGAAGCTCAGGTCTGCCGGGCCAATCATATGAACAGCAGCAGCAGCGCCATCAACGAAGTCGTGCTGCATCCCGGTAAAGTCGCGCATATGATCGAGTTTGAGGTCTACATTGACGATAGCTTCGCCTTTTCACAGCGTTCAGACGGCTTGATAATCTCGACGCCCACCGGCTCCACCGCCTATTCTCTTTCCGGCGGTGGCCCCATCCTCAGCCCATCGCTGGACGCCATCGCGCTGGTACCGATGTTTCCTCATACGCTCTCCGCCCGCCCGTTGGTCATCAGCAACAGCAGCACGATAAGGCTTAAATTTTCTCAAATAACCAATGACTTAGAGATAAGCTGCGATAGCCAGATCGCACTGCCTATCCAGGAAGGCGAAGAGGTGTTGATTCGCCGCAGTCCTCACCACCTGAATCTTATCCATCCTGAAAATTACAATTACTTCAATACATTGAGCAGTAAATTAGGCTGGTCGAAAAAATTATTTTAATAAGTCAACTCAACCACTTTACTGTATAAAAAACCAGTTTATACTGTATGCATTAACACTTGTTTTTACATACAGGAAAACATCATGCTGGCTCAACTCACTATCAGTAACTTCGCTATCGTACGCGAACTGGAGATTGATTTTCAGGCAGGTATGAGCGTCATTACCGGAGAGACCGGGGCAGGCAAATCCATTGCGATTGATGCTTTGGGTTTATGCCTCGGGAATCGCGCTGACGCCAGCATGGTCCGCCCCGGTGCGGCGCGCGCTGACATCTGCGCGCGGTTTTCACTGGCTGATACGCCTGCCGCACGAGAATGGCTGGAGCATAACCAGTTAGATGACAGCAACGAATGTCTTCTCCGCCGGGTCGTGGGGGCCGATGGGCGCTCCCGCGGGTTCATCAATGGCACTGCCGTGCCGCTTTCCCAACTCCGTGAACTGGGTCAGCATCTGATTCAACTGCACGGTCAGCACGCCCATCAGTTGCTGCTCAAACCTGAACATCAGCGGTATCTGCTGGACGCTTATGCGGACGAACCACACTTGCTGGCTGCGATGCGAGAAACTTGCCGTCAGTGGCACCAGAGCTGCCGTGAGCTGGCGCAGCACCAACAGGCGGCAATTGAGCGGGAGGCTCGGCGTGAACTGCTGCAGTACCAGTTGAAAGAGTTGAACGAGTTTGCGCCTCAAGCTGGCGAATACGAACAGATCGACGCTGAGTACAAACGTCTGGCCAACAGCGGGCAATTGCAGTCCCTGAGTCAACAGACGCTGCATATCCTGAGTGAAGGCGAAGAGCAAAACCTGCTTGGCATGTTGCACAGCGCTCGCCAGAAGCTGACCGAGCTGGTTGGGCTGGATGAATCGCTGTCAGGCATTCTGTCCTTACTCGACGAAGCCCACATCCAGATCAGCGAAGCCAGCGACGAACTGCGACATTACAGTGACCGCATGGAACTTGACCCTGTTCGTCTGTATGAACTGGAGCAACGGCTATCGCGCCAACTGTCGCTGTCCCGCAAACACCATGTGGCGCCGGAAGAACTACCGACGTTTTATCAGCAACTGCTGAATGAGCAACAGCTGTTGGACCAGCAGGAAAGCGATCATGAGGCCCTGAGTCAGGCGGTACATGAATACTACCAGCAGGCGCTGCATACTGCTGAACAGCTACATACCCGTCGTTGCCAACATGCCGAGGCGCTCTCCCGGTTAATTACTGAGAACATGCGCGAACTGGCGATGCCGCACGGTCATTTCTCCATCCATGTCATCTTTGCGGCGGAACATCTCAATATGACGGGGGCCGACCAGATCGAGTTTCGTGTCACGACGAACCCCGGACAGCCTCATCAACAATTAGCGAAGGTGGCATCAGGAGGCGAACTGTCACGAATTGCGTTAATTCTGCAGGTTATCACCGCGCGAAAAATGGATACGCCGGCGCTTATCTTCGATGAAGTGGACGTGGGGATTAGTGGACCGACTGCCGCGATCGTGGGGAAAATGTTGCGCCAACTGGGTGAGTCTACTCAGGTCATGTGCGTCACCCATTTACCGCAGGTCGCCGGTTGCGGGCACCATCATTACTTTGTTAGCAAACAGACTGACGGCTCAGAAACGGAAACGTTGATGGAGCCTCTGGGCAAACGCGCTCGCCTTCAAGAGCTAGCCCGCCTGCTCGGAGGAAGCGCCGTGACCAAGAATACGTTGGCGAATGCAAAAGAGTTACTTGCCGCATAAAAACGTTCAACTTTTTCAGGTTCCTGAGGTCTTACATGGGCCTTGCCGGTTTTCAAGACAGGCAAGGTCTATTATCATCGGCAACCTATGCCCTTAAGGAATGAACTCACTATGCGCTGTAAAACGCTAACTGTTATCGCTGCGGTAGTCGCTGTCATGTTGACCGCCGGATGCTCCACGCTGGAGAAGGTGGTTTATCGTCCGGATATCAATCAGGGGAATTACTTAGCTCCTGCAGACGTCGCCAAGATCCATAATGGTATGACAAAACAACAGGTTGCTTATTCTCTGGGAACACCGATGTTACAGGATCCGTTTGGTAGCGATACTTGGTTCTATGTATTCCGTCAGCAGCCCGGTCATGAAGCGGTGAAACAGCAAACTCTGACGCTGAATTTCGACAGCCAGGGCATCCTCACCAGCATCGATAACAAGCCAGCGCTGAACTAATTCGTTTGTGTTGTCGGATAGTCTGAAGGCTATCGGATCGAAGCCAATAAAGCCTGAGAAGCTCCCTTTTGCGAAAAAGCTTTTCAGGTTAGATCGGTTGATGAAAATCGTATGATATGAGCATGTATTTGAATGAGTCTAAACGAGCCCGACACAGATAAGCACCTAACGCAGCCGATATCGGGAAGACTCAGGAAACAAAGTTGAAGGTGAGTAGTGGCTAGCGTCTCTCGGAGTCTCAACAGCGAGTAAAACCAACTCCGTCGATGTTTTCGTCGCGATGACGATTTACCTGGCAGCCAAATTTCTCGGTCATTTTATTGGGTTACGTCGACTATCGTTTACTTTTAGAATGTTCTGCTCTTTGCCTGCGTAATTCTTTGGGATCGGCAGTTATCGGACGATAGATTTCAACGCGATCGCCCTCCTGTAGTGCTTCATCCAGCTTGGCGACGCGACTAAAAATACCCACTTTATTGCTAGTGAGGTCTATCTCCGGACGCAAGGTTAGTAACCCCGACGCTTTAATCGCTTGCTCTACAGTACTGCCCTCTTCGAGCTTTAGCGCACGGAGAAACTGACGCTCCGGTAACGCATAAACCACTGCCACTCGCATCTCAGGCACTGTAGACCTCTTTGGCTCGTTGAGTGAAAGCCTGAACCATGTTGTTCGCAAGCTCCTTAAAAACTTTTCCAAAAGCCAATTCGATCAGCGCATTTTTGAATTCGAAATCCAAGTCGAGCTCAACTTTACAGGCTTCTTCGCTTAGCGGAGTAAACCGCCAATCACCCTTTAATTCCCGGAATGGGCCATCAACCAGCCGCATTGAGATAGACTGGTTATCGGTCAGCGTATTCCGCGTCGTAAAGGTTTTGCTAATACCGGCTTTGGAAACATCAACCGCGGCGGTCATTTCCTCCGAAGAGGTCGATAAGACTCGGCTTCCTGTACAGCCCGGTAAGAAGGCAGGGTAAGACGGCACATCATTGACGAGCTTATACATTTGCTCAGCGCTGTAAGGGACTAACGCGGAGCGATTGATCTTGGGCATACCATTTTCCAAAAGTAACAAAATGCGCAAAATAATAGCATTTTAGGTCATCAGATAAAAACGCTGGGAAAGTTGCCCGAAGGCAGAACACAATGTCACTCTACACTTTGGCGGGGATTTCATTCCCTTAGACATCCAGTATAATGACGGCACTATGAAAAAGAAAAAAGCGTACAAACCCGGTTCCGCTACCATTGCGCAAAACAAGCGTGCTCGCCATGAGTACTTCATCGAAGAAGAATTTGAGGCTGGCCTTGAACTGCAAGGCTGGGAAGTCAAATCTCTGCGAGCGGGCAAAGCCAATATCAGCGACAGCTATGTGACCTTAAGAGACGGCGAAGCCTTTCTCTTTGGCGCCACCATTACACCGCTCAACGTTGCATCTTCACACGTCGTATGCGACCCCACTCGCACGCGCAAACTGTTACTCAACAAACGCGAGATAGAATCGCTCATCGGCCGAGTCAGCCGTGAGGGTTATACCGTTGTCGCCTTGTCGATGTATTGGAAAAATGCGTGGAGTAAAGTCAAAATTGGCGTCGCGAAAGGCAAACGAGATCACGACAAGCGCGATGATATCAAAGAACGCGAGTGGAAATTAGACAAAGCCCGTATCATGAAGAACGCAAACCGCTAAGCCGGTGGCTTTAGTCCGGTAAGTTCTGGTATACTGGCGAAAGTTTCTTGGGGCTGATTCTGGATTCGACGGGATTTGCAAAGCCCAAGGTGCATGCCGAGGGGCGGTTGGCCTCGTAAAAAGCCGCAAAAAAATAGTCGCAAACGACGAAAACTACGCTGTAGCAGCTTAATACCCTGCGTATAGCCCTCTCTCCCTAGCCTCCGCTCTTAGGACGGGGATCAAGAGAGGTCAAACCTAAAAGAGATCGCGTGGATGCCTTGCCTGGGGTTGAAGCGCTAAATCTAATCAGGCTAGTTTGTTAGTAGCGTGTCTGTCCGCAGCTAACCGGCGAATGTAAAGATTAGACTAAGCATGTAGTACCGACGGTAGAGTAATTCCGGACGGGGGTTCAAATCCCCCCAGCTCCACCAAATTTTGTTCTATAGAACGCCAAAGAAGTCCACTAAGCCCGCATGGCACAAGCCCTGCGGGCTTTTTTACGTCTATTGGGCGCTGTGGCGATCTTGTGGCTTCCACAACTTTTAGGTACCTTCTTAGGTACCCGAAAGGCAGGTACCCATCTAGCGGGTACCTAAATGATGGAGGTACCTATGGCACGGTTAACAAAACCCCTCACCGATACGGAGATCAAAGCCGCCAAACCACAGGAGGCGGATTACACACTGCATGACGGCGACGGTCTGCAACTGCTCATCAAAAGCAGCGGCAGGAAAGTCTGGCAGATGCGCTACTACCGGCCTTTAACCAAAAAGCGCGCAAAACTGACTTTTGGGCCTTATCCCGAAGTTACTCTGGCCGACGCCCGGCAACGCCGTACAGCGGCCCGCGCCCTGCTGGTAAAAGATATTGACCCTTATGAACACCAGCTTTCATTGCGCAAGCAAGCGCTGGAAACCCAATCCAACACCTTTAAGGTCGTTGCCGAACGCTGGCTACAGCTAAAAAGGAACAGCGTCACCGCCGACTATGCCTCCGATATCCGGCGCTCCCTCGAAAAGGATATCTTCCCCGCCATCGGCGATATCAGCATCACGGATATCAAAGCGCGCACGCTGGTGCAGGCTATTCAGCCGGTACAGGCCAGAGGCGCGCTGGAAACGGTAAGACGATTATGCCAGCGGATTAACGAGGTGATGGTCTATGCCATGAACGTTGGTCTGATCGATGCGGCTCCCAGCGTCAATATCAGCAAGGCGTTCGAGAAACCGCAGAAAAAGCACATGCCCAGCATCCGCCCGGATCAACTACCGCAACTGATGCAAACAATGCGGCTGGCAAATATCGAGTTACCGACCCGCTGTCTGTTTATGTGGCAGCTTCTCACCCTCACCCGCCCTGTCGAAGCCGCTGAGACGCGCTGGCAAGAGATCGATCTGGACGCTAAAGAATGGCGCATTCCGGCCGAACGCATGAAAATGAAGCGGGTACATATCGTTCCGCTGTCAGAACAGGCGCTGGCGATTCTGGCGCTAATGAAACCCTTAAGCAGCCACCGGGAATATGTTTTCCCCAGCCGCATTAAACCGTTACAGCCAATGAATAGCCAGACGGTCAACGCCGCGCTAAAACGCGCCGGATTAGGCGGCATTCTGGTATCACACGGCATGCGATCCATTGCCAGTACCACGCTCAATGAGCAAGGCTTTCCGCCTGATGTCATCGAAGCCGCCCTCGCCCACGTAGATAAAAATGAAGTACGCCGGGCCTATAATCGCAGCGATTATCTGGAACAACGTCGCCCCATGATGCAATGGTGGGCCGACTTTGTGAAAGCGGCGGACAACGGCAGTGTGCTGGAAGGCGGGATCCGGGGACTTAAGGCAATTGGGTGATTGTATGAAGCCGTGTTTTCTCTCCCGCCTCACACCATAAGCAAGTGATGGTGTGAGGCGGGAGACGCGTTATTTTTCGCTCATCGTCAATGGACAAATCCTCAACCCCACGTCTTTAGTAACTCTTAAGATAAAGTCACTTAACGGATGCTAAAAAGGAAGAAATTAAAAATATGCCTTAGTCAGAACAAACAATTTCATCGCCTCTGACGGGCATCAACCTAGGTGACTTCGTATGATTGAACAAGACTGGCATCCGGCAGATATCATCGCTGGTTTAAAAAAGAAAGGCACAACGCTGGCTGCGGTTTCCAGAGACGCGGGACTCGCCTCTTCCACTTTGGCAAATACACTGACGCGCCATTGGCCTAAAGGAGAACGCTTAATCGCCGAAGCCTTGCATAAACGCCCTGAAGAGATCTGGCCTTCGCGTTATAACAGCGGACAGCATCAACAATACCGAGATGGAACCTCGGATTAGCCACTAAAAATTTACAAAATTTTTTTCATCCTGGTAGTGGATTTAGACGCTCCTTACTGGATTTCTATGGAATAGAAATCCAGTAAGGAGCCAACAAGCGCAGCGCGTTAGCCGCTTGATATACGGATTTTGGCGCAGTAAATTATCAGTGCGATACCGCTGCTGCAAGCAGCACTCCCATGTTGCCACGACCTTGAAGGCAACGCGCAGGACTAACCTGTGTGGTCGATTCCCAACCCGCCCCGCTACCAGTTTGCGGGTGATCGCTGCGGCGATAGTAGCTACCTTATCCCAACGCCTTAGGGCTGCATCCTTTTTGCTCTTAGTGAAGCAACTGCTTTTTGTATACGCACTGATGCGTACAACAACCTTTATTGCTGGCGCAGCCGTCTGCGGTCTTTTGCTGCCTCAGTAAATGCATCCATGAGGCAGCGGCGTCACTTCATACGGCGGAAAGCCGTTGCAAGTGACGCCGCGAACAATCTCTGCGCCAGCCCTCGCGCCATAGCGCTTTGCGGCGCGACCTGTCATCTGACGCACATTTTCTGCGTCAATTCTCATCAACCCACTTATCAGAGGAGGACTGAACCGATACCTGAGGCGGGCTTTTAGCCTGAGGGGATTACCCTGCTGATGCAGGCGGCTGCACCGAGTGCATAACCGATATCCCCGCCATACCTCAACCGCTGCCGCTCCGGCGCGCAGGTATTGTTCAGTGCGGCACGGTAAATCCGTGTCGCAAATCGCCGTGCGCCGGAGAACAGAGGTTATTGAGGATGGGGGGATAACATATGTCACGATTAAGTCTGGAAATGCAGACGCTGGCCCGACAGGCCGGCGGCAGCCATAAGACGGTACATGACCGACTAAAAATTGCAGAGCGGCTTGCCAGTCACCTGCTGTCTTTGAATATTCAGATCCGCACGGTACAGCATCTGAAAGCAAAACATATCGAATGCTATATCGCCGAACGGTTAGAGCAGGGAATTACTCTGCGCACGCTGCATAATGAAATGGCGGCAGTGCGGGTAATGCTGCGCACCGCCGGGCGGGACAAGCTGGCGGATGCGGAACGGCTGAGCAATAAGACGTTAGGCCTGAGTGGCGCCAGCCGGGACGGTACGCGGCAAGCGATTACGCCGGAGCGCTATCAGGCGGCGCTGAAAGCCCTGCAACAGAAAGACGCTGGGCTGGCGCTGACGCTGCAACTGGCTCGAATGATGGGCCTACGATCACAGGAAGCGGTGCAGTGTTTGCAGTCGCTCCAGACATGGGCCAAAGCGCTGGAGCGAGGTGACGAGCAATTAACGGTGGTATTCGGCACCAAAGGTGGACGGCCCCGACAAACGCGGGTTCTGGATCGGGAAGCGTTAACGCAGGCAGTGTATCAGGCGCTGACGATTGCTGCTGCCCGCAACGGTCGGCTGATTGATAAACCGGATCTGAAAAGCGCCATTAATCGCTGGCGCTCGCAAACCGCTATGGCCGGACTAAAGGGGCAATATTCCCCGCACAGCCTGCGTTACGCATGGGCGCAAGATGCGATGCGCTATTATCGGCAGCAGGGATTCAGTAAACGGGAAGCCAGCGCGCTGGTGTCAATGGATTTAGGGCACGGGGATGGGCGTGGGCGGTATGTGGAGCGAGTTTATGGCTGATGGCCTAGATCAGGATTGGTACGAATGTCTTGGTAGGGAAAATATCTAAAGGTAAACGGTTCAGTTTGCCAGAATACTTACACGGGCAAAAAAACATTCCCAATCGGGGAAATGTCATTACCACGTTTATCTGCTGTTCAACAAAGATGCCTACTACTATTTGCGAACGATATGGAAAATTAATCTTACCTACGAACAGCCGGCACAGCTTTAAGCTAGATTCTAGATTTCATTTCCTCACTCAGTCACGTGCCTACTACTGCTGGGTAAGACCATGTCATTTATTAGAATAAAGAGAAGGATTGATGCACACAAGCTTATACGTTAAACTGACCAAGCCCTTTAGCGTTCAGACGGTTACGTCTAGTCGGGCGTTAAGCCAGACTCTAACTTATTGTGGGGTTTCGTGGTTGCGGTAGTCGTTCTTCGCATCCACTCCCCTAGTCGTGGATGCGAAGAACGACTACCGCATCCTTTAGTAAAGGGTTGTGGCAAACTGGAGCGTTCAGTTTGCCACGTTTTACTGGCTTTTTTGAATTTGCTTGAGGATTCTGCATGCGCCTTAACCTTTATGCGAAACTGATTGAAATTCAACCACGTAGTCGTAGGCAGATAGATAGATTTCTTGCCAATGCCCCCAATAAATACAAAGTATACACTATACCCAAACGAGACATTGGGGAAAGAATTATCGCCCAACCATCACGAGAGCTTAAGAAATTCCAACATTACATTATAAGTATTCTAGAATCTCTATTTGAAATACATACAAGTGCTATTGCTTATAGAAAGGGCACAGGAATTAAGCAGAATGCCAATATGCATTCTGCCAACCCTTATATACTAAAAATGGATTTCTCTAACTTCTTTAACAGCATCACGCCTGACCTCTTTTTTTTAGCATGTAAATGGAATAACTATTCCCTCAGTGCCGCCGAAGAGAGACTACTTACCAAAGCTCTTTTCTGGAATAAATCTAAAACGCAGGATGGTAGGCTCGCATTAAGCATAGGAGCCCCTAGCTCACCCCTTGTCTCCAATATTATTATGTATTTATTTGATGAGGAGTTTAATACGCTATGCAAAGACAATGGAATAGTATATTCACGATATGCCGACGACCTGACATTTTCTACCAGCCATAAAAATTTATTATTTTCCCTACCAGACAAAGTGAGAGCTTTTCTTTTCAAACATTATAATAATAGGATCACCTTGAATGAGCGAAAAACAGTATTCACTTCCAAAGCTCATAATCGCCATATTACAGGGGTGACACTAACTAACGAAGGGACTTTATCTGTCGGAAGGGAGCGTAAAAGGCTCATATCCTCTTTAGTTCATAAATATAAATTGGGTTTACTTGAACCTGATATGGTTTACTACCTTCAAGGATTATTATCTTTTGCCTCATACATTGAACCAAACTTCAGATTCAGACTGGCAAGAAAGTACTCTGCTGAAACCATTACTAAACTTATTAAACTAAGGAAAGCAGATGGAAAATTTAAAAAACAGTAAATTCAATAAGATCGAGGCAAAAGCTCGCAAGGGTGACATAGATGCAGCTTTTCAGCTATACAATTTTTATCTAAATGGTAAATATCTAGAGAAAGACTCAGAGAAAGCCCAAGAATACTTGGATTTAGTACTATCCCAATTTCGAGATCAAAAAATTAGAATTGCATCATTATCTTTGCTTAATTTTAGAATAGCCGAAAGATTATCGATAAGATTTAATAATGAACACACGCAAGTGCTTATTGGTAATAATGGTGCGGGGAAAACTACCGTACTAGACGCCATTTCACATAGCTTAAGCTGGCTTATCAGACGCATTGTCAATAGCGGAGGTAAAGGTAGGGATATTGATAAATCAGATATCACTATGGGGAATAATGATGGTTACAGCTCAATTATCACCAAGCTGACACTTTACAAAGATTATTCTCCTACTTTAGAGCTATGCGAAGTCGAAGAAGGCAGTATTGTGAAAAAGAAGAGTTATTACTCTGACTTCACACAACTGGGTAATTTATACAAGTTATCCTGTGATTCTGATGATAAATTTGAACTTCCATTATTTGCATACTACGGTGTTATGCGCTCTATGGATATTAATTCTAAAGATATGGTCGAATTTGACGAGACCACTGCAAATGAAATCCAAAATCGTTTCGATGGCTATAGTGGTTCAATAGCTGGTAAAGCTGACTTCAAAGCTTTTTTCCGTTGGTATAAGCGACTTGATGATCTGGTCAAACACGAGAATCAGAATGTTCCACAGACAGATTTGAAATTTATTTCAATGCTGGAAGAACTTGCTGATTCAGATCCTCAAGCAAAGAAAGTGCTTAATAAGTTACTTTCAAAAATGAAACCACAATCGGAACCAGAAGAAATAAGCTATGCAGCAAAAACTCAAAGAATTATAAATAAAACAATTCCTTTTTTTATGGACGGATTTAGTAATCTAAAAGTTGAGCTAAAACCTACCCTTCACCTTTCAATTGAAAAAGAAGGAATAAAAACCAATGTATTGCAGCTATCACAGGGTGAAAAATCATTACTTGCGCTAATACTTGATATCACTCGACGGCTAGCAGCGCTAAACCCTGACTCTGAAAATCCATTATTGTGTTCTGGCATAGTTTTAATCGATGAGATTGATTTACATCTTCATCCAGAGTGGCAACGAAATATCATAAAAAAACTGGAAACAGCGTTCCCAAACTGTCAGTTCATAGTTACCACTCACTCACCTCAAATTATCAGTGAAATAAAACATGATCAGATTTTTATTTTAGGGAAAGATGAAAGTGGAAATTTTAACTGTTTTTCTCCAGATCAATCTTACGGGCTGACATCAAATGATGTCCTCAATGAAATTATGAAAACTGGAGATAAAACTTTAGTTCGTTCCCCAGAGGTCCAGAATGGTATTGACGAAATTTTCTCTCTCATATCTAAAGGCGACTTAGAAAGTGCTAGCAGGAAGATTGCTGAAATGGAAAAGGAATTACATGGTGAAATCCCAGAACTGGCGAATGCCAAATTTGATATTGAGCTTCATGGCTGGGATAAAGAATGAGAGCGATTGAAAAAAGTCATGAGCCACGCTCTCTTGCACAATATCGAGTGAAAAACCGGGAATATGATGGGCCTAATTTTACCCCAATTAAAGTGGAAATTAGGACCTACCTACTAGCAGAACAGGGCTATCTATGTGCATATTGCATGAAAAGAATATCAACTGACTCAATGAAGATTGAGCATTGGGCATGCCAGCACGATCATCCAGAACTTGAATTATCATACAAAAATATGCTTGGATGTTGTATGGGTAATGAAGGCAAGCCAAAAAATCTACAGACTTGCGATACTCGCAAAGGTAGTGACTGTATAAAATTCAACCCATCCGAACCGAATCATCATGTGAATGATCTTATAAAATTTCATGGGGATGGTAAAATTTATTCAACTGATAGCGAATTTAATATTCAATTAGTCAAAGTGCTTAATCTAAACTCAGATAGACTTGTCCGTAACCGTACCCTTCTTATCGACTCCATACGTAAGGAGCTCAACGCCAAAAAAGGTAAAAGAACAAAATCAGAAATCAAAAAGCTCATTGCCGTTTATCTAGAAGTTGACACTGATGGGAAATTAAAGGAATACTATGGCGTTGCCATTAATTACCTTTCAGCAAAAATTTAGAAAATTAATTATTCAACAAATTATACATAACAGCGACTCCCTAGAATTTTACTATGTTTTTTCATACAGCCTTGAGCCCCAACACTTTATACTAACATGTTAATAGGTAACATATAGTGGAAAGTTTTTCATTTTCGTAAATATGCCGTCTACTATAATATTTACTTCTATGTAATGATCATTACTGTTAATACAGTTTATTCGAAGATTAATTACCTTATCCAACAGCAAGAAGGAATCACATTTCCACAATAGCCCAGCGCAGGATATTTTTTCGAACGAGGTCAGCTGTAACACGTCAATCCTAGAAGCTAATTTCCTTAGCTTGGCATGTACTTCATTCAGGTTATCAGATGGAAGAGTAATTCCTTTAACCAGCGATAACTGTCAACAAAGTTGATAGTTATCGACCATATGAAGAAAGAAATTATTTTTCTAACTCGCCTGTAGTTGTCTCATGAAACTAAACACTTGCTAATTTGCGCTCATCAAAATGATGAAAAAATCTTAGGCACCTCATTAGGCACCAATATAAAATTAAATAAAATTTAATTATTTAAAATCAATGAATTACAACACAAATTCAACTCCCCCCAGCCCAATTTAGACATCGGTTATTACCAGATAAGGCCGATGAAGTACGAAAAGCCAGCACGGCGCAAGTCCTCCGGGCTTTTTTGCGTCTGATGGACATAGTGCAATCCTGTAACTTTCACAACGTCAGGTACCTTCTTAGGTCACACCCTCTGCGCAAAAATCCGACCAAATGTGGCCCAAAACAAACATCCTCCCCTTTCCCCCAATCCACCACCAACACATCCCTAAAAGTTATTGCGAGAGCAACCAGAGAAAACCACCGCCTGAATAATTCACTGAACTATTCGCATTTAACTAACCGTTTTTCAGCGTGATGAGCTAACATTCCAACATCCAACTTTCCCAAATTTTATGGATTTCCGATGCGTCGTCTGGTTGCTTTATTGCCCCTTATCGTGTTGCTGCAAGCCTGTAGCAGCAAGCCGGCCTCTTCCCTGCCTTCGGACACAACGATTAAGCCGTCTGGCGGTTTTTTTAATTCCCCCTCAACCGGCTTTTTAAACGGAGATTTCGCTCATAATCCGGACGTCGATCGCTTCATCGATCATATGGTGAATGAGTATGGGTTCGAGCGTGAAAATCTGCACCGCGTGCTGGGGCAAGCGCAACGGCTGGACAGCGTGATCCAACTGATGGATCGCCAGGCCCCCTCACCGACCACCGCGATTCCGTCCAACATCCCTAACGGCGCCTGGCTGCGTTATCGTAAGAAATTCATCACGCCCGACAATGTGCAAAATGGCGTGATGTTCTGGAACCAATATGAAGACGCCCTGAACCGGGCGTGGCAGATCTATGGCGTGCCGCCGGAAATCATCGTCGGGATTATTGGCGTGGAAACCCGCTGGGGCCGCATCATGGGGAAAACCCGTATTTTGGATGCGTTAGCCACCCTCTCCTTCGCCTACCCGCGCCGCGCCGCCTATTTCAAAGGCGAACTGGAACAATTTCTGTTGATGGCGCGGGAAGACGGGTTTGATCCGCTGACGCTGCGCGGTTCTTACGCCGGTGCGATGGGATATGGGCAATTCATGCCTTCCGCCTTTAAGAGCTATGCCGTGGACTTTAATGGCGATGGCATACCCAACCTGTGGGATCCCGTCGACGCCATCGGGAGTGTCGCCAACTATTTCAAAGCTCACGGTTGGGTTCGCAATGGTCAGGTGGCCGTAGCCGCCAACGGTCAGGCGTTGAGTCTGGATACCGGATTCAATACCCGCTACTCCGTGAATACGCTGTCCGCCGCAGGCCTGTCGCCGCTCGAACCACTAACCGGCAGCAAGGAAGTGAGTCTGCTGCGTCTGGATATGGGGAATCGCTACCAGTACTGGTACGGACAACCCAACTTCTACACCATCACCCGCTACAACCACAGCACCCATTACGCCATGGTGGTCTGGCAGTTGGGCGAGGAAGTGAAAATCGCCCGCAGAAGCCAACTCTGACTACGTTATCTGCCCGCCTGAGATGTTGAATCGACTGGCGGGGACTTAGGCGCTTAGGCGATAGTTTCTTCGCTTGCAACGTAAAATCGGATTTCCCGGAATGATTCCCTTGCGCCCAGTGACGTTGGCTGTTTTAGTGAGAAGCATCGATCAAGGCTGGGGCAAAGACCTCGCATAACGGAAAGAGTGATATGACTAAGATTCGAGTTGGCGTGGTGTTCGGTGGTAAATCGGCAGAACACGAAGTGTCGCTGCAATCCGCCAAAAACATCGTGGAAGCCATTGATAAGGATAAATTCGACGTCGTTCTGCTGGGTATCGACAAGCAGGGCGAATGGCATATTAATGATGCCTCCAACTATCTATTGAATGCAGACAATCCGGCGAAGATAGCTCTTAACCGTTCAAGTCAGCATGTCGCCTTGATCCCTGGTCAGGCCAACCACCAGTTAATCGATACGAAAAGTGCGGACGCCCTGTCCCAGATCGATGTGATCTTCCCGATCGTTCACGGCACATTAGGTGAAGATGGTTCTCTGCAAGGACTGCTCCGAATGGCCAATATCCCGTTCGTCGGCAGCAGCGTTCTGGGCTCGGCGGTCAGCATGGATAAAGATGTGACCAAGCGACTGCTGCGAGATGCCGGACTGCTGGTCGCCCCCTTTGTGACGCTCACCCGCGCAAATCGTCGCCGTTTCGACTTCACCACCATCACGGCTAAACTCGGCCTGCCGCTGTTTATCAAACCGGCCAATCAGGGCTCTTCCGTCGGCGTTAGCAAAGTTAAAGACGAAGCGTCATTCCGACGCGCGGTCGATCTGGCGTTCAGCTATGACCATAAGGTGCTGGTGGAGTCCGCGATCGTTGGCCGTGAAATTGAATGCGCCGTCCTGGGCAACGATTTTCCGCAGGCCAGCGTGTGCGGCGAAATCGTCCTGCACGACGAGTTCTACTCTTACGATACCAAGTACATCGATGAAGACGGCGCAGGCGTCGCTATCCCGGCCCCGCTGCCGGAAGTGACCGACGAACGTATTCGGGCCGTGGCGCTGCGCGCTTTCCAGACGCTGGAGTGTCAGGGAATGGCCCGGGTCGATGTATTCCTGACGCAGGATGACGAGATCATCATCAACGAAGTCAACACGCTGCCCGGTTTCACCAATATCAGCATGTATCCCAAGCTGTGGCAGGCGAGCGGTATTGGCTATACCGCACTGATAACTCAGCTCATCGAACTGGCGCTGGAGCGCTATTCACAAGACAACGCACTACAAAGCTCAGTCCGCGACTGACGCTCATCGACATCGGGCAAGTTGATAACTCATCTTGCCCGATTCACCTTCTCGTTCCTGGCGATATCGCGCAAACAATCTCCGTTCCCCCTCATCTGGACTCAGCATTCGAGCCCCCAATGCCATCATCACGACGCTTATCCCGCAAGCGCATCATCTTGGGTCCTCTCTTCGTCGCTGGTCGCGCTCCTCAGGTAAAAAGCCACCGATTCATATTGTTGTAACTCGGCGATATACAGATGCTGACTGCCCAACAGCTCAAATCCGCTTTTCAGCAGCACCTTGCCAGAGGCGGTATTACCGTCTTTATGACAGCCATATAATCGGTCTAGGCCAAGTTGCCCAAACGCGAACTGACATATCGCCAGACAGGCTTCCGTGCTGTAGCCGTATCCCCAATATTCCGTCCCCAGCCAATAACCGACCTCCGGGTAAGCGCTATCCAGCGCCGACAGCGAAATCGCGCCTATGACCTGTCCTTCTGGTCGCAGACATAGGGCAAACGTTATGCTTTTTCCGCTTTGCCAGTTATCGTCCAGAGATGCAATCCACGATCTTATGAGTGACTGGGGGCAAGGATAAGGTATATGCACGGCCATAGCGGCGATGCACGGATCACTTTCCAGCAGTATGAACAACGTTTCAGCATCGGCATCCCGCAGCGGTCGAAGCGCCAGACGCGGTGTATCGATGAACGGCTGTGGCGGCTTTTCTTTTGTCATAATGTCTACCTTACGCGCGCTCCCCACAGAAATGAACGGGACAGTAAGGATTCAGTGGCGACACAGGAAAAAACAGTTCCCGTATTCGTCGCAAGGATGAACGTTTTCGCCGGACCTGTTATGATCCAAAAATGGTTCGTCTTGCTGTAACAATATTGCTACATACTGTCTGCAGTTGGAATTGAACAGATTTTTAAGACAACTCCGCGCGCAAACGGCTGTATAACGATCAGTCTTCGCGGTGATAAAACCCGCCCCACAAGGTAATTCGCTCAGCAATTGAAGGTTAAGTCATGATCACCACCGACGGTAATAACGCAGTCGCATCCGTGGCCTGGCGAGCTAATGAAGTTATCGCCATTTACCCCATTACGCCCAGTTCGACCATGGCGGAGCAGGCAGCAGCCTGGTCCAGCGAAAGCCGCCGCAACCTGTGGGGAGACACGCCGCGCGTGATGGAAATGCAGTCGGAAGCCGGCGCCATCGCGACCGTGCACGGCGCACTGCAAACCGGGGCCCTGGCGACCTCTTTCACATCGTCGCAGGGACTGTTGTTGATGATCCCGACGCTGTACAAACTGGCCGGTCAGTTGACCCCCTTCGTCCTGCACGTTGCCGCCCGAACGGTTGCAACCCATGCGCTGTCCATTTTCTGCGACCATTCCGATGTGATGGCCGTACGCCAAACCGGCTGTGCCATGCTGTGCGCCAGCAACGTTCAGGAAGCGCAGGACTTTGCGCTGATTTCTCAGATGGCCAGTCTGAACAGCCGCTTGCCTTTTATTCATTTCTTTGATGGTTTCCGGACCTCTCACGAAATCAACAAGATTGAACCGCTGAGCGACGAACAGATCCTGCGACTGCTGCCGCAGAAGTCGATTGATGAGCATCGTGAGCGAGCGCTCACACCAGAGCGTCCGGTCATTCGCGGAACGGCGTCCAATCCGGATACCTTCTTCCAGGCGCGTGAAGCGACCAATACCTGGTACAACGATGCCTATCAGCATGTTGAGCAGGCGATGGATGACTTCGCCGCCGCAACCGGTCGTCAGTACCATCCGTTTGAGTACTACGGACACCCGGAAGCGACCCGCATCATCATCCTGATGGGCTCCGGCGTCGGCACCAGCGAAGAAGTCATTGATACGCTGCTCACCCGTGGCGAAAAAGTTGGTGTGGTGAAAGTCCGTCTGTACCGCCCGTTCTCCGCCCAGCACCTGCTGGACGTGATCCCGCAGACCGCTCAGAACATTGCCGTACTGGACCGAACCAAAGAGCCGGGCGCGCTGGCCGAGCCGCTGTATCTGGATGTCATGACCGCCGTCGCCGAGGCTTTCTCACGAGGTGAGCGCCCACTCATGCCTCGCGTGATCGGCGGCCGCTACGGCCTGTCATCTAAAGAATTTACGCCGCAGTGCGTCGAAGCCATATTTAAAGAGTTAGCGCTCGCCAACCCGCGCCCGCGCTTCACGGTGGGTATCTACGACGACGTGACGAATCTGTCACTGCCGCTGTCCGACCTGCCGATGCCGACGCAAGCGTCGCACGAAGCGTTGTTCTATGGTCTGGGCAGCGACGGCACCGTGTCGGCCACCAAGAACTCCATCAAAATCGTCGGTAATTCCACGCCGATGTTCGTGCAAGGCTACTTCGTGTATGACTCGAAGAAAGCCGGCAGCCTGACCGTATCGCACATGCGCGTCGGCCCGACGCCGATTAATTCCGCGTACTTGATCGAACAGGCCGACTTCGTGGCCTGCCACCAGTGGCAGTTCATTGATAAATACAGCATGGTCGAACGTCTGAAACCGGGCGGAATTTTCCTGATTAACACGCCTTACAGCAGCGAAGACCTGTGGCATCGCCTGCCGCAGGAAGTGCAGGCGGGGCTGAATCAGCGTCAGGCGCGCGTCTACTGCATCAACGCGGCCAAGATCGCACGTGATTGCCAACTGGGCGCGCGCATCAATACCGTCATGCAGATGGCCTTCTTCCACCTGTCGCAGATTTTGCCGGGCGAAGATGCGCGAGAAAAACTGCGCACCGCCATCAACAACAGCTACGGCAGCAAAGGCGTGGAACTGGTCGAACGTAACTGGCGCGCGCTGGACGCCACGCTGGAAGCGCTGGCGGCCGTGCCGCTGGAGCCGGTCAACCCGAGCAGCCCGCAGCGCCCGCCGGTCGTCTCCGACGCCGCGCCCGACTTCGTCAAAACCGTGACCGCCGCCATGCTGGCCGGACTGGGCGACACCCTGCCCGTTTCCGCGCTGCCGCCGGACGGCACCTGGCCAACGGGCACCACCCGTTGGGAAAAACGCAACATCGCGGAAGAAATTCCGTTGTGGAAAGCCGACCTGTGTACCCAGTGCAACCATTGCGTCGCCGCCTGCCCACATGCCGCCATCCGGGCCAAAGTCGTCCCGGCGGAAGAGATGGAGAGCGCGCCCGCGTCCCTGCAATCGCTGGATGTGAAGGCCCGCGACATGCGCGGCCAGAAATACGTCTTGCAGGTCGCGCCCGAAGACTGCACCGGCTGTAATCTATGCGTGGAAGTGTGCCCGGCCAAAGATCGTCAGAACCCTGAGATCAAGGCCATCAACATGGAGCCGCGTCTGGAGCACGTCGAGGAAGAGAAGACGCATTACGACTTCTTCCTGAAGCTGCCGGAAATCGACCGCAACAAGCTGGAACGCATCGACATTCGTACGTCGCAGCTGATTACACCGCTGTTTGAATACTCCGGCGCCTGTTCCGGCTGCGGTGAAACGCCGTATATCAAGATACTGACCCAGCTGTACGGCGACCGTCTGCTGGTCGCCAATGCCACGGGGTGCTCGTCGATTTACGGCGGTAACCTGCCAACGACGCCGTGGACCACCGATGCCAACGGCCGCGGCCCGGCTTGGGCTAACTCGCTATTCGAAGATAACGCCGAGTTCGGTTTAGGCTTCCGTCTGAGCGTGGATCATCATCGCCAGCGCGCCCAGCGCCTGCTGAACCAGTTGGCGCCTCAGTTATCCACCGAACTGGTCGCGTCTCTGCTGGAAGAAAATATTAAAACCGACGACCGTCGCCAGCAGATCGAGCAGTTGCGCCAGCAGTTGGCCACACTGACAAGTCATGAGGCCCGTCAGCTGGCGGAAGAAGCCGATCATCTGGTCGAGAAATCTATCTGGCTGATCGGCGGCGATGGCTGGGCTTACGACATCGGCTATGGCGGTCTGGACCACGTCATGAGCCTGTCGGAAAACGTCAATGTTCTGGTGTTGGATACGCAGTG
Organism: Lonsdalea britannica; assembly: GCF_003515985.1. Taxonomy (GTDB): domain Bacteria; phylum Pseudomonadota; class Gammaproteobacteria; order Enterobacterales; family Enterobacteriaceae; genus Lonsdalea; species Lonsdalea britannica. Next base: position 1,826,059 of record NZ_CP023009.1, on the reverse strand, counting down.
CTACTCCAACACTGGCGGCCAGCAGTCCAAGGCGACCCCGCTGGGCGCGGTGACCAAGTTTGGCGAGAACGGCAAGCGTAAAGCGCGTAAAGATCTCGGCATCAACGTCATGATGTACGGACACGTCTATGTCGCGCAGATCTCGCTGGGCGCTCAGCTCAACCAGACGATAAAAGCCATTCAGGAAGCTGAAGCATGGCCGGGTCCGTCACTGATTATCGCCTACAGCCCGTGTGAAGAGCACGGCTACGATCTGGCGTTCAGCCACGATCAGATGCGTCAGTTGACGGCGACCGGCTTCTGGCCGCTGTATCGCTTTGACCCGCGACGCACCGCGGAAGGCAAACCGGCCCTGATGACGGACTCGCGTCCGCCTTCCGCCAGCCTGAGCGATACGCTGCTCAAAGAGCAACGATTCCGCCGCCTGAATACGCAGATGCCGGAAGAAACGGCCCTGCTGTATGAAGAAGCCGAGCTGGATCTGCGCCGACGCTATGACTTCCTGAATATGATGGCGGGCAAAGCCGAGAAAAATACGCAGGAATAACAGCTAGTAAGGCAATCGCTACGCCCTGTGCCGACACTCCGGCGCAGGGCGTTTTTTATGGCGGGCAGGCTTATCGACCGCATCACCCCCATCTAACGTCATCCCGGTCAGGAAGACATCTCGGTCACTTTTTCATGCCAAAAACGAGCCGCCGCGCTTGTGGGCTTCAAAAAATGTGATTAGTTACACATGTTGTTTCCCAATTAAGACGATCTGCCCATATAATGCGCACAGGTCTCTATTGACCCCAATAACCATTTCCGCCGGTATGGCTTCACACTCAATTAAGATCCCAACATGAGTATTCGTGCGATTCTGACGTTCGTTTTGGCTGCTGCCAGCTTTAGCCAGGCAGCTCTGGCCGTAGTCTATCCTCTGCCTACCGGTAAAAGTCGGTTGGTGGGTGAAAACATTCACTTTACTATCCCCAGCGATAGCACCCAGCCTCTTGAGCATTTCGCCGCCCAGTTCCAGATGGGGCTGAGCAATATGATGGAAGCGAATCCGGGGATTGATGTTTACCTGCCCAAACCCGGCAGCGACATGACGATCCCGCAGCAGCTGATCCTCCCGGATACGCCGCGTCAGGGGATTGTTATCAACAGCGCAGAGATGCGTCTGTACTATTACCCGAAAGGCACCAATACCGTCGTTGTACTGCCGATCGGCATCGGCGAGTTAGGTAAGGATACTCCGATCAACTGGGTGACCTCAGTACAGCGTAAGAAAGATGGTCCGACATGGACACCGACTGCCGCCATGCATGCTGAGTATGCCGCACGCGGTGAGACCCTGCCTGCCGTCTACCCGGCCGGTCCGGATAACCCGATGGGCCTCTATGCGCTGTATATCGGGCGCCTGTATGCCATTCATGGTACCAATGCCAACTTCGGCATTGGCCTGCGCGTCAGCCACGGCTGCGTACGTCTGCGTGCCGACGACATCAAATACCTGTTCGATCATGTGCCAGTCGGCACCCGCGTGCAGTTCATCAATGAACCGGTGAAAGCGACGACGGAACCCGACGGCTCGCGCTACCTCGAAGTTCACCACCCGCTGTCACGCACCGTGGAAGAATTCAATGCCGACACGCCGGTTCCGCTAACGCTGACGCCTGCCGTGACCCAAATTCTGGCTGATGCCAGCGTGAACGAAAGCACGGTTAATCAGGTGATTCACGATCGCCTGGGCATCCCGCTTAAAGTGAACGGCCCGGCCAACGATCCTGTTTCACCGGCTGAGCCACAGAACGCCGCGCCAGTCGCGCCGCAGACCGTACAGCAGGCCGCGCCGGAAGCCGCGACGCCTGCCGCGCCAGAGGCCAATCCTCAGGAAGCGCAGCCGCAGTCTGAAAACGTGCAACCGGAAACGACTACGCCGGATGCGACAGCAACACCGGAAGAGAACGACACGGCAACGGCGCCTTCAGAGCAGCCAAGCCAGTCTTAATACCAACCACAGGGCGGCGCACAGCCGCCCTGTTCTTCGCGTTACCCCTTTCTCTCCTTTCAGGTTCTACTGACTCGATACAGCCAACGCTGTACGGGCTCAACAGACTGTGCACGAAGGAAAGTGCGCAAAGCGGCCATCCCTTATTGAATGGCCGGTATTCAGGATAAGCATGGTTAGATAAGCGCAGCCTGCTTCAGCTCACTCTTCAGATAGGCGTAATAGATAGGGGCGGCGATCACGCCGGATAAACCAAAAGCGGCTTCAAACACCAGCATCGCCAACAAAATTTCCCAGGCATGAGCTTTGATCCGCGTTCCGACGATCTGCGCATTCAGGAAATATTCCAGCTTGTGGATCAGCATCAGGTATAGCAGAGCGCTCAAGGCCGTCGGCAGCGAGATTGAAAGCGCGGAAATGAACACCATCGCATTAGAGATCAAATTTCCGACCACTGGCAGCAGGCCGAAAACGAACGTCAGCACGACCAGCGTTTTTGAAAACGGCAGATGGACCCCAAAGGCCGGCAGGACACCCAGTATAAAGATGGCGGAAAGGATCGTATTCACCAGCGAGATTTTCACCTGCGCGAAGACGATATTGCGGAATGACGCCGATAGGAGTGCGATCCGATGAAGCAGCTCCATTTTAAGCAATGGCTTGTCCACACGATGATCAACGTTATACAACGAGATGATCGCCCCCAGGATCATGCCTATCAGCATCGTCACGAAGCCGTGCAGGAAGCTTTTCCCTAAGTTCTGCAAAATCGCCACGTGCTGTTGTAGCCACTGGATCACCTCTTGCTGAAGTTCTTCAACGCTGACCGGCAGGTAACCTGGCAAAAATGTCATAATCTGGGATTGCACATCACCCAGAATGTACGCGATACGCGCATTGAACACGCGGGTGTCCCTCATCTCCTGCATTAACAACCCCACCAACGCAGCAAACGTGACGCTGAGCAAGCTAACAACCAGCGCGCTGATCACCGCGACAACCGCCAAACGGGCTCGCTTGCCGCTGATGACCTTCTGAAAATGAGGGGTCAGCAGGTTGATGATTTCGTACACCAGAAAACCGGCGATAAAACAAGCCAGTAAACGCAGCTGAATCAACAGCAGCAATCCTCCCATGATAAAGACAAAACTTAACAAGCGGGCTTGTTTCAAATTCAACAACTGCATGATGGCGTCCTGTGTCCGTAATGCTGCGTCAAAAGCATCGCCTTCCTCTGTTCACTGATACAGAGAACCCCCAAGAAAGAGCGACGATCTGACAATGAAATGCTTTTTCCGCAATTATTCTTAGCGTTTTACCTCAGAAACACCAGCGGCAATTTGCCGCCGTTCCTTGCCTAACGTCCGATCGAGGCTGACTACGCTGTCAATGCGGCAGACGCCTGCGCTGGCTCTCCTCGCCATCATCTTACCCTTACCGGTCACCCGCCTTATTAAGCCACTACGATAATTAATATCACTGGTAATATTAGGGTTATTAGTCTCTAGGGAATAACGATCAATTCATTAAAATATCAATTCATTTTTACACGTTGTAATAACAGGATTGCATCTCCCGGAATCATTTGACCCAATAATTAGGGATATGCCTTCGCTAACTTAATGAATAATAGAGGGGCGAGAGGGGTTAGCTCAGAAAGTATTATTCTAGACGTAGACGATAACGAATAAGAACATGAGAGATAAGTAAATATTATTTATGAGATATGGCATAGAAATGTCTAAAGGCAGCGTGGTCAACTCCCTCTACTTACTTATTAAGTTCTCTAATTAGAAATAAAATTTTCATAAAACGTAGGTATAAATTTCCCAACGGGCGGACGACAGCGATACAAAACGTATATCTGTCGTTCCCACGAGAAATGCCACGAGGAGTCTGAGTCAGGAAGCCAGACCCGGCTTCAAGAACACACCGCCATGATTAAGGATGATCAACGACAACACACGGCTTTCCACATTTAGCTTGGAGAAGGTCAGCGTGCTGATCGGCTTTTTCATAAAGCCGTCCGCAAGCAGGTCACAGCTGACATGCGTGCTCAGCATATGCTTATCGGCGATGAAGTCCTGGAAGGCAAACTGCACGTTGATAGGCAGTATTTCGTCAATCGACGCCGGATTGCTGGCATTCGGACGCAGGCCAAAATGGGCGTTAAATGCAGCATTGGCGCAGAGAACCTTGCATTTTTCGTCAATGATAGCGACCGCCCGGCGGTCATTATGGATCGGTGTACTCAATATGCCGATGATGTCATTCCGCCCAAATATCAGACTCATTGTTTCCTCTGCTCGATATCAAGCTGTATAGAAAATGATAAAGCCAGGCATCAGTTCGGCCAGACAGAGATGGTCACCCTGATGATGGCAATCCTCAACCCGTCAGAAAACTTTCCGACAGATGAAAAAACAAACCGTGCCAAAAATAGCATCAAGCCTCTGAATTATGTAGAGCGAGTTCTACCATTCATTCATTGATTCTTTGTGCTTATTTATAATGAATTAACAAATTGTTTCTGAGCTATTCCTTAAAAGAATACTCATATGTTTATTACTAAAGCGAATTGAATATAGCTATCTTGATCATCGATGAAGCCTTTTCTATAAGCCCCTACCCGACGAACCAAATATATACCACATTCCGTTAACTCGATCCGTTCATAAGTCAAGACTGCGGCACTATACCTCAATTCCTTTAAATCTAATCGGCCAAATAGGCGCGATCTTTACCCCATTTGATCGCATACGCCGATCAAATTCTTATTAAGAATAGTTTAAATCAATGATTGTTAGGCAATGTAGCTTTTTAATTACAGGAGTAAAAAAATCATCTTTGTATTCAATGAAATGTGATGTTGGTCACTATTTTTAAATCCCTTTTAACGATCTCTTTTCTATTGTCATCGATTTATTTTGGTTTCTGAAACATTAATCGTAGTTGAGTAATCCGTGATCCTCCGCCCAAAAAGCAAACAAATTCGATCCTCAAAATGCATTTAACCATTTGTTGACATATTGTTAACACAAAGACAAGGGAGATGCACGATGAGCCAGCACAAACACTATCCTGTCTCCACCCACATCGCGGACAAGGCGCTGATCGACGCTGAACGCTACCGTCAGCTGTATCAACAATCCATTGACGATCCCGATTCTTTTTGGCGCCAGCAAGGAAGGATAGTCGATTGGATTAAACCCTACCAGTCGGTTAAAAAAACCTCATTTCATCCGAGCCATGTCGATATTCGCTGGTTCGAGGACGGCACGTTGAACGTGTCAGCGAATTGTCTGGATCGCCATCTACCGCATGCCGCCGACCAAAAGGCGATTATCTGGGAGAGTGATGACGGCAAACGCACCCGAAGCCTGACCTATCGGGAGCTCCATCAGGCGGTCTGCCGATTTGCCAACGTATTGAAAGCACAGGGGATGGGTAAAGGCGATGTCATCACCCTCTATATGCCGATGGTGCCGGAGGCGGCCATCGCGATGCTGGCCTGCGCCCGCATCGGCGCGATTCATTCCGTCATCTTCGGCGGCTTCTCGCCGGAGTCCATCGCTGGACGACTGCTCGACTCCGGCAGCCGAATGGTGATCACGGCGGATGAAGGACGGCGCGCCGGTAAAACGATCCCGCTAAAACAAAACGTGACCGACGCGTTAAGCAATCCGCGGCTCAGTCAGGTAAAGCGGGTGATCGTGTTTCAGCATACCGGCAACGCCGTAGTGTGGGAGGACGATCGCGATTGCTGGTGGCACACGTTAATGGATCAGGCGGACGAGGACTGTCCCCCGGTAGAGCAGAAAGCCGAAGATCCGCTGTTTATTCTCTACACTTCCGGCTCAACCGGCACGCCCAAAGGCGTGCTGCATACCAGCGGCGGCTATCTGGTCTACGCGGCCCTCACCTTCCAATACGTGTTTGACTATCATCCCGGCGATATTTACTGGTGTACCGCCGACGTCGGATGGATCACCGGTCACAGTTATCTGGTGTACGGACCGCTGGCCTGTGGAGCTACCTCGCTGATGTTTGAAGGTATTCCCAACTGGCCAGATGCCAGCCGTATGGGACAGATCGTCGACCGGCATCAGGTCAATATTCTATATACCGCGCCCACCGCTATTCGCGCGCTGATGGCGGATGGCGATAAAGCCATACAGGGATCAACGCGCCGAACGTTGAAGACCATCGGATCCGTCGGGGAACCGATCAATCCTGAAGCCTGGGAGTGGTATTACCATAAAATTGGCAATGGCGACTGCCCGGTCGTCGACACCTGGTGGCAAACGGAGACCGGCGGCATCATGATTACCCCGCTGCCGGGCGTGACCGATCTCAAACCCGGAGCCGCCACTCAGCCTTTTTTCGGCGTCAAACCCGCGTTGGTCGATGGTCAGGGTCAGATGCTGGAAGGCGAGTGCGAAGGCAATCTGGTCATCACCGACTCCTGGCCGGGACAAGCCCGTACCCTATTCGGCGATCATGCACGCTTCGAGGAAACCTACTTTTCTACCTTCAAAGAGTGTTATTTCAGTGGGGACGGCGCACGGCGCGATGAGGACGGGGATTACTGGATCACCGGCCGCGTGGACGATGTGTTGAACGTTTCCGGCCACCGGCTGGGGACAGCGGAAATCGAATCCGCGCTGGTCTCTCATCCTAAAATTGCCGAAGCCGCCGTCGTGGGGGTGGAACATAGCGTGAAAGGACAGGCGATTTATGCCTACATCATGCTGAATCACGGCGAAAAACCGACGGCGGAACTGCATGAGGAGGTGCGCGCGTGGGTGCGTAAAGAGATTGGCACGATCGCCACTCCCGACGTTTTACACTGGGCGGAAGCCCTGCCAAAGACACGTTCCGGCAAAATCATGCGTCGCATCCTGAGAAAAATTGCCAACGGCGAAGGCAATAAGCTGGGCGATATCTCCACGCTGGCGAACCCCAGCGTCGTCGCACAGCTGCTGGAGGAAAAACCGCTCCCGGATGCGCCACTCTGATGAAACACCCCATGACGCTCGCTCTCGCGCCACGGGGATATCCGGCCTAGACCTTCTCGATCAACACCGCTTCCAGCAGATCCAGCTCACGCAGCATCTTTTGCAGCGTTTCATTGCTGATCTGCTGTGTGGCGCGCAGATGATAAAGTTCGGCGCGCTCCGCGTTGACGGCCGCCAGCCGGAAACGGCGCTCCAGATTTTCAATCGCTATACTGGCTTCCAGCTCATCATTGCCGGTCACTCGCCGACGCAGCATCCCGATGACCTGCGCACAGACCTCATTCAGCACCTGTTCATCGATATTATCCTCACGATCGGCGGCTAGACGCTCCTGCATTTTCAACAGGCTGTCGATGGCGACTTTGGCCATCGCCGTGCGAGCCAGGCGTTCCTCTTTTTTATGCGAGCTTTTGTCCGTCATGACAATGCCTTTGAGCAACAACGGCAGCGCAATGACCCCGCACATCAATGAAAACAGGATGACGCCGGTCGCGATAAAGACCAGCTGATAACGTGAGGGGAAATCACTACCGTCGCTCAGCAACAGCGGGATGGACAGAACACCGGCCAGCGTGATGGCGCCGCGCACCCCGGCAAAAGAGACAATCCATAGCTCACGAGAGGTATATTCCGCGAACACCATCGGGCGTTTGTTCTGGATATGCAGGCTGTAATGCTTCATCAGCCAGACCCAACTGAAGCGCAGCAGCAGCAATGCGCCGTAGATGATGGCAATATCGGTAAACAGCATCCAGGTTTCAATCGTCGGGTCTCTCTGCGCCTGAACGATCGACTCTTCCAGCACGCTCGGCAACTGTAACCCCAGCATCAGAAACACCATGCCGTTAAACACAAACTCCAGCATGGACCAGACGCTGTTGGCCCGCAGACGCATGTTCAACGGCGCGCTGCGCATCATGCCCGAGCGGCTGATCGTCATTCCCGAAGCGACCGCGGCCAAAATCCCCGACACGCCCAAATGTTCCGCAATCAGATAAGAGGCGAACGGCAACAGGAGCAGCAGCACAATTTGCGTCGCGGCGTCGTCATCGCTCCAGCGGCTGATCAGCCCCAGCGATTTACTGTAAACCCAGGTAATGGCGATCCCCGCCAGCAGGCCGCCGAGAGCCACCTGCAAAAATTCCAGCGTGGCGCCGTGCACGGTAAACACCATCGTGCCCATGGCGATAGCAATGGCGAATTTGAGCGAGACCAGACCGGACGCATCGTTCATCAACGCTTCGCCCTGGAGGATCCCCATCAGTTTTTTCGGGATGCGGTCCTCGCCGACGATGCCGGACAACGCCACGGCATCCGTCGGCGACAACACCGCCGCCAGCGCGAATGCGGCCACCAGCGGCATATCAGGCACCATCCAATGAATGAGATAGCCCATCCCGACGACGGTGATAATGACCAGCGCCAGCGCCAGCCCGAGGATCTCTCGCATATGGCGCAGAAATTCTCTCGTTGGCGTCTTCCAGCCGTCGGCGAACAACAGCGGCGGGATGAACAACACCATGAACAGTTCAGGATTGAAATCGACATGCAGACCAAATTTAGGCCAGGCCAACATCGCCCCAAGGGCAATCTGCATGAGTGGCAACGGTATCTGAAAGGGCAGAATACGCGTGATAACGCCGGACAAAGAAACCACCAACGTCATAATCAGGATGGTGAAAAATATTTCCATGCTTTCCTTAATGCTTGCTGTAACCGATCAACGCGCTAACACCGGTGAATTGACGTGACATGTTTCTGGCGGGGCCGCGTAAGGAACAGGCCTTAAGCGTCGTTCGAGCGATGTCGTCATCGACCTAAGAAAATAATAACAGATGGAATGCGATGAAAAGGCACCGAAAAAGAAAAAACGGAAATGAACCTGTAAAAAAGGGGAACCTCATGTTCCCCTCTGGGTATGACGTTGTCTGAAACAGTATTACAGCGCCCAACCGCCGGCGTAGAACACCACCAGTGCAATGGCGATGATCACCGTGCCGACGTTCAGCTTGCGCCATTCGCCGGAGAAAACACGGCCCAGTACCAGCGAGCCGAAGCCCAGCATGATGCCGGTCACGATATTACATGTCAGCACGATGAAGACGGCGCAGACCAAACCGGCCATCGCGTCGACGAAATCGTTGAAGTCCAGCTTGGACACGTTGCTCAGCATCAGCAGACCGACATACATCAGCGCAGGCGCGGTTGCATAGTTCGGCACCAGATAAGAGAGCGGAGACAGGAACAGCATCAGCAGGAACAGTACGCCAACCACCGTTGCCGTCAGTCCCGTACGGCCCCCCGCCGCCGTACCGGCCGCGGATTCAATGTAAACTGCCGCTGGCGAGGTCCCCATCAGGCTGGAGAAAATGCTGCTTACGGAGTCCGCCGTCAGCGCACGACCACCGCTGATAATCTGACCATCTTTATCCAGCAGGTTTGCCTGCCCCGCGACAGCGCGGATCGTACCGGTCGCGTCAAAGACCGCCGTCATCACCAGCGCCAATACACTTGGCAGGACGATAGGCTGCAACGCGCCTTTGATATCCAGATTGAAGAACAAGGACTGACCGGAGGCATCACTCAGGCTCGGCAGCGCGAACAAACCGTGGTAGGTCACGTTCGGATCAAAAATCAGGCCGAGTGCGGAGATGGCGATAATCACAATCAGAATACCGCCGGGAACGCGGCGTTTTTCCAGACCGATGGTCGCCGCCAGACCCAGCAGCGACATCGCCACCGGAAACGACGTGAACTGGCCCATCGCGACCGGCAGACCGGCGCCCGGATTTTTCACGACCAGACCGATGCCGTTGGCTGCGATGATCAACAGGAACAGGCCGATACCGATACCCGCACCGTGCGCCACGCCCTGCGGCAGGTTACGCAAGATCCAGGAACGGATCCCCGTCGCGGAGATAATGGTAAACAGCACCCCCATCATGAAGATGGCGCCCAGCGCGACGGGCACGCTGATATTCTGTCCCAGCACCAGGCTGAACGCAGTAAACGCGGTCAGAGAAATCGCGCAACCAATCGCCATCGGCAGGTTAGCCCACAGGCCCATCAACAAAGACCCTACCCCTGCGACCAGACAGGTGGAAACAAACACCGCGGCAGGCGGGAAACCGGCTTTGCCCAGCATGCCGGGGACAACGATAACCGAGTAAACCATCGCCAGAAACGTGGTAAGACCCGCCAGTATTTCCTGACGTACGCTGCTGCCTCGTTGATCGATTTTAAAGAAAGCATCGAGTGCGCCACGCGGACGGGCAGCCTCATCAGCCTGACGAGAAGAATTGGACATGGTGGTATCCCTTGCTAAGTCATTATTATTAAGCCTCTGTGCATCCAGACAACACGGTCATTCGGACCGGCCAGCATGGAAAGACGCAGAGACTGAGCCAGAATTTAGCTAACGTCATGCCGTTTATCCCTTGCCTAAGACAAACAACATGGGCCATCACCAGCGGCAGAAACGTCCCCTTGAGCCCCGACAACGGCGGGGCAACGTCTGCTACCGTAAAGTAAGCCTGCGATTATCCCGTTTTTGGGATAAGAATTTCAAAAACTATTTATTTATCGCACCGACATTCTTTCACGATCAAAGACGGGCAACCGCCATGAGCGGTTGCCCGTCTTTGTATTGATGAGGCCATTAGAGGTAGAGCGAGGCTTCTCCCACCGGTCGCGTTTTAAAACGGCGATGCAACCAGAGGTACTGTTCAGGCGCGCGCATAATCTCCTGCTCGATCACACGGTTCATGTAGCTTGCCGCCTGAGTTTCGTCGTCTTGTGGATAATCCTTCAGCTCGGGTTGAATCACCAGCTGGTATCCCTTGCACTTGGGTTTGCGGATCAAGATGGTGGTCACCATCGCCGGCTGATTAGCCAGTTTGCTAATCGTAAATGTTCCGCTGGTCGTCGCCGCCTTCGGGACGGCGAAAAACGGCGCAAATACGCTGCCGCGCGGGCCATAATCCTGATCCGGCGCGAACCAGACCGCTTCGCCGCGTTTCAACGCCTGCACCATGCCGCGTAAATCTTTGCGGTCGATCATGGCTTTATTAGAGCGGGAGCGTCCCCAGGTTTGTACCAGCTCCATCACTTTATTATTGTGAGGCCGGTACATCGCCATCATGGGTCGGCATAATCCCATCGCCCTGCCGCCCAGTTCCAGGGACATGAAATGTACGCCAATGACCATCACGCCACGCTGTTCACGCCCTGCCTGCTGCAAATTCTCCAGCCCGATAACTTCGCACCAGGCGCGTACGCGGCGATCCGACCAAAACCAGGCCATACCGGTTTCCATGAGCGCCATGCCCAGTGAAGCAAAGTTTTCTTTGACGATCGCTTCGCGCTTTTGCGGCGACATCGTGGGAAAGCACAGTTCGAGATTGCGGCGGGCGATGCGGACCCGGCGTTTCAGGAAGAAACGCGCGGCGTTGCCCATGCTGCGTCCGGTGTACATCAGCAGCGGGTACGGCAACTGTACCAGGAGATATAAAAGGGCCAGACCAAACCAGACGAGCCAATAACGGGGATGGAGTAAATCTTTGGTGAATTTTTTGGTGGTGCTCATTGCTATCATCTCGTAACGCCATACTGGAATGACAGCCGTTCTCAGCCGAACCATGCCAGAAATGACAAAAAACCGTTAATTCTTTACCACGCCGACCGGCAAATCCGATTCAAGCAGAATGGTAACAGCAGAGAAAACACTCGAACCCAGGCAGGCCAACCATTGTTGGTAAAACTATATTACCTGAAAATAGTCCGCGCCGACGCACAACTTAACGCCATAACAAAGCCTGAAACGATAGGGATATCGACTGTTAGAAGGAGAATGCGCCCTTTGGGTCACATTTACACTATGACTGCCGCAGCCAGTGTAACATGCTGACCTGACGTGACGGCGTTCATTCCTATCAGAATAATCCGCAACCTAGGAGAAGCCGGAGGCTAATGTCTTATTCTCTACCATTCACGTCCTCTCGCATAACACGTTGAGTCTAGACAAAATGACCCGACGTAATCCAACGTCATCCCCTTTTGTCCGATTCGACAACACCGCACGTTTGGGGTTCTACTTTCTTTATTTGCATATTGCTGATGCCGTCTCGGGGATGAAATCACACGGGCCGCGACATGAGGATGAAACTTCAACGTCCGGATCATCGGGTGAACTCATTCGGCATAGCCATTCCCGATAGGCGTTGTCGGCCGATCACGACCTCGTCATCAAACCGTCACTGTTCCGCCATGCGGATGCAGCATTGCCCCCTCAGGATAACCGCTCAATTTTCATCGCTGACGACGGTAAACCTCATGCGTAGTCACTGGTTGCCTTGGCTCATTCTGTTGCCTTCACTGCTGTTTCTCGCTCTATTCACCTACTTTCCCTTATTACGGTCGGTCTACGACAGCCTGTTCGACACGCGTATGACCGGCGATAACGCGCCGTTCGTGGGGTTAAGCAATTTTACGCGGCTGCTGGACGACCCCGTGTTCTGGCGCGCGCTGGGGAACAATGTGTTGTACATCCTGTTGACCGTCATCCCTGGCGTGATATTGGCGTTGATGCTCGCCCTGGCGCTATGGCAAAACACGGCGGTGAACCGCTGGCTACGCACCGCTTTTTTCTTTCCCATGATTATCCCGATGGTGAGCGCCGCTGCGCTGTGGCTGTTTATTTTCATGCCGGGAATGGGGTTGCTGGACTACCATCTGGCCAAGCTGTTCGGCCCCATGAACAACAATTATCTCGGCCGCAGCAATAGCGCGCTGCTGGCCTTGAGCCTGATTGGCATCTGGAAGTTCGCCGGCTACTACATGCTGTTCTTCCTGGCTGGTTTGCAGGGTATTCCGGCCTCCGTGCGCGAAGCTGCCGTCATGGAAGGCGCATCACCGATACAGGTGTTTTTCAACGTCACGCTGCCGCTGCTGCGCCCGACGCTGAGCTTTGTGCTCACCACCGCGCTGATTTACGCCATTACCCAGATCGATCACGTTGCCGTCATGACGCACGGCGGACCGGATAACGCCACCACGGTGCTGCTTTACTACATCCAGAATCTGGCATGGGACACCCATGACTTCGGTAAAGCCTCCGCCGCCACCTTTATCACCCTGCTCGCCCTGTTCCTCTTCTCGCTCATCAACCTGAAAGTTTTGGAAAAAGGAGCGCACTATGAGCGTTGAATTAACGCCCATCTATCAGGCGAAGACCGCCGCCCGTCCAACGTGGCTACGTTGGCGCCAAAGCGGACGCATCACCCTCAGCGCGCTGCTCATCTGCGCCGCGCTGCTTTGGATAGCGCCGTTCATTTGGATGCTGTCGGCGGCATTCAGCCCCAGCACGTTTGGCCCCGGCATGGCTTCCCTGCTGCCGAGCTGGCCGCTGACGCTGGATAATTTTCGCGACGCCTGGTACAGCGCCGACTGGCTCCGCCTGTACGCCAATACCGCCTTTTTCGCCTTCGGCACCCTGCTCGTGCAACTGCTGACGATCACCACCGCGGGCTATGTCTTCGCCTGCCATGAATTCCGCGGCAAACAGACGCTGTTCATCCTGTTTTTAGTCCAGCTGATGATTATGCCGGTCATGATGATGGTGCCCAATATGATGACGCTGCAGCAGTTCGGTCTGCTCAACACCCTCACCGGCGTCATGATGCCCTACTTCACCTCCGCCTTCGGCGTATTCCTGATGCGCCAGGCGTTTATGAACATTCCCAAAGAGATCGAAGAAGCCGCTCTGATGGAAGGCTGCCGCTGGTGGCAGGTCGTGTATCGCGTCCTGCTGCCGATGTCGTGGCCCTCCATGATGGCCTTCGCCACCGTCAGTCTGACCTACCACTGGAACGAGTATTTGTGGCCGCTGATGATGCTTAACGATCCGGACAAACAGGTACTCACGGTCGGACTGGTGTCCTTTGCGATGGGCGCGGAGTCCGGCGGTCAGTGGGGCACCATCGGCGCCGGGACGCTGATGGTTTGCCTGCCGCTGATGCTGGCTTTCATCCTGTTCCAAAAACAGTTCCTGAAAAGCTTCGGCTTCTCAGGAATAAAATAACGGAGTGACTCATGCTGTTAGCGCATATTTCAGATACGCATTTTCGTCATCAGGGACAAAAGCTGTATGGATTCATTGATGTCAATGCGGCCAACGCGGACGTGGTTTCCCAGCTCAACGCGCTGAGGGAACGACCGGACGCGGTGATCGTCAGCGGCGACATCGTCAACTGCGGCCAGGCGGCGGAATATCGCATGGCGCGCCAGACGCTGGGGGCGCTGGACTACCCGCTGTACCTCATCCCCGGCAATCACGATGACAAAACCTATTTTCAGGAATACCTGCACGCGATCTGCCCGCAGATCGGCTTCGATCCGCAAAATATCCGTTACGCCATCGACGACTACCCGCTACGCCTGCTGTTTATCGACTCGAGCCAGGCTGGATCGTCTAAAGGATGGCTGACGGAAGCGACATTGCGCTGGCTGGAAGAGCAGCTCAGCCTCGACGACAAGCCTACCGCTATTTTTATGCATCACCCGCCGCTGGCGCTGGGATCCGCTCAAATGGATCAGATCGCCTGTGAAAACGGGCACCGTCTGCTGGCGCTTATCGAGCGCTTCCCGGCCCTTGTCAGGGTTTTCTGCGGCCATAACCACTGCATGATCTTCACCCACTATCGTCAGGCGATTATCGCGACGATCCCCGGAACGGTGCATCAGGTGCCTTACCATCATGAAGATGCGCGCCCTTATTACGATATGTCGCCCGCCGCCTGTCTGATGCACCGTCTGGTGGACCATCAGCTGGTCAGCTACCTGCATCCGCTGTCGCACTATGCCGGACCGTGGCTGTATAACGCGGCCATCAGCTGCCCGATGGATGACGCGTGATGAGCCTGATACGACTACAGAACCTCGGCAAACGCTTCGAGGGTAAACCGGCGCTGAAGTCGGTCTCCTTAGAGATCGCCTCCGGCGAGTTTCTGGTGCTGGTCGGCCCTTCCGGCTGCGGAAAAAGTACGCTGCTGCGGCTGCTGGCCGGTCTGGAAAGCGCCAGCGAGGGCCATATTTGGCTTGAGGGAGAGGATGTCACCGCCACGTCGCCGCGGGAGCGTAATTTCGCCATGATTTTCCAGAACTACGCGCTGTTTCCTCATTTAACGGTCAGAGACAACATCACCTTCGGTATGCGAATACGCCGTGAGCCCAAGGCGACGCGACAGGCACGATTGGACGAAGCGGTCCGCTTGCTGCAACTGGAGGCCGTACTAGACCGAAAACCGGGCCGACTGTCGGGCGGACAACGTCAACGGGTCGCCATGGCGCGCGCTATCGTTCGCAACCCACGTCTGTTTCTGATGGATGAGCCGCTGTCGAATCTGGATGCGCGTCTGCGCACCGATGTCCGGGACGGCATCATGGCGCTGCATCGCCAGTTAAAAACCAGCACGGTTTATGTCACGCATGATCAAATCGAAGCGATGACGATGGCCGACCGCATTGCGGTGATGGATCGCGGCGAGCTACAACAGGTCGGCACCCCGGAACAGCTTTACGCTTATCCCGCCAATGTGTTTGTCGCTGGGTTTATCGGTTCTCCCGCCATGAATCTGGTCCGACTTTCCTGTCACAACGGCAACGTCGCACTGGATGAAGGCACGCTAACGCTTCCCACGCACGCCGCTCAGATCCCCGAGATCGTTTTCGGCGTACGACCGGAACACCTCACCGATCACCCCGAGCACGGCATTCATACCTTTCAGTTGGCTGGGCGTATCACGCAGCGAGAGCTGCTGGGTGGTGAGTACTTGCTTCACGTAGAGACCGCCATCGGCATGCTGCGCTACTGCCGTAAAAATCGGGGCGACGTTCCCGAACGCGGCGACCCCGTCCGTCTCGGCATCGAGTCTACCGATATTCATCTTTTTAATGCCGCTACCGGGCAAAACTTATTCCAGGAGATTCCCCATGCGTAGTTTTAAAATGCTGGCGTTCGGACTGGCGATGTCATTCACCGACGGCGCACTGGCCAAACAAAACATTGATTTCATGTTTCCTGCGCCGGTCGACGGCAAATTGACGATGGAAATGACCCGCATTATCCGGGATTTTAACCAGTCGCAGCAGGAGGTAGAGGTGCGCGGCATCTTCACTGGCAATTACGACACCACCAAAATCAAAGCGGAAGCGGCGGCTAAGGCCGGGCAACCGCCCGCGTTGGTCATCATGTCAGCCAACTTCACCACCGATCTGGCGCTGAAGCAGGAAATATTGCCGATGGACGAACTGTTCAAATTTGGCGATCGCAAAGCCTCTGCGTTCCTGCACAGCGAGTTCTGGCCCGCCATGCATCGGAATGCTCAGGTGATGGGCGTCACTTATGCCATCCCGTTCCATAACTCGACGCCGATTCTGTATTACAACAAAACCCTGTTCGAACAGGCCGGTATCAAACAACCGCCGCAGACCTGGCAGGAGATGCGGGAGATCGCTCAGAAGTTGACGGACCAGAGTAAAGGCCAATGGGGGATCATGCTGCCCTCCACCAACGACGACTACGGTGCCTGGTTACTCTCGGCGCTGACGCGCGCCAACGGCGGTCAGTACTTTAATCCGGACTACCCCGGCGAGGTTTACTACAACGCGCCCTCGACGATAGGCGCGCTCCGCTTTTGGCAGAACCTGATTTATCGCGACAAGGTGATGCCGTCCGGCGTGCTTAACTCCAAACAAATCAGTGCGGCGTTCTTCTCCGGTAAGTTGGGAATGGCGATGCTGAGCACCGGTGCGCTCGGTTTCATGCGGGACAACAGTCAGAACTTCGAACTGGGCGTGGCGATGTTGCCAGCGCACCTGCAGCGTGCGGTGCCGATCGGCGGCGGCAGTTTGGTGAGTTTCAAAGGTATTTCGGAAGAGCAGAAAAAAGCAGCCTACCAGTTCCTGACCTATCTGGTCAGTCCGCAGGTTAATGGCCGTTGGAGCCGCTTTACTGGCTACTTCTCGCCACGTAAAGCCGCCTATGAGACGCCGGAAATGAAAGCTTATCTGGCAGCAGATCCACATGCCGAAACGGCGCTGCAGCAGCTAACCTATGCTCATCCGTGGTATGCCACTTACGAAACGGTGGCGGTTCGCAAAGCCATGGAAAATCAGCTAGCGGCCGTGGTGAACAGCGAGAAGGTCACGCCGCAGGACGCCGCTAATAATGCGCAGCGGGAGGCGGATAGCCTGATGAAGCCCTACGTGGACCAAACCGCTTTAGAAGACGTGAAGTAAGCTTTTGGGCGCCAGAGCGCGGCAACCCGAGGGAGGCAACTCCGTGACGACTAACAGGTCACGGAGTTGCGGTATCAGCGCACGCGATCGCCCGCGCCTTTCCCCACCACGGTGAGGAGCAAATAGCGAAAATAGTGTTTCACCGTCATGGTCTGAATCATTCGCTGATCCCATTCTGCCAACGTCTGCGGCGTAGACATGTCGATGGCATTAATCTGCGCCAACCCGGTAATGCCGGGCAGGACCTCGAATACGCCACGAGACTGCCGTTCGTCGATGAGTTCCTGCTGGTTAAACAAACAGGGGCGAGGCCCCACCAGACTCATCTCGCCGCGAGCCACATTAATCAGCTGCGGCAGCTCGTCCAGCTTGGTTTTACGTAAAAAGGCGCCCAGACGGGTCACGGCATGACGGTTAGCCAAATGGGTGGCGACGGACTCGGTTGCGACCGCCATCGTGCGGAATTTAATCAGATTGAACGGCCGTTGGTGCCGCCCTACCCGCTGTTGTACGAACACCGGCGACCCGGTATCAAACAGCCCGATAAGATAAATAACGCCCATCACGGGCCATAAACAACAAAGTCCAACCAACGCGAGCGTGAGATCAAAAAAACGAAACATAATGTGCATTAAACCTTGGTTTATCGATTAATCCGTAGCGTTGCGCTCAGCCTGATAGGCGCTGGCGGTCAGCGCAAGCGCCTGAGGATAAGCCACAACAGGCCGCCATCCCAGACGGTCGCGCGTATGACTAATATCAACCTGCAACGATCCCAATAATCTTTCCGCCACGGGCGCTTTGCCTAACGCCCTCGCCGCCCACAGCAAACAACGCGGAGACAGCGGCCAGAGGCGGCTTGGGACGCCCAAAGCCTTCGCCATATCGGCAAGCAGCTCGGCGGTAGAGACATCATGATCGTCCGACACCAAAAACGTTTCGCCCGCCGCCTGCGGATGATGAGCGCACAGCAAGATGAGATCCACCAGATTATCGACGAAAACCAGGCTACGTTTGTTGTTCACGGCCGCGAGCGGCAGGGGTAAACCTTTGCGGATCCAATTCATCATCGTACGAAAATTCGCTCTGACTCCAGGACCATAGACCAGCGGCGGGCGAATCACCGTCACTTCAAGACCTGTCTCATGGGCGATCTGCCACAGGCCCAGCTCAGCTTCATATTTACTCAAACCGTAGGGATCTTGCGGGGACTGTGCGACATAGGGGGTGAAAGGATGGTGAACCGGGCTCGCTTCTCCGTTGACCTTGATCGAACTGAGAAATACAAAGCGTTTTACCCCGGACTCCGCCGCCTGGCGCGCCAGCGTTAATGTTCCCGCCACGTTGGTCTCGCGGTATAGCGACAGCGAATCGCGCTGCGCGTCCTGCATCTGGTGAACGCGTGCCGCGCAATGAATGACGGTATCAACCCCGTTCAGGGCCTCACGCCAGTCTGCGTCGGCCGACAGATCCTGGTAGACAGTGCCTTCCTGAACCGGAATGCCCGGCTTTTGGCTACGATGGGACAGGCATTCCATTCCCTGCACATCAGCCAGTTCAACGACACGGCGTCCAATAAACCCACTACTACCTGTCACTAATAGTTTCAAAATGTATTACCTTTCCAAGGCCGACACTCGTATGATAGCGGTCATCATCGTACACATATTAACCTCACGTTCCGAGTGGCTATACTTCCCGCTAGCTAATAAAAAATCGGGTGTCTACAATGATTGAGAATAGTAACAACAAAACCCATTTCCATCATCTGACATCCAGGCTTTAGATGTTTAACCCCATTCATGCTTTGCTTAACGCGCCAAGAAAAAACAAACGTATCGTTACCGTTCTGTATGATGTGGCCGCGATTATATTTTCGCTCTATCTGGCGGTCGCTTTTCGCCTGGGCACCTACACTTTTCATGTTGGCTTATCAGAGATAGCCAGCCTGCTGGTGACGCTGGTGATCACCATTGCGGTCTTTATTCGCTGCGGCATGTATCGCGCCGTACTGCGCTATATGATGCTACCGGCGTTGGGCAACGTGTTTTTCGCGGTGATTTTATCGACCTTGACCCTCGCCCTGAGTAGCTTTTTCTTCCAGTCATTTGTGCCGCGCAGCGTACCCTTTATCTATGCGGGTCTGGCCATTCTGACGTTGGGTAGCCCACGCGTTTTTATTCGTAGCTTCTACTATCACTATTACAAACGCCAAAAGCCCAATGTCTTTATCTACGGTGCCGGAGCGACTGGGCGAGATCTTGCCTATGCCTTAACGCAAGGTGATGAATTCCATCCAGTCGTGATCCTGGATGATGATGAACGCAAAGCAGGCCAAATAATCTGTGGTATTCGCGTCCACTACAGTGGTGAATTTGATACGCTGCAAAAGTTGTATCAACCGGTCAAATTACTGTTAGCCATCAATAATATTAAGCGAGGATTGCGACTGAGACTGTTGGAGAAACTGTCTCACTGGCCTATCGAAGTGCAGTCTGTGCCCTCCATGGAAGATATCGTCGCAGGTCGAGCCCAAGCAACCGAAGTCCGAGATCTAGAGGTGGCAGACCTATTAGGACGTGCGCCCGTAGACCCAGATCTAACACTGCTGACGAAAAATATTTTTGGCAAATCCGTTATGGTCAGCGGAGCCGGCGGCTCTATCGGATCAGAACTCTGTCGCCAGATTATCGCGCTTAAACCCCGTACGCTGGTGTTGTTTGAGCTAAACGAATATAACCTCTATACCATCGATCAGGAGTTACAGAGCATCAAGCAGCGTTTGAGGCTGGAAACACGCATCGTCACCACCCTCGGCTCCATTCAAAAACAAAACCGCTTACTCAGGGTGATGCAAGATAATCGGGTAGAAACGGTCTATCACGCTGCGGCATACAAACATGTGCCATTGGTCGAAGACAATGTCATTGAAGGCATCCGCAATAATGTGTTTGGCACACTCGCCTGTGCTGAGGCCGCTATTGAGGCGGGCGTCAACAGTTTCACCCTCATTTCTACAGATAAAGCAGTGCGCCCCACCAATATTATGGGGGCGAGCAAACGCTTAGCTGAGCTGGTCCTACAAGCGCTAGCGGATAAACATAGTCAGACCATATTCACCATGGTGCGCTTCGGCAACGTACTGGGATCGTCGGGATCCGTAGTTCCATTATTCAAAAAACAAATCCGCCAGGGCGGTCCAGTGACCGTCACACATCCGGATATTATCCGCTATTTCATGCTGATTCCCGAAGCCGCCCAACTGGTGATCCAGGCAGGGGCTATGGGTAATAACGGTCAAGTTTTCGTGCTCGATATGGGAGAAGCGGTAAAAATTCTCGACCTGGCGCGCCGAATGATTCATTTGATGGGAATGAAAGAGTATATCGAAGGCTCAGGAGAAGAAGGCGATATCCCTATCAAATTTACCGGGTTGCGCCCGGGTGAGAAACTCTTTGAAGAGCTACTGATTAGTGAAAATGTGGAGGGCACTTCCCATCCAAAAATCATGACAGCCTTGGAAGACAAGTTGAGCTGGAAGGAAATGGAGGTTTTGCTAAAAGTATTAGATTTCGCATGTCACCATTTTGATGTCGAAGGGGTTAAGAAAATTTTACTAGAAGCGCCGACAGGCTATGTAAAAAGTGCGCCATAAAGAACTAGATAAAAAAATACTCCCCCAATAGCTTTTTGGGGGCTGATGACAGAGAACATAGGATTACCTATTCATCTAGCACTGTCAGAAACGTTTCTATTGTCCATCACCTCGTGGTAAAGATCTATGTAACTTTGCCCCATTCTCTCGGAGGTGAATAAACGATTAAAGCGCGCTAACGCATTTTCGCCATACTCTTTTGCTAACGAAGGATTGTCCCAAAGAGTAACCATTGCCTTTTTTAGCGCATCTGAATCTTCTGGAGGAACGACAATTCCAGTTTCATCATCAATATTTATATATGTTGTGCCTGTACCAATCTCGCACGAAATAAGAGGTTTGCCATACATAGCGCCCTCAAGCAGCGTAATACCAAAGGCTTCAGAACGAAGGTGAGAGGGAAATACAACGGCACAACAGAGTTGTAGTAGTGCAATTTTATCTTCTTCTGACAGTAACCCAAGAAAATGTGTATTCGTTAGCCCCAAATTATTGGCTTGCTGTTTAAGTTCGGATTCCAATGAGCCAATTCCGACGATAGCCAATGGATAGTTTTTTCCTTCCATTGCATTTAAAAGCACATCCAGTCCTTTATAATATCGAAAAGCGCCAACAAAGAGAAAGAAGCGTTCGCCGAGTCGATCTCGCCAATAATCCAATCGTTCGGTATTGACGGGTTGATATAGTTTTCTGTCTAATCCATAAGGTATTACTTTTACCTTAGATGAAAACTTTTGCAATGTAGAACTAGACGCCAGATAATTTGGAGATGAAGCAACAATATAATCAACAGAACTTAAAAATTTATTCATTAGCGGCGTATAAATTTTTAATGCGCTCTTCTGTTTTACGATATCAGAATGGTAACTGACTATACTGGGTTTTTTGACACCTGAAATAAAATACAGAATATCCATAAATGGATAAGGGAAATGATAATGAATAATATCAGCCTGTCTGGCTAATTCTCTAAACTTCTTTATGGCATTGAAAGAAAATGGCGTAGATGCGATTTCAAAACTTGTTTTTGAATAGTAGGATGAATGAGAACCCACCTTTCCATCATCGATGTTACCGCGGGGGCTTAAAGTCAGTGTTGTTACCGCAATATCATGCCCATTGACGGCTTCACTCAATTGAAAAATTACCTGTTCTACTCCTCCGAATGTATCCGGATAATAGGTTTTATAAAAGTGCAAAACTTTCAACATAGGAAATCTCAAATTTTCTGGTAAGCCTGAATCGTCTTTTGTGCACAACGTTGCCATGAGAACAGCGCAGCGCGTGTTAAACCATCTGATTTAGCCTGATCGCGCCACATATCATCTTCGATACTTTTTTGAATTAACTTAGTCAGTGATTCTACATCCATGGGGTCGCACATTAATGCACAATTGCCAACCACTTCAGGGAGAGATGAACTATTTGAACAGACCACTGGCACACCTGAGGCCATAGCCTCTAGCACCGGTAAACCGAATCCTTCATAAAGAGAAGGAAAAATAAAACTACGCGCGCCTGCAAATAAGTAGGGGAGATCAACAGACTTCATATAGCCTAAATAGTGTAGCCACCCTGCACGTTGCCCCTGCTCGAAACGTTGATGCAATGCATCACTGCTCCAACCCTTAAAGCCACAGACAACCAGTGGATAGCTCCGTCGCAATGAAATTGGCAGTCTTTCATAGGCATCAAGAAGCGTTTCAATATTCTTACGTGGCTCTATAGAGCCAGTGAATAGGCAATAGTTGCCCTCACTGAGCCCATATTCTCCAATCACTGTCGTGATAGCTTGTGACTCTCGTGGATAAAAGTCTCCACTACTGGCCAAATGAGCCGAGTAAACTCTATCCAAAGGAAAATTGAAATAATCCGCGAGTTCCTTACGCGTAAAATCTGAGTCAGTAATTAGAATATCCGCTCTTTTTATCGTTAACAGCAATTCTTTTTGCATAAATCGAATACGAGCTTTCGGATGGCATTGAGGCCACGTAAAAATGGAAAGATCGTGAAACGTCGCCACACTGGGGCCCACTTTGGGAGGCAAATAAAAGTTTGGGCTATGGTAGATCGCATCCGGATGCTTCTTGAGTATTTGTGATTTTAGAGAAGGCACCGTATGACGGTAGATCTCTGAAACTAATCGACTCTTCAGCAAGACTCGACGAAGGCTAAACCCTGATGATATTGTTTCTTTGGCAACAGGAATATGATGAGATAATGTCCGCCCTCGAAGAAAGAAAAGCTCAGAAATCTCTGAGCTTTTTTCTAAACAAGTCGCTAATTCGTAAGCATATCGACCAATTCCAGTTAATGGGTACCTAATCGAATCCGTACCAAATATGACTTTCATTTATTCGCTTTCCAGCATCCAACGTAGAGTTTCTTCAAGGGCCGGTGTATCCCATGCACCAATGATCGAACGTAATTTGGTGGCATCCCCACAAAGTGTTTTAACTTCATTTGCCCTAACAAAGGCGGGATTAACTGAAATCGTTAAAGTGTGACTCGTTATTTTTTCGCACAGATTGATGACGTCACGGATCGAATAGACTTTCCCAGAGCAAACATTAACCGTTTCTCCTACGGGTTTGCTCTCTAACAACCCTAAATAGGCACGGCACAGCGCACGTACGTCCGTAAAATCACGCCACACATCAATATTGCCAAGTTCTAAAGTGGATGCTCGTTGTTTAAAATGCTTAACGATTTTCGGCAAGAGAAAATTATCTGCCTGCCCCACTCCGGTATAGTTAAATGGACGAGCGATGATAATAGGTAATTTATCCACCCATAAACTTGCCATATATTCCATGGCTAATTTACTGACAGCGTAGTCATTGGCTGGATTAACCTGCGTATTCTCACTGAGCGTCCCTTCAGTGCTATTGCCATACACGTTAGCACTGCTGGCAAGCAATATTGCATCGAATTGACGGCCCGACGAATGCAAAGCCTGGAGTAAATTTCGCGTTCCCAACAGGTTAACGTTATAGAATGCATTAACGTCCCCATGCCCCACAAATGCGATAGCAGCAAGATGCACTACTACATCAGGCGCGATCTGGTCAATGGCGTTGCTTAAAGCATCGAGATCAAGCAAATCTACCTGATAGTAATCGGCTTCTTCCGATGGCATGGAACCAATGCCGAATACCCGGAATCCGGCAGCGGATAACTCCGCTGCCATGTACTGGCCAGTGAACCCATTGATCCCGGTAATCAGGGCACGTTTGCCAGTACCAAACATCAGAAAGAAAACCCTTGCTGATTACGGCGCAGATCTTCCTCAACCATCATTTGGCATAACTCTTCCAGAGACGTTTTCGGCTCCCAACCTAACACTTCTTTTGCGCGCTCAGGGTTACCAATCAATAGCTCAACTTCCGCAGGACGGAAATATTTAGGATTAACGCGAACCAGTGTTTTACCAGTAGCAACATCCACACCAATCTCGTTTTCATCCTTCCCTTCGAAGCGCAAAGTATAACCCGCGGCTTTGAACGCCATTTCAACAAAATCACGCACTGTCTCGGTACGATTAGTGGCGAGAACAAATGTATCCGGTTTGTCAGCTTGCAGCATACGCCACATCCCTTCGACATACTCTTTGGCAAAGCCCCAATCGCGTTTAGCGTCCATGTTGCCGAGTTCTAAGACATCCAGTTTACCCAATTTGATTTTGGCAACAGAGTCAGTGATTTTGCGCGTCACGAACTCACGTCCTCTCAAAGGAGATTCGTGATTGAACAGAATCCCGCTGGACGCAAAGATGTCATAACTTTCGCGGTAGTTAATCGTCATCCAGTGTGCATACAACTTGGCGACACCATAAGGACTACGAGGGTAAAAAGGCGTATCTTCTTTCTGAGGAATAGCCTGAACCTTACCAAACATTTCTGAAGTGGAAGCCTGATAGAATCGAATCTTTGGATTAACGATACGAATGGCTTCGAGTAAGTTGACTGGACCAATACCCGTGATTTCGGCAGTTGTCAGTGGCTGTTCAAACGAAACACCAACAAAACTTTGGGCTGCCAGGTTATAAACCTCTGTAGCTTTGGTTTGCTGCAGCAAACGAATGCTGGCCGAGAGATCGGTCAGATCATATTCGACCAGATGTAAATTAGGATTTTTATCAATCCCCAGTTCTTCGATACGCCAAAAGTTAACTGAACTGGTGCGACGGTAAGTTCCGTATACTACATAACCTTTATCCAGCAGCAGCTCAGCAAGATAAGCGCCGTCTTGGCCTGTGATACCGGTAATTACTGCAGTTTTCATACTCAATCCTATATATTAAAAATTATTTTAATTTAGCAATGGGAAGTTGTTCCAGCAATTGTAGAGTACTTTCTTTCCACGTAAGCCAAGGAATAGCCTTCGACTGAATCGTCGTGCCGTTCTTATCCATCTTCATCCATTCTTGTATCGCCACAACGATATCTTCTGGCTCATCACCACGAAAATAAAGGGCATTTTCGGCAGCAACTTCTCTTAACACGGGAATGTCTCGAGAAATGATCGGCAAACCGTTCTGAGCAGCTTCGATAACGGGTAATCCGAAGCCCTCAGCCAGTGACGCAACAATCAGTGCCTGAGCATTAGCATAAATATCGGTCAAAAATTCATCGCTAATCCCATTCAGCCAAAAAAGTTTCTCATTGAGCTGATGATGGCCCGTTATTTTATTAATTAGGGCGTCAATGTCCCACCCTTTTTTACCAACAATGACAAGATTACAGTCAACGCCAAGTTCCCAAAGCTTGTCAAAAGCGGCAATGACTTGGGCATGACCTTTGCGTGGCTCGATAGTACTCACCATCAGAAAGGTTGTTCTCTTCCTAATTTTTGACAAAATTTCGTCAGAATCAGCCGGCCGGCCCATCGAAGGGAGGCTGGCGGAAAGATCCGCGCCTAAATGAAAATGTTTAATTTCCAGGTAGGGATTGATGGTGTATTCATCGGCATGCTCGAACAGCCATTGTTTCACCTCATTAGCCACGCTTTTTGAAATGCAGACTAAACCATCAGTGTGGCCAGCTAGCGATTCAAGCCATACGGGAAACGCGGCTTGAATCCCTTCAGAGCACCATTGGGGATTCAATAAAGGAATAATATCGTAAACAACATAATAAACTCGAGCACCGGCTTTCCGCGCATCTTCCAACTGCCTAGCAAGGAATGGGAACAAGTGAGCCGTAAGATCCAAGCCCAAGAGGATATCATCCTTTGCAAACAGAACCGGGACATCACCTTCTTCATTGTTAATACCAAATTTCTCTGCGATGAAGGTATTGGCATAGCGGAATACTCCGCCGTAAGTGCAGTAAACAGGCCTGATACGATAACCTGGAATATCTAGCTGAAGCAGGTTCGATAATACACTTCGTACCACTCGTTGAATGCCTGTAGCCGCATCCACCTCGACCAGAACCGATATATCGACCAAAAGCTCTTTATGGTGGCTTTGGTAGCAGTTCCGAGCCATCGCCCAGGCAACCCCCAGTCGATCGACCTCGTTCAACTCTTCATTCGAGAGTTCACGGACACTAGCTAATGCCTGCTGGTAAGTATTTTCAGGGGTAACTTGCTGGCGCTCTACTTGACAGTTTGACACGCTTTTTTCAAAAGCCTGTAGCGCTATTCGCGCCGTCTTGTCCCATGAAAACTCTTTGGCCTGACATAATGCATTTTCACGAAGTGCCTGGTAGAACTTGCTATCCGTCAAAGCACGCATCATCAGCCGAGTCATATCGCCAACATCTCGAGGATCAAACATAGACTCAGGCCACCCCATAACTTCAGGGAGACTGCTGGTATTAGATGCAATCGTAGCAGCACCGCAGCTCATGGCTTCAAGTGGCGGTAAACCGAACCCTTCATGAATGGAGGGGAAAACAAATAACTTACAAGTATTATAAAGCCCAACAAGCTCATCATCAGGAATAAACCCTGTAAAGACAATATGATGCTCAGGAAGATCGTATTTCGCAGCTATTCCTAATAGATGTTCTTTGTCATGAGGTTTGATTTGACACGCGAGCAAAAGAACGTATTTTTCCTTAAGATCAGCAGGCAATGAAGAATAAGCCTGGATCAAAGCCTCGATATTTTTACGAGACTCTACGATACCAATCGTCATGATAAATTCTGAAGGAATATGGTATTTTTCCCAAAGAGATTTTCTATTTTCTTCAGAAATATTTACAACTCTAAAGTTCGAACTCGACGCAGAAGATATGTTAGTGACTTTGCTATGATCTACCTGCGTATGTGTTTTAACCTCACTTGCAGCCGATTCGGAAATAGCTAACAAACCATCGGCTTTTGGCAGTTTTTCCAACAACCCCATGTAGAATTGTTTATAATCAACAGAAGTTAGATACCTATCTGGATATATAAATGGAATGAGATCGTAAATAATAGTGAAATGACGAATCGAAGTTGGGGTATCTGGATAGGATACGATGTAATCGCCATGATATCCCTCAGTGAACCCCATGTTGCATACGACATCAGGATTAATGTTAGCGATAGCTAACTCACGGCATATTTCTGCAGCTCGAGTTCGCCCTTTATTGCCATGGTCGACTTGAGCCGTTGGCCCATAAGCTGAAAACGTATATATATCTTTCTCTGCAACTAAATGTAAGAATTCTTTTTTAACTGTATTCGTTAGATCATTAGGATAGAGACCACTCAATAATAGGCTAACTTTATGTCCAGAGGCATTATTGATAATTGATTTTGCTAGCATCAAGGAATAGCGACCAATCCCTCGTAACCTACTCTCTGTCTGGCAACTTTGTAGGTCAATAAGAATATGCACGTTGTTTTTCTCCATCAAAATTTATTTTTTTATTTTTTGGTAGATCTCATTCACTTCGGGAGGGAGATCGTCTCGAACTTCCAGTTGACGTTCCAAATGTGAATGTTGCTGTATGATGTCTTGTTGACATGCTCTATGAGCAGGATTTAGTCGTTGATACACTCTCAATGCATAGGGGTACAGACCTGTTCTATGCGTAAGATTAATAGCAAATATTTTCATTCTAGGATGCGAGCGAAGGAACGAAAATATTTTATTTAAAACCCTTTTAACTAAATGTTTACCGCGTTGGGTCACACCGAATTTCCGTAGCAGGTGGATCTGCAACCCAATATAACGATAACCTGCCGTCATACGCCAAGATCGACTTGAGAGTATAGCCTGAGTTTGCTGTTGTAAAACAACATTCTCTTCTGTCAATTTATTTATTTTTCGTTCTGCTTCTTGAAGCAAAGCATTTTCAGCGGCTAGCTTCTCTAATTGCTGCTCGATCCTTTGCAATTCGCACCGCTGCAGCTCAATATTTTCTGATGTCAACCTTTGGACCTCTTCCTCAATTCGACGTAACTCACATTGCTGTAACTCTAAATTTTTTGAGGTTAAATTATTAATACGGATCTCTATTTGCTGTAATTCGGCATTTTCCGAGGTGAGATTATCGACGGTTCTTTCAGTCAAATGTAATCGCTGCTCTAATTCTTTTTTTGCCTGATCCAGCGAGGTTATTAATTGCTCGTTTAAACTCGTAATTTGTTCTGGAACACTCTGTTTTAACAAAACAAGTTTATTCTTTAACTCATCACGATAAACGTCCAGCTGCTGATTACTATGTTCCAGTGCAGTACTGAACCTATGATCCAAGTGCGTTACGGCATTGATGAGGTTATTAAGTTTAGACTCAACCTCCTTCAATTTTTCCTGCTCAAACACCATCATTTGTTCTTGTGCAGTAATCCAGCTCTCAGAGCCAGAAGCCAATTCATCAAACTCGAGTAGATTTTCTTTGTCATGAAACAAGTCATTTAGCAGGCCGAAACTCCACTCAGCTTGAGGAACCTTCCAAAATGCATAAAGCCAGTTGGCGTACAATCTTGGAAGCTTAAACGGGCTAATCATGACAGGTCGAATAAAAGCGGTGCGAGCTTGTTCGGGAAGAAATATTTCATTGACTAAGATAAAAAACGACTGAAAAATGTTCCCTGGCCATGCACAATCTTTTTTAGCATTCGATATGGAACCATAATCGATGAGATTGACCTGTTGATCATCTGAAATCATGATATTCCAACTTCTCACGTCATCATGATACAAACCAATATTTTCTAATTCAACAAGCTGTTTTAATATTTGACTAAAGAAAGACTCATAATCAATGATCTCTCTATTTTTTAAGCGCTCCATCAATAAATTGCCTGGTAAACGCTCCATAACCAACCAACTTTCAACCTCATTTTCATCACTGAGAAATAATTTAGGCGTTGTCATATTGGGCAATGAAGAACAGCTTAAGAATTCGGCCTCAGCTTTTAACTCGGCGGCGTTACGTTCACCCTCAACCTCTGTAAGTTGGCCATTGACAGATTTGTGCTGAAATATTTTACATACATATTCGTCTGAAAAATAATAACGACGACTGCCTTTATGAATGTTGCGGTCTGCCGAATAGGGATTATCGTACCATTGCAAAAAAGGTTGGCAAAAATCGCTTAATGCAACATAACTATTACTGACAAAATACATTGGACGAGATATATCAGACAAATGAGTAGGGAAGCTAGCTACCTGATGATAAAAATGGCACTGTTCTACCAGTTCCCTTGGGTCATCCGGTTGAGCTTCTCCCCAATATAAAGGCTCTTCCTTTACTGCTAATTCAAGAACAGTTACCTTAACACTCTCAGCTAGCTTAAATAGCCATTCTTTGACTTGAGGAATACCATGTTGATAAACAATATGGTGAAAAACACTTAACCCAATGACAAAATCGTAGTCATCAGGATTTAGATGCTGAATAGTATCTTCAATTCTACCAATAGTGAAAGTCACGTCTAAGCTTGAATTTTCTTGCGCCAATGCTTGGCATACATCAATATTTTCTTGCAAAAAATCAATGCCAGTTACTGTAGCACCACGACTTGCTAAATTAAGACTGAAAAAGCCTTGTGCGCAACCTAGATCTAATACACGCAACGGGCGATCAAGTGTCTTAGCTAAAGCATCATACTGCTTATTAATAATTAGCAAACGTTCATTACAATCGCGCGACGCTTCCTGGTTCCATTCAGCATGACCATAAATCGGTTGATAAACCTCTGGCAATGCCGATACAAGATCTTGCAAAGTCATACTCATGATACCTTCAATTATAACTTTCAAATTTAGATTTCAAATCGACAATACCCCAAAACTCCATGCCTTTATGCACATGAAGAATAATAGAGTCATATCGGCGATCCAGAGGAATCATTTCTGATTGAGCGCTTCCTGAAGAAATACCAAAAGAGAGCAAGTAGTCTCCTTGATTTAAATTGAGGGGGAAGCTAAATTTGAAAATGTGCATATCTCCTCGCTGGACACTCATATTACTTCGACCTTCAGAAGCCAAAAATGAGTTTGTTCCGTAAAGAAATATTCCATCCAATGTTTTTATTAATATGCCAGGAACGACATTTTCAAAGTCATATTCGAATTTTACCTTGAAGTAAAATTCAGTAAGTTTATTACTTTCAATGCTACTGGGGTAATGGGTTTCATCGACTAAAATATCATAGTCAATTATTTTTGCCCCACCTTGTCCCCATCGGTATTCTTCCGGACGATAACCCGGGTGGGTATGAAACACATCCTCGCTATTATTTAATAACAAATCACTACCTGATGAAGCTTGTTGATCATTTTTTTCAGCCGAAGAATTTTTTTCAGATTTACCGAAAAGTTCATCGAGATACCGATTCGTCACATCTCGCGCTGTTCCATCCATCGCCACTGTGCCATCTTTAAGAAAAATAGCTCTGTCACAATGTTTTACTATATCGCCCGCACTATGGGAAACCAGGAGTAATGTGGTTCCTTGCTTTTTGAACTCGGAAATTCTCGCATAACATTTAGCCTGAAAACGCGTGTCTCCGACGGAAAGCGCTTCATCGACGATCAATATGTCCGGACGCGATGCCGTTGCAACAGCGAATGCCAACCGCATTTGCATACCGCTGGAGTAAATACGCACAGGTTGTTCAATATAATCACCGATATCAGCAAACCTTTCGATATCCGGCATTAATTTGGTTATTTCTTCCCGGCTCAACCCCATCATTAAACCCGCCATGTAAACATTTTGGCGACCCGTAAAATCAGGATGAAACCCCATACCTAGCTCAAGAAGCGCGGCAATCCGCCCCTGAACTTTTATCTCCCCTTCAGTAGGTTTAGTAGTACCTGTTAATAATTTTAATAAAGTACTTTTCCCTGCGCCATTGACACCAACAATGCCAACTGACTCACCTTCCTTGATAGAAAAGTTGATATCTTTTAATACCCATTTTTTCGTATGCTTTACTGATGAGTCCGGAAGAAGCTTTTCAAGTAAACGAAGCCACTTGGAGGCGTAATATTTGTAACACTTCCCAAGTTGGTTAACTGAAATACATGTCATTACAATTCATCCACAATATCAGCCGAGTGTTTTTTAAACATCTTCCACCCAAGTATAAATAAGACAACAGCAATCAAGGTTACCGGCCAAAGCGAATTCCAATCAGGCGCACGGTGGTAGAGCATCACACTTTGGTAGCCCTCAATCAAATTAGCCATCGGATTATATTTCAGTGCATCGCGAGCCCATTCAGGAATGGTTGAACTGACATAGACTATTGGTGTAAACCAAAACCAAAATTGCAGCAATATACTGACAAACTGACCAATATCTCGGACAAAAACATTCATGACACCCAGCAGAACGCCTAACCCCACGGAGAATAACATTTGTATTATCAGTAGAGGAATAATGCTGAAAAAGATCCACCCAGGGAAATTACCCGAGAAAACCAAAAATAATAAAAATAGCGAAAATATAATCAAGAAGTTGATAAAAGCAGAGCTGGCGACAATGATAGGGAGACAGATTCTAGGAAAGCTAAGTTTCTTCAATATATTAGCATTAGCAATAAAAACATTGACTAATCCATTCAACGTCTCTGAAAACAACCCCCATGTTAATACGCCTGAGCAAAGATAAATACTGTAGGCATAGGGGCCTGACATGTCAGACATGCGCGCACGCATCAGCTCAGAAAATATCAACGTATAAACAGCGATCATCGCTATTGGTTGAAAAATTAGCCATAGCGCCCCAAGAAAACTACTTTGATAACGGGACTGAAAGTCCCGTTTGATACTATCAAGAATAAAGCCACGATAACGGGATATCGCCTTAATAAGACCGCGTAACATGAATTATTCACCACCCAAAATATCAAGGATCTCATGCGTTTTTCGGTGCATTACAGAAGCGTCCTGCTTAGATTCAACATTCAAACGCACGACAGGTTCTGTATTTGAAGTTCGTAAGTTAAAACGCCACTCAGGATATTCGATGCTGATACCATCGGTGAGATCAACATTCGCAGCGTCAGGTTCATA
Organism: Lonsdalea britannica; assembly: GCF_003515985.1. Taxonomy (GTDB): domain Bacteria; phylum Pseudomonadota; class Gammaproteobacteria; order Enterobacterales; family Enterobacteriaceae; genus Lonsdalea; species Lonsdalea britannica. The sequence continues at coordinate 1,793,624 of NZ_CP023009.1, read as the reverse complement.
AATAGCACGGATTTTTGCAATCTTCTGGGTTGCATTCTCCAGCTTGCGATTGATTTCCCCTGAAGCTGGGTAAGCAAGCAGACGGTCCCCGACCTGTTGACTCAGCGTTTTACCTTTAACCGCCACCAGCTCAGCGACCAACAGCCACGGAATCATGCCGCTATCGCAGTAGGCAAAATCACGGAAATAGTGATGGGCGCTCATTTCTCCGCCGTAGATGGCATCTTCTTTGCGCATACGCTCTTTAATGAAAGCATGCCCAGTTTTCGACATCACCGGAATCCCCCGGCTTTTTTCACCACATCAATGGTGTTCCAGGTCAAACGCGGATCATGAATAATCTTGGCGCCCGGCTGTTTTTGCAGGAACGCTTCCGCCAGAAGGCCAACGATGTAGTAACCTTCGATAAACTCAGCATGTTCATCGAACAAGAAGCAGCGATCAAAATCGCCATCAAAGGCGATGCCCATGTCTGCGCCATGCTCACGTACAGCATCAGCCGTGTCTTTACGGCATTCCGGCAACAACGGATTAGGGATGCCATTAGGGAATGTGCCGTCAGCCTCGTGGTGAACCTTGATGAATTTAACCGGCGCTCCCGCCTGCTGGAAACGCTTTTCAATTTCATCAATAACATGGCCTGCAGCACCATTGCCTGAGTTAATCACCAATTGCATCGGGCGTGTGAAGTTGGCCAGGTCGACATACTCCATCAGATGGTCGACATACTCGTTCAAAACCGAAATCTGCTTGTAACTGCCACGTCTGGATTCGTCGACCGGTGCAAAGTCATTCGCTTCGGCGAGACGCTGAACATCACGCAATCCAGTATCGCCGCTAATCGGTTTAGCGTTTTCGCGTACCAGCTTCATACCGTTATAATTCATCGGGTTATGACTCGCAGTGACTTCAATACCACCATCAATACCTAGATGAAAAGTCGCGAAGTAAATCTCTTCGGTACCGCTCATGCCAATATCCAGTACGTCCGTCCCCGCATCCTGCAGGCCTCGCGCCAACGCCTGCTTCAGCGTTTCGCTTGTCAAACGAACATCACCGCCCACGGCAATGGTCTTTGGTTTTAAAAACTCACCATAGGCTCTGCCGATGCGATAGGCGATATCTTCATTCAGCTCCTGACCTAATTCACCGCGAATATCGTAAGCTTTGAAACACGTTAATGCTGACATAAATCCCTTCTAAACGTTTCAGTTACTGGTTATTGGCTACATCAATAAAGTCATCGTCGCCCAAGTAGGAACCGGATTGAATCTCAAGGAGTTCCAGTGGTATTTTGCCTGGGTTTTCAAGCGTATGTTGTGAACCAATAGGAATAAAGGTCGATTGGTTTTCCGTTAACAGCAGCGTTTTATCTTGGATAGTCACTTTTGCCGTTCCCGAAAGAATGACCCAGTGCTCCGTGCGGTGGTAGTGCATCTGCAGCGGGAAGGACTCGCCGGGTTTGACCGTAATGCGATTAACGTTAAAACGGTCGCTCTGAACCACCAGATCGCAACGCCCCCAAGGCCAGTAAGTTTCGCGGTGGCGACGATATTCACTACGGCTATTCGCCTTCAGAAACTCCACGACGCGTTTAACGTCCTGAACTTCGTTTTTATTGGCAACCAATACGGCATCTTTTGTATTGACAATAACCAGGTTGTCCACGCCAATGGCGGCCACCAGCTGATCGTCGGTATTGATGTAACAATCCTGTGTGTTGTGCAGGAAGGTATCCCCTTGAAGGGAGTTGCCCTGTTCGTCTTTTTCATTGACTTCCCACAGCGCAGACCAAGAGCCGACATCACTCCAGCCGGCATCCAACGGGATAACCACGGCATCATCCGTCTTCTCCATGACCGCATAATCCACGGACTCGTCCGGGCAGTTCATGAAGCAGTCTTTGTCGATTTTGATGAAGTCGCTTTGTTTATCTACGCTGGAGATTGCAGCCTGACAGGCTTCCAGAATATCAGGCCGGAACTTCTCCAGTTCCTGTAAATAGCGCTTGGCATGGAACATAAACATGCCGCTATTCCAGTAGTATTCGCCGCACCGCAGATAGTCTTCCGCAGTTTTGAGGTCCGGTTTCTCTACAAAGCGCTGCACGCGGAAAGGCGCATTTTCGTCACCCGACACCTGTTCGCCACGGTGAATATAGCCATAGCCCGTCTCTGGGCCCGTAGGGATAATGCCAAAGGTGACCAAACTGCCTGCTTTAGCATGAGGAATCGCATTTTCAACCGCCGTATGAAAGGCGGCTTCATTTTCCATAATATGGTCTGCGGCAAGGACCAGCAGGATGGGATTATCGCCTGCAGAAACCGCATTCAGCGCTGCCAGCGCAATCGCTGGAGCCGTATTACGGCCCACAGGTTCCAGGATAATGTTGCTGGAGAGCTTGTTGATTTGCCGCAACTGCTCTGCAACCAGGAATCGATGTTCCTCGTTGCAGATAACCATCGGGTCGCGCGTTTGGATGCCATCGAGACGATTTACCGTCTCCTGCAGCATGGAGTTTTTCCCATGCAGGCAAATGAATTGTTTGGGGTAAAGTTCACGAGAAAGTGGCCATAAACGGCTTCCGGTTCCACCGGCCATAATCACTGGAAGTAGCATTTTGCGTTGTAACCTTTTATATATCTTGGAATTATTTATATAATTTTATGCAGAAAATAATCAAACACGCTTTCTACTCTCATTGATCTTTCTCCGCGCAGATTCCAACCTTTGCTCTTTGGATTGGCGCAACGCCCTGCGCGAACAGGGAAAGATCGTATCAACAAGCATAGTCACTACTATCCGAGACCGACAACGTCGAAAGACATTATTGGATCCTGTTTTATCAATAAATAAACACTTATAGCTTAACCTCGCGACACAGTGCACGAACAGTACAATATGAAGAGAGATTAAGGCTCTTCAACCCTATATCCACACAACAATTTCACGTCAAAACAACGATATAAAAACAACTTAATCACAAACTCTACAGCAGAACGTTTTCCTTGAGCGTTTTCGCCTGTTCATCTTTTGCGGACAACACGACATTCCCATTCTGGATTGGCCAGTCGATACCAATAGCGCTGTCATTCCACAAAATGGAATGTTCCGCGGCAGGGTTGTAGTAATCGGTGCATTTATAGACGAATTCAGCTTCCTCGCTAGTCACATAGAATCCATGCGCAAATCCTTCCGGCACCCAGAGTTGGCGTTTGTTTTCAGCGGAAAGCAAAGTGCCGACCCATTGGCCAAACGTCGGCGAGTCTTTACGGATATCGACCGCGACATCAAACACTTCCCCTGACACCACACGAACCAACTTACCTTGCGTATTCTCCGTCTGATAATGCAATCCGCGCAGGATGCCCTGTTTGGACTTGGAATGGTTGTCCTGCACAAATGGGCAAGGCCGTTTGGCGACCAGATCTTCGAATTTTTTCTGCTGCCAGGTTTCCATGAAGAATCCCCGCTCATCACCGAATACCGCGGGCTCAATAATTTTCACATCAGGTATAGCCGTATCGATTATTTTCATAAGATCACTTATACGCTTGAATGTTGTTGAGGGCGGACTGCCAGTCGCTGGGGACAATACCAAACTGTCGCTGGATCTTCTTACAATTGAGTCGGGAGTTGGCCGGGCGTTGGGCGCGAGTAGGATAGTCGGAAGTCGAAATAGAGGACAATGTTGGCAGGGCCGGGAGTAATGCCGCCTTGCCCGCCTGCTCGAAAATAGCCTGCGCGAACTCGAACCAACTGACGTACGGCATACCGGAGAAGTGGTATACGCCCCACTCAGGCGTATTGCCAGCTTCAATAAATTCCACCATACGAATCAACGCCGCGGCAATATCCCCTGCGTAAGTCGGACCGCCGACCTGATCGCCCACGATGCTGAGCGCATCGCGCGTTTCGCCCAGACGCAGCATCGTCTTGACGAAATTATTGCCATGTTCGCCAAACACCCACGCGGTACGCAGGATCAAATAGCGATCGGCCAGTTCAGCCACCGCATACTCCCCCGCGAGTTTGCTTTTGCCATAGATCCCTTGCGGCCCTACGGGCATCTCTTCACTGTAAATCTGGTCGCTTTCACCATCGAAAACATAGTCGGTGGAGATATGCAGTATTACAGCGCCGACATGTTTCGCGGCCTCAGCCAAATAGGCTGGGCCATCGCGGTTGATGGTATAGGACGGCGCGATTTCATCCTCAGCCTTATCCACTGCCGTATGTGCTGCGGCGTTGATAATGTAGTCCGGTTGAAACTGTTCCACTTTACGCATGACGGCATATTGGTCGGTAATGTCCAGTTCTTCGCGGTCGACGGCCAACAGCTCGGCCTTACCCTCTAGCTGAGCGACCAGGCTCTGCCCTACCTGTCCCCGACTGCCGGTAATCAAAACTTTCATTCTGGCTCCTGAATATCCGGTCAGTTAAGTAGGTTCATGAGGTAGCGACCGTACTGATTTTTCATCATCGGGTCCGCCAACGTCGCCAGCTGCTGATTGGAAAGCCAACCGTTGCGCCATGCAATCTCTTCCAGACAGGCCACCTGCAGGCCCTGCACATTCTCGATAGTCTGCACAAAGGACGATGCGTCGTGCAGGCTTTCATGCGTTCCCGTATCCAGCCATGCGAAACCGCGCCCGAACAGCTCGACATTCAGCGAGTCATCCTCGAGATACATCTGGTTAATCGAGGTGATTTCCAGCTCGCCGCGATGGGAAGGCTTGACCTGCTTGGCGAAATCCACCACACGGTTGTCGTAGAAATAGAGCCCGGTAATGGCGTAGTTAGATTTAGGCTGAGTCGGTTTTTCTTCGATGGAAACGGCTTTCATATTCTTATCGAACTCCACCACGCCGAAACGCTCAGGGTCTTTTACCTGATAGCCGAACACGGTCGCGCCATGTTCTTTAGCCGCGGCATTCGCCAACATGCGGCTGAAAGATTGACCGTAGAAGATATTGTCGCCCAGCACCAAGCTACAACGATCATCTCCGATAAAGGATTCACCGATGATGAACGCCTGTGCCAGGCCGTCCGGACTCGGCTGGACCGCATAGTCGATGTGGATGCCAAAATTGGAGCCGTCGCCCAGCAGGCGGCGGAAGGCCTCGTTATCTTCCGGCGTCGTGATAATCAGGATTTCCCGAATGCCCGCCAGCATCAGCGTGGAGAGCGGATAGTAGATCATCGGCTTGTTATACACCGGTAGCAGCTGCTTCGACACACCGCGCGTCAGGGGGTAAAGACGCGTGCCGGACCCGCCGGCCAGAATAATACCTTTCATGATGCCTCTCCCATACCCAAGCGCTCACGCGCATAAGAGCCATCCTGAACGCGGCTCCACCACTCCCGATGAGTCAGATACCACTCCACCGTTTTACGAATTCCGGACTCGAATGTTTCCTGCGGCTTCCAGCCCAGTTCGCGCGCGATTTTGCTTGCGTCAATGGCGTAGCGAACGTCATGACCCGGCCGATCTTTCACATAGGTAATCAGGTCCTGATACTGCTTGATGCCATCCGGTTTGTTCGGCACGCGTTCTTCCAACAGGGCGCAGATAGTCTTCACCACGTCGATGTTGGCTTTCTCGTTATGGCCCCCGATGTTGTAGGTCTCCCCTACTTCACCGGTGGTCACGACGGTGTAAAGCGCTCGGGCATGGTCTTCCACAAACAGCCAGTCACGGATCTGCATACCGTTGCCATAAACTGGCAGCGGTTTGCCTTCCAAGGCGTTGAGAATCATCAGCGGGATGAGTTTCTCTGGGAAGTGATAGGGACCGTAGTTGTTGGAACAATTCGTGACGATAGTCGGGAAGCCGTAGGTCCGCTGCCAGGCCCGCACCAAATGATCGCTGGAAGCCTTCGAGGCGGAATATGGGCTGCTAGGCGCATACGACGTCGTTTCGGTAAACAGATCGTCCACGCCTTCCAGATCGCCATACACCTCATCGGTAGAAATATGATGGAAACGGAAACGAGATTTTTTCGCTTCGTCGAGCGACAGCCAGTAAGCGCGGGCAGCTTCAAGCAGCGTGTACGTCCCGACGATGTTCGTTTCAATGAACGCCGCCGGACCGTCGATAGAGCGGTCAACGTGCGATTCTGCCGCCAGGTGCATGACCGCATCAGGGCGGTGGGTCTGAAAAATATCGTCCAGCGCGGCGCGATCGCAGATATCCGCTTGAACAAAGACATAACGCTCGTGATCTTCAACGTCTGATAACGATTCCAGATTCCCAGCGTAGGTCAGCTTATCGACATTAACCACGGCATCGGAGGTGTTGCTGATGATGTGGCGAACGACGGCAGAACCGATAAAGCCTGCACCGCCTGTAACCAATATTTTCATAGTAAGAAATCCCAAAAAGAAATGACTAACCTTAGCGATTGCAAGGCTATGAAGCCGACGATCCATGAATTTTAGGCACGCTACCGCCCTTAGGCTTTCCCCTAAAAGACATCACTTGCCGCTCGACTGTTTTCTTCCTGAGACTCTTTTTCGCGCAATATGACGAGTAAAAGAGTGGTCGCATTCTACATGCCCTAATACCCAAGGTGTAGTAGCTCCCGCAGGAAGACCGCCAAAAACAGTCAATTTTTTATCTCCTTCACATTCACCCTTCTGTTGGCAAGAATCGACTCTAGCAATGAATGGCAAAGGCAATAAATAAGCATTCTCTGTAATTGCATACCAAGGGAATATTAACGCGCCTCAGCCATCTACAGGCGGCCTGTGCAGAAGATCCACCATACATCATAGTGGATAGAGAGAAAGGGCCGCTGAAAGGACATTTACCAGGGGAAACCCGGCGTTCGTCGGGTTGACAACCGCGGACATCATCCCCAGCGAGCGCGGGCAGCCGTCTTGGAACCACGACGAAGAGAAAAGGATAAGCAGGAAATGCCCGCCCGATGAAACAGACCTTCGGGCGGGCCGGGCAACAAAAGCGACTATCGGCGTAGCACCTCGCTCAGCGCCTGAACGCAGGGCGACTCAAGCAGCGTAATATGATTGCCCTCGCCATAGCCTCCCTGCAGCGTCGGCACCACCGCCTGCCACTCCGACAGTTGCTGTGGGGAAGCCTCCTTCTCCATCACCAAATAGGGCGCTATCGAAGGCAACGCCGTGGGGCGATAGGCGGTACGGATATTGGTGGAAAAGACACGATAAATACTCGCCAGCGCCTCCACCTTCGTCTGTTGCGGGAATATTTCCTGAGCGATCAGACGCTCCAGCATGACCTCTAACCGACGAGGCAACGTCAGGCTGGCGAGGTACTCCTCGGTGAGTCCCAGAGAACTTCCCCTCATTTCGAAGAGCCTGATCAATAACATCAGCGCCTGCACGTCCGTATGTTCTCGCGCCGCGGGCGCGGGGGCATCGGAATCAACCAGCACCAGCGATGTGAGCAGGGTTCCCGCGCTCTCCAGTCTGGCCGCCATTTCCAATGCGACCCAGCCGCCGAACGAATGCCCCAAGAGATGCACGGTTTCCGTCAAAGGATAACGGCTTAGCGCTTGCTGATAGCACGCAGCAGCCGACTCTACGCTCGAGTGGGGCACCTCATTGCCCCACAGCCCACGCGGCTGCAATCCCAATACCGTCCAGTCGCCGGGCAGCGTCTGCACCAGTGCGTTGAAAGCAAAAACATTATCGCCCGCGCCGGGAATACATAACAAAGTCGGTCCTGCCCCGCTCCCCGCCTGCAGTACGACCAGTGGATCGTCGCTGCGCGCCCTTTCTGCGCGGCAAGTCTGCAACGCCGCGCTAATCGCCTGACCCACCTCCTGCACGTAAGGTTCCGAGACTAAGCGCCGATGATCGCCGGGAACCGGAATACGGTGAATGGCCGACGTCGGTAACAGGCGATCCCAGCCAAGATAGCGCCCGCCCTCGGTGGGCTCATCCTGAGCGATAAACAGATCCAGCGTCAGCGGCAATGTCGGCGCCCGATACTGCGCTCGCAGCAATGCCAACCGATGACGCAGCCAGCCACGGTAATAAGCAGGCGACCAGTTCGCCGGGAAAATTCCCGTCTCGCGCCCAAGATCATAATGATCTTCCAGCCGTCCTCGCCGCGCCCGCGCAATGGCATCCGGGTTGACGGCAATGGCGCCATGAGCGATAGCATCCAAATCGCCGCGGACCAGAAACGCCAGCATCTCCTCCTCGTCAGTCATCGCCAGCAACTCATCCAGCGAAGCGACGAAGCCCTGCGGCGAGTCTGGCCACCGGGTGTCCAGCATACCCAGAAATTCAACCTGTTGATCCTGACCCAACAGCTGCGCCGCGATTTCGTACGCCAGCGTACCGCCAAACGACCAGCCAAGCAGCCGATAAGGCCCCTCGGGCTGAGCCAAACGGATGATGCGGACATAGCGTGACGCCGCGGCCTCCAGCGTCATGAAAGGCGGCTGGCTGCAATCCGGTCCTGGCAAGCCGTAGACCGGAATCTCATCGCTGATACAAGCGGCCAGCAACGGCCCATAGAACAGTTCGCCGCTCGCCTCCGGCACAATGAACAGCGGTCGCTGCTCTCCCGTCGCACGAAACGCAACGGCCGTCTCGCCGCCGCGCTCCACCTGCGGGCTTTGGCTCTGCTCTGCCAGCGCCTGCAATTGCGGCGCTGCAAACAACGAGGACAGCGTCAGATGTATACCTGCTTGTCGCGCTTGATTGACAAGCTGCAAGGCCAGCAGTGAATGTCCTCCTAACGCAAAAAAGTCGTCGTGACGGCTCACCTGCTCCACGCCCAGTAAGCGTTGCCAGATCTCCGCCAGCACGCGTTCGCTATCTCCCCGCGGTGCCTCATAACCGCATCGCGCTCGCGCGCTGTCGTCCGGCGCAGGCAACGCGGCGCGGTTCACTTTCCCATTGGGAGTTAGCGGCATAATATCCAACTGCACATAGGCGGAAGGCACCATATAGGCGGGCAGGCGTCCGCCCATTAGCGCCTGTAGCGAGGCAATGTCGACTTCCGGTCGGGATGCGGTGAAGTAGGCCACCAGCTGTTTTTCCTGAGTGGCCGTCGTCCACACCATCACCACGGCCTGCCGCACTTCGTCCAGCGCCTGCAGTGCCGCCTCGACCTCCTCGGGTTCGATGCGGAAACCGCGAATCTTCACCTGAAAGTCGTTGCGTCCCATGAACTCGATGGTGCCATCGGGCAGCCACCGCCCCAGATCGCCCGTCCTGTACATCCGCGCCCCCGGTTCAGTGGCGAAGGGGTCTGGCAGGAAGCGCTCGGTCGTCTGCTCGTCAAGGTTCAGGTAGCCGCGCGCCACGCCGGCACCGCCGATATAAAGTTCGCCGCTCACGCCGACGGGAACCGGTTGGCGATAACGATCGAGGATGTAAATCGTGGTATTGGCGATCGGTCGACCAATCGGCATGCTTCCCATTTCAGGAGCCGCGTCGTTCATGCGGAAAGCCGTAGCGTAGGTGGTGGTTTCCGTCGGCCCATACATATGCAGGAAGTTCTGCGGCGGCCCGACGCGCAGCACCCGACGCACAAACGTCAGATCGAGCGATTCGCCGCCGACCATCAGGTAACGCAGGCGGGGAAGCACCGGTTGCAGCGTGTCGGCATATTGGTTGAACAGCGCAATGGTCATAAAGACGATACTGACCCGCTGCCGTTGGATCTCTGCCGCGAAGCGCACGGGATCCAGCACCGTATCCTGACTGAACAGCACGATACTGCCGCCGTTAAGCAAAGGTCCCCATATTTCCATCGTACTGGCGTCGAACGCCGGATTGGCAAGGCAAGCCACGCGATCGCTCCGTCGGAAATCCGCATATCCGTTGTTGATGGCTAGCTTCGCAATATTGCGATGCTCCACCATCACGCCTTTCGGCCGCCCGGTGGAACCGGAGGTGTACATGATGTAGGCGAGTTGGGCCCCGCCGCACGCCACGGCCGCGCTGCGATCACACTCAGCGTCGCCAGCCGCGTTCGGCGGCGGACAATCGACGTTCACCACCGCACACTTATGCTCGATACCGTCGAATGCATGGCGCGTTTTCGAATCCGTTATCAACACCTCGGCAGCGCTGTCGCGCAGGATAAACTGCAGATGCGCCTGCGGATAGCCGCTATCCAGCGGCACATAAGCGCCGCCGGCCTTAAGCGTCGCCAATATCGCGACGATCAGCTCCCCGCTGCGCGCCAGCGCGATAGCCACCCGGCTGCCGGGCCGCACGCCAAGCGCCGCCAACCGCGCAGCCAGTTGATTCGCTCTCGCGTTTAACTCGCCGTAACTTGCCTGTTGCTCGCCGCAGATGAATGCCTGCGCTTCGGGATGCCGTAACGCCCGGGCCTCAAACAGCGCAGGCAGACTCTCACGCATCGGGTATACCGTCCGCGTCTGGTTGACGTCGACCAACACCCGCTGCCGCTCGCCAGAAGAGAGCAGCGACAACGCCTGCACCGGTCGATTCGGCTCGGCCACCATGCCTCGCAGCAGCCGTACCCAATAGCGCACATAACGCCGTACGGTGGCCTCATCGAACAACGCGGTCGCATAATTCAGATGCCCCGCCACGCGATCGCCCTCCTCACGCAATTCCAGAATGAGATCGCACTGGGCGGTCGCTGTTTCGTGATGTAACGGCGAAAGCGTTAGCCCGGGCCACTCGGCAGATTCAACGGGCAAATTTTGCCACGCCAACATCGCCTGAAAGACCGGTCCATGCGACAAACTGCGAGCCGGAGCCAACGCCTCTACCACCTGTTCGAAGGGGATCTCCGCATGCGCCTGCGCGGCCAGCAGCGTTTCCCTAATCTGCGCGATGAGCGCGACAGTATCGGGATCGGCGGACATATCGACGCGCAGCGCCTGAGTATTCACAAACATGCCGATGAGCGGCTCAAGCTCGCGCCGGTTACGCCCGGCAATCGGAGTGCCGATGACCACATCGTCCTGTCCTGACAGCCGGCTCAGCAATGCGGACCAGCCTGCCAGCAGCGTCATAAACAGCGTCCCGCCGCAGCGCTGGCTCAAGGCTTTCAGCGACTGCGTCAGCGCGCTATCCAGTTCCACCGCCGTATTGGCGCCGCGGTAGTCTTGCACCTGAGGTCGGGGGCGATCGCCTGGCAGCGTCAGACAATCCGGGATCCCCTGCAACTGCGTCACCCAATAGGCCTGCTGAGCCTCAAATCCCTCGCTCTGCATCTGTTCGCGTTGCCACTCGGCGTAGTCGCCGTATTGGATCGCCATCACCGGCAGCGGGTCGGGTTGGCCCTGTATAAAGGCGGCATACAGCGTGCGCAGTTCATTCATCATCACGCTCAGCGACCAGCCGTCGGCGATAATATGGTGCAGCGCCAGACGCAGCCAATGCTCCCGCGCCGATACCCGAATCAGCTGCCCTTGCGCCAGAGGACCAGCCGTCAGATCGAATTCAGGCATAAACGACGAGTACAGATCGTGCTGTTCGTTCGCCGTCGTTATCTGCAACGGGAATCCCCGGTCTTCCGACTCCACCACCTGTACCGGCTCGCCATCGCGGCACTCGATGTGCGTCCGCAGCGCCGCATGGCGGGCAACGATACGATCGAGCGCACGCTGTAGCGCCAAGACATCAAGCGTCCCCGCCAGTTTAATCCCCCGGCAATGACATAGGCCGCGCTGGCGTTGGCATCCCGCTGCGTCAGGAACCAGATTCGCCGTTGAGCCAAAGACAGCGGCGGCGCGTCTTGCGTCCTGCGCGGAATAATGGGCGTCAGATCGCTCTGCGTCGTCGCGTCCAGCACGGCGGCGACCTCGTGCAACGCAGGACGCGCAAACAACGTCGCCAGAGACAGCTCGCGCCCCAGCTCGTCACGCAGTCGCGAAATCAGCTGCACGGCCAGCAAAGAGTGTCCGCCCAGCGCGAAGAAATCGTCGTATCGGCTGACCTTTTCCACGCCCAGCAGCGACTGCCAGAGCGCCGCCAACGTGGTCTCCCGTTCGCCCTGCGGCGCGGCATAGGGCTGATGCGCAAACGCGGTTTGATCCGGGATCGGCAACGCTTTGCGATCGACCTTGCCGTTCACGGTGAGCGGCATCTCCGTCAGCGCCATCCAGGCCACCGGCAACATGTATGACGGCAGTCGGGCGCTGAGCCGTTCACGCAGACTGTCCGCGCAGATCCCCTGCGGATCGTCGCTGGTGTAGTAGGCGACCAACCGTTTTTCCTGCGTCTGTCTCGTCAGGGTCACGGCGTCGACCACCGCTTCGCGGATCCCTTCGCAGGCCAGCAGCGCCGATTCGATCTCCCCCAACTCCACGCGAAAACCGCGGATCTTCAACTGGAAGTCATTGCGTCCGAGGTAGTCGATCGTCCCGTCGCTCCGCCAACGGCCCAGATCCCCGGTGCGATACATTCGCGCTTCCGCCTCCTGCGCAAACGGATCGGGCAGGAAGCGTTCGTCGGTCAAATCCGGACGATTGACGTACCCGCGAGCAACCTGCGCGCCGCCGATAAACAGTTCGCCGCACACTCCCGGCGGCACCGGCTCCCCCTGACCGTCCAGAATATACACATGGGTGTTGGCGATAGGCCGCCCAATATGCAGCGCCGGCTCGTCTTTGCGAATGATCCCTGAAGTGGCGACAACCGTGTTTTCCGTCGGGCCGTAGTTGTTGAACAGGGTAAATCGCGCTCCGGCGGGCGGGCGGCGTTTCAGCCTGTCGCCACCGACCAGCAGCGTCCGCAGCGCAGACGGCGCCATATCACGCGCGAAGGCTAACTCAGCGACGGGCGTCGGCAAAAAGCTGACGTCCAGCGGCTGTGCCGCCCACCATGTCAGCAGCCGCTGCGGATCGCGTGAGATCTCCGGCGTCGGCATCACCAACCGGGCTCCGACCGACAGCGGTGGCCAGATCTCCCAAGCCGCGGCGTCAAATCCCAGTCCCGCCACGCTGGACGACATATCTTGCGCCCGTAGATCGAACGCCTCTTGGTGCCAGTGAACCAGATTGACGACATGCCGATGTTCAACCATCACGCCCTTCGGCTGGCCGGTCGAGCCGGAGGTGTAGATGAGATAAGCCGGATGATGAGGCGTCAGCCCCAGCGTTTGCGTCGGCAGATCGTCCTGCGGCGACTGCGCCCAAGGTCGATGTTCCCCTTCCAGCAAGACCCGCGTCACGGCGGATGGCAGCGCCCCTAAACGATCGTGGACATCGCGACTGCTCACCAACACCTGCGGCGCGCTGTCTTTTAGAATATAACTCAGTCGTTCCATCGGCAGCGCCGGGTCCAGCGGCACATAAGCGGCCCCGGACTTCAGCGCCGCCAGCAGCGCGACGATCAGATCGCAACCGCGATCCAGCGCGATCGCAACCCGGTCACCCGGACCGACGCCCTGAGCGTTAAGCCAGTGCGCCAGCTGATTGGCCTGCGCGTTCAATTCGCCGTAACGCAGGCTAAGGCCGCCGCAAAGCACCGCCTGCGCGTCCGGTTGACGGGCCGCCTGCGCCTCGAACAGGGCATGCAGACAGCCGCCGGTGGGATAGTCGGCGCGCGTGGCGTTGAAGTCGCACAGCACCTGACGACGTTCCTCCTCGGACAATAGCGGCAACGCCGTTACCGGCGTCGTCGGCGAAGCCACCATGCCGGCGAGCAGCCGCTGCCAGTAGCCGAGATAACGGCGTACCGTGCTTTCATCGAACAGCGCCCGGGCGTAATACAGCCCTCCGCTGAGCGCTTCGCCTTGTTCGCTCAGAACCAGACTGAGATCGAATGGAGAGACCGTCGCCTCATCTTGCAGCGGCGTCACCGTCACACCCGGCAACGTCAGCGCCGCTTCCGGCATATTCTGTAGCGTCATCATGACCTGGAAAATCGGGCTATGGGACAGGCTACGGGATGGCGCCAGCGTCTCTACGACCTGCTCGAACGGAATGTCGGCGTGCGTCTGCGCCGCTTGCGCGGTCGCTTTCACCTGTGCCAGCAGCGTGATGGCGTCCGGTTGCGCCGACAGATCGACGCGCAGCGCCTGCGTGTTAACGAACATGCCGATCAGCGGCTCGACCTCGCGGCGAGGGCGGCCTGCGTTAGGTGAACCGATCACCACATCCTCCTGACCCGACAGTCGGCTCATCAACGCCGCCCACCCCGCCATCAGCGTCATATACAGCGTGGCATTCCCACGCTGGCTCAGCGCTTTCAGCGACGCCGTCAGTCCGGCGTCCAGCGACACCCTCACCCGGCCGCCGCGGTAGTCTTGCTGCTGCGGTCTGGGGCGCTCGGTCGGCAACGTCAGACATTCAGGCACGCCGCGCAGCTGTTCTGTCCAATAGCGCTGCTGCGCCTGCATCCGGTCGCCGCAGAGAGACTGCCGCTGCCAGGTCGCGAAGTCCCCGTACTGGATCGGCAGCGCGGGCAAAGGATCGTCTTTTTGCTGATGAAACGCGGCATACAACTCGCCGATCTCCTTCATCAACACGCCGATAGACCACCCGTCGGCGATGATGTGGTGCAGCGCCAGCCTTAGCCAGTGCTCTCCTTCAGACACCGTGACCAGCTGCGCCAGCGCCAGCGGTCCTGCCGTAAGATCGAACGTCGGCGAGAAGCTTGGTGGATTGCGCGGATCGTCGACGTTAACGACGCTGAGCGGAAAACCTCGCGTCTCTGTCTCAATCACCTGCGCAGGATGACCATTGCGTACCTCGATATGCGTACGTAACACGGCATGCCGCGCATAAACGCGATCCAGCGCCTGCCGGAGCGCCAGCACATCCAGCGCCCCCTCGAACTTCACGCCGCCCGACAACACATAGGCCGCCCCCGCCGCCGCATCCATCTGGCTCAACACCCAGATTCGGCGCTGCGCCAACGACAGCGGCGCGTCTTCACCGGCTTTCAAAGGGGGAATATCGGCCAGCGTTTCCTGCGATGCGGCATCCAGCGCCGTAGCCAACTCGCCGATCGTCGGATGGGCGAACAACGTCGCCAGCGGCAGCGCCCGACGCAGCGCGTCCTGCACTTGGGCCACCAGTTGCATCGCCAGCAATGAGTGCCCGCCTAGCGCAAAGAAGTTGTCGTGACGACTCACCTTCTGCACGCCGAGCAGCGACTGCCAGATCGCCGCCAGCGTCGCTTCCGTCTCCCCCTGCGGCGCTGCGTAGGGCTGCTGCGCATAGGCTGACGCATCCGGGGCGGGCAACGCCTTGCGATCGACCTTGCCGTTCGGCGTCAGCGGCACACTCTCTAACGCGACCCACGCGGCGGGCACCATGTAGTCAGGCAGACGCGCGATCAACGTCGTGCGCAGTTCATCACCGGTGAGTACGCTATCGGCCTCGGCCACGTAGTACGCGACCAGTCGCGCTTCCTCGCGGTCTCCGCTGATCGCCGTCACCACCGCCTCGCGTACGCCTTTGCAGGCCAGTAACGCCGACTCAATCTCGCCCAGCTCGATGCGAAAACCCCGGATTTTGACCTGAAAATCGTTACGCCCCAGATATTCAAGCGCGCCGTCGGAGCGCCAGCGTCCCAGATCGCCGGTTTGATACAGGCGGGCATCGCCATCGTCGCAAAAAGGATCGGGCAGGAAGCGCTCCGCCGTCAGATCGGGACGCTGGAAATAGCCCAAACTGACGCCATCGCCGCCGATATAAATCTCCCCCGGCACGCCGGGCGGCACCGGCTCCCCTTCCGCATCCAGCAAATAAATTCGCGTATTCGCAATGGGATGACCAATCGGTATCGACGCATCCTCAGCGCCGATACGCCACGTCGTCGACCAGACAGTGGTCTCGGTCGGACCGTACATGTTCCACAGTGCATCGACGCGCGGCAGCAACGCCGCCGCCAACGTCGGCGAAAACGCCTCACCGCCGATCAACCCCGTCAAGCCGGAGGCACCCTGCCAACCGGCCGCCAGCAGCAGCTTCCACGTGGCGGGCGTGGCTTGAAATAAAGAGATCCCCTCTGCGTTCAGATAATGCCCCAGCCGCTCGCCATTCCGCCGCAGATCGTCGTTCGCCAGATGCAGCTGACCACCCGCGATCAACGGCAGGTAAATCTCCAGAACGTGAATATCAAAGGAGACGGTGGTGACCGCCAGCAGCCGGGTCTGCGACGAAGCCTGATGCTGACGCCGCTGACAGTGCAAAAAATTCACGACGGCCCGGTGCGGCACCGTCACGCCTTTAGGGCGGCCGGTCGAGCCGGAGGTGTAAATGAGGTAAGCCGGATGACGCGCCGTCACCCCGCGATCCTGTGGGGCCAGATTGGCCTCGGAACACCGCGTCCACGGGCCAGCGTCATCGTCACAGGTCAGTAGCGTGGCGGAGTCAGGCAGATCGCCCAAGACTCCGCGAGTGGTCCGCGAGGCGATCACCGCCACAGGCGCGCAGTCATGCAACAGCGTGCTGAGTCGCGCCTGCGGCTGCGCCGGGTCCAACGGCACATAGGCGGCTCCCGACTTAAGCACCGCCAGCAGCGCGGCGATCAACGCGGGACCGCGCGGTAGCGCCACGACGACGCGGGTCTCCGGGCCGGCCCCATGTTCGACGAGCCAGTACGCCAGTTGGTTAGCCCGCCTATTGAGCTCACCGTAGCTCAGCGCCTGACCGTCGAATACCACGGCGATCGCGTCAGGCCGCGCGGCGGCCTGAGACTCGACCAACTCATGCACGCAGGCGTCGCGAGGATAATCCGCCTGCGTCGCATTGACCTCGTCCAGCCGCTGCCGCCGTTCATCGGCGGACAGTAGCGGCAGTGACGTCACCGCACGGTCCGGCTGCGCCACCATACCGCGTAGCATCCTCACCCAGTAGCTCAGATAACGCCGTACGGTGCCTGCATCAAACAACGCCGTCGCATAGCACAGCGTCCCCTCGCACCGCCCTTCGGTTTCCGTCAGCGTCAGATTCAGATCGACCTGCGCCATCGTGGCTTCGCCCTCCAACGGCAAAGTCACAAGGTCGGGTAACGTGAATGGCTGCCGAGGCGTATTTTGCAGCGACAGCATCACCTGAAACACCGGGCTGTGGGACAGACTGCGGGTCGGCGCGACCGCTTCCACCACCTGCTCGAAAGGGATATCCGCGTGACGCTGCGCCGCCAGCGCCGTGTCCCGAATCTGCGTCAACAGCGCGGGCGTGTTCAATGGCGACGAGAAATCGACCCTCAGCGCCTGGGTGTTGACGAACATGCCGATCAGCGATTCGACTTCACGGCGATGACGCCCGGCCGTCGGCACGCCGATGACGATGTCGTCCTGTGCGGACAGGCGGCTCATTAACGCCGCCCACCCTCCCAGCAAGGCCATGAACAGCGTACCACCGTGGCGCTGCGCCAGCGCTTTCAGCCCGTTCACCAGCGGCGCCTCCAGCGTGACCGCCGCACAGGCCCCATCGACATCCTGCATGCGCGGACGCGGGCGATCGCTCGGCAACGCCAGACACGTCGGCGCCCCCTGAAGCTGCGTCCGCCAGTAGCGACGCTGGACCTCCAGCCTCTCGCCGCTCAGCTGCGCCTGCTGCCACACGGCATAGTCGGCATAGTGAATCGGCAGCGGCGACAAAGGGTCAGGCAGCCCCTGGCTGAAAGCCGTATAGAGGACGTTCAACTCCCGCAGGAAAATCCCGAGCGACCATCCGTCTGCGATCAAGTGGTGCAACGCAATACGCAGCAGGTGCTCGTTGTCTCCCAGATACACCAGCTGCCCGCCGACCAGCGGTCCTTGCTCCGGCTCCGGCCGAAACGTGAAAGGCGGTAGAGGTTCCGACGCATTCGATAACGTGCGTATTTCCAGTGAGAATCCGATGTCGGCAAGGCCGATGTGCTGACGCGGCGTACCCGCCGCGTTCACCACCCGCGTCCGTAACGCCTCATGACGAGCGACGATACGGTCCAGCGCCGCCCGCAGAGCGACAAGATTGAGCCGACCGCGGAGGCGATAGGCTATCCCCAGAAGATAGCGTTCCGGCGCCTGCGACTCCATTTGCGACAGAAACCATAGCCCGCGCTGAACGGGCGCGAGCGGCATCCCGCCCTCGACGCGCGGCGCGGGAAGGAGGGATTCTCGCTTGCCTGCGGCCTTCGGCTTCATCCCTTTGGCTTTCGCCAGCGCCAGCAGTTTGGCCTTTTGCTCCCGAGACAGGGGCGGGACCGTTGAGGGGGTGCCTTCCGTATTCTGCATTATTCTTCTCCTTCCATAGAGGCCGCCATGTCCAGCAGCTCAGCGATATCAAACTGTTCGATGCTCAGGTCCAGAATCCGCTCGCTAAGCGCGCTCAGACTCGGATGGGCAAACACCTCGGCTAACGGCACGTCGACATCCAGCTCAAGCCGGAGTCGAGAGACCAGCTGCACCGCCAGCAGCGAGTGCCCGCCCAGCTCGAAAAAGTTGTCGTGACGACCGATACGCTCGACGCCCAGCAACGCCCGCCAGATAGCCGCCACGGTTAACTCGGTATCGTCCTGCGGCGCCTCGAACGCCGCACGAGCGAAGGCTGCGTCGTCGGGCTCCGGCAGGGCATGACGGTTCACTTTGCCGTTCGGCGATAACGGAAACTCCGCCATGGCTACCCAAGCTGCTGGCACCATATACGCGGGCAAGTGCGCCACGAGATGAGCGCGCATGGACTCGATATCCGCACCTCCCCGGAAGTAAGCCACCAGCCGTTTTTCTCCGCTACATTCGCGCGGAACCACCGCCGCCGCCTCAACGCCCGGACATCCACTCAGGCAGGCTTCCACCTCGCCCGGCTCGATGCGGAACCCGCGGATCTTGATCTGATCGTCGTTGCGCCCCAGATAGTCGAGGACGCCGTCCTTGCGCCAGCGCCCCCGATCGCCGGTTTTGTACATGCGGGCATCCAGGTCTGTGGAGAAGGGATCTTTCACAAACCGCTCGGCGGTTAGCGCCGGTTGGTTGAAATAGCCTCGCGCCACGCCGACGCCGCCGATATAGATCTCCCCCGTGACGCCGACAGGCACAGGCTCCCCTTTTTCATCCAGAACATAGAGTCGGCTGTTGGCGATGGGACGCCCGATGGGCGGCTGGGACACGCCATTTGATAAGGTCGCCGGACAGACGAATTCGCTCGTCACATGCGTTTCCGCCGGACCGTACTGATTGTGCAAGCGGACATTCGACGATCGTTGGAACAGCGCGCGTACATCCGGACCGAGGCGCAGCGCCTCACCGCTGGCGATAATGTCCATCGACGGCGGAACGCGTCCCGAACTGCGGTACATCTGCGCCAGCGCAGGCAATACCGAAGGGGGAATGAAGGCCCGCTCGACGCGATGCTGCTCCAGCAGATCCGCCAGTCGCGGCATATCGAGCCGCACGTCGTCCGGGACAACGACCAACCGCCCTCCGCCCGTCAACGCGCTGAGGATCTCCTGGCTCGCGACATCAAAACCGAAAGAAGCGAACTGCAACGTGACGCCGACGGGGCGCTGGTTCTGCCAATGGATCATATTGACCAACGCAGCGTGCGGCATCGCCACCCCTTTGGGGCGGCCGGTCGATCCAGAGGTATAAATGATGTAAGCCAGGTGACGCGGAGACAGCCCGATCGCATGCGGATCAGGATTACTACACGCTGAAGCGGCCCACGCGGGTTCATCCGCACTCAGATCGACCAGCGGCGGCAGCGCGGAACAGGATGACAGCGCAGATCGCCCTGTGTCGTCGCACAGAACCGCCAGCGGCGCGCAGTCGGCGATCATATGAACCAAACGCTCGGTGGGATAAAGAGGATCAAGCGGGACATAAGCGCCGCCTGCCTTCAGAATGCCCAGCAGCGCCACAACCATGTCGGCCCCCGCGCGACGCAGATCGCCACACGATCGTCCGGACGCACGCCCTGATCCATCAGCCAGTGCGCCAACCGGTTGGCCCGCTCGTTCAACTCGCCATAACGCCATCGCCGCTCGCCGCAAATGAGCGCCGTCGCCGTCGGCTGCCGACGTGCCTGCATCTCGAACCGTTCATGCAAACAATGGTCGGCTGGATAGTCGGATTCCGTGGCATTGAACGCCGTCAGCACCCGCTGCCGCTCGGCGGCAGAAACCAGCGGCAGTGTCGTGACCGGCTGCATCGGCGATGCCGCCATTCCTCGTAATAGCCGCAGCCAGTAGTCCAGATAACGTTGCGCGGTGTCCTCATCAAACAGCGCGGTGGCGTAATACAGCGTCCCTTCCAGCCGCCCGTTCGTCTCACGTAATTCCAGATTCAGATCGAACTGGCAGGTCGCCGTCTCGTTAGGCAAAGGCGACAGCCGTAACCCCGGTAGCTCCAGCGTCATCTCCGGCAGATTGTGCAGCGCCAACATCACCTGGAAGATCGGGCTATGAGACAACGTACGCACCGGCGCGACCGCTTCGACCACCTGTTCGAACGGAATATCCGCCTGGCTTTGCGCCGCCAGCGTCGTGCTCCTAACCTGCGCCAGCAGCGCCGCCGTGTTCATCTCGGGCGTCAAGGCGACTCGCAGCGCGAGGGTGTTGACGAACATCCCGATCAGCGGTTCGATTTCCTGTCGATCGCGCCCGGCGATCGGAGAACCGATGACGATATCGTCCTGGCCTGAAAGGCGGCTCATCAACGCTGACCAGCCGGCCAACAACGTCATGTAGAGCGTGCACCCATGCCGCTGACTCAACATCTTCAACGCCTGAGTCAGATTGGCGTCCAGCGTCAGGGTTTTATACGCCCCGGCAAAGCTCTGCACCGGCGGACGAGGCCGGTCCGTCGGCAGCGTCAGATGGTCAGGCGCGCCGCGCAGCTGCTCGACCCAGTAGCGTTGCTGCGTTTGCATTCTCGCCCCCTGCAAGTGCCGCCGCTGCCAGACGGCATAGTCGCCGTACTGCACGGGCAGCGGCGGCAGCGGATCGGCTTGCCCCTGACTCAATGCGCGGTACAAGGTACACAGCTCGCGGATCAAAATACCGACTGACCAGCCGTCAGCGATGATGTGGTGCAGCGCCAACCTCAGCCAGTGTTCCCGCGAGGAAAGACAGACCAGTTGTCCCTGCGCCAGCGGACCGGCCGTGATAGACATCGACGGCATGAACGGTTCCGGTCGCGTCTGGCTGTCGCTCATCTCAAGCCGCTGCAGGTGAAAACCGCTCTCCACAGGCCCTATCGCCTGCACATCTACACCGTCTCGGTGAACGATGTGCGTACGCAGGGCCGCGTGACGCGCCACGATACGATCCAATGCCTGTTGCAAGGCGGCCTGATTCAGATGACCCTGTAGCCGGATGCCGCCGGTGATCATATAGGCTGCGTTTGCCGCCGGATCCATCTGCACCAACAACCACAGGCGTTGCTGCGCCAGCGACAGCGGAGGTTCAGCCGCCGTCTGAGAAGAAATCGCCGGAAGTGGCGGCACTTTCCTGTCGCCTAGCGACGCCGCCATCTCGCACAGTGTGGGATGCATAAACAACGTTTTCAGGTCCAGTTCTCTGTGCATATCGCTGCGTATACGTGAGATCAACTGCACCGCCAGCAACGAATGCCCGCCCAGCAGGAAGAAGTTATCCCGACGTCCCACCGTCTCCATGCCCAGCAGCGCTTGCCACAGGGCGGCCAGCGCCGGTTCTACCCTGCCCTGTGGCGCTTCATAATGCTGCCTCGCAAACGCGCTTTCATCCGGCGCAGGCAGCGCAAGCCGGTCCACTTTGCCATTCGCCGTCAGCGGCAGGCTTTCCAGCGCGACCCAGGCCGTCGGCACCATGTATTCAGGCAATCGCGCCAGCAGCTGTTCGCGCAGCGTGTCGATATCAGGCGCCTTCGCACGATGATCCACAAGGTAGTAGGCGACCAGCCGTTTCTCCTGAACGGCAGTCGCCTGCGCGACGACGATGGCTTGCTGGATGCCGTCGCAGTGCAGCAAAGCATCTTCGATCTCGCCCAGTTCGATGCGAAAACCGCGGATCTTGACCTGAAAATCGCGACGTCCCAGAAATTCGATCGTGCCATTCGCACGCCAGCGTCCCAAATCACCGGTACGGTACAGCCGCGCATGCGGTTCGGAGGAAAATGGATCGGGAACGAAGCGCTCAGCGGTGAGTTCTGGACGATTGAGATAGCCTCTCGCCACCTGTGCGCCGCCGATATACAACTCCCCGCACACCCCTACTGGCACCGGCTGCATCCGCGCATCCAGAATGTAGGTTTGGGTGTTGGCGATAGGACGACCAATGTGCAACAACGGCTCATCGGCGCTGATTTCTCCGGAGGTCGCCACCACGGTATTTTCGGTCGGTCCGTAGTTGTTCATCAGGGTGAAGCGCGCGCCGGCATAGGGCTGGCGGTTCAGACGATCGCCGCCGACCAGCAGCGTGCGCAGGGTGGCAGGCGCCACCTCGCGAACAAACGCCAGCTCGGCGACGGGCGTCGGCAGAAAACTCACGTCAAGCGGCTGTGCGCTCCACCACGCCAGCAACTGATCGGGATCGCGCGAGATCGCCGGCGACGGCAATAACAACCGTGCGCCTACCGACAGCGCGGGCCAGATTTCCCACGCCGCCGCGTCAAACCCCAGCCCCGCCAGGCTGGAGACGCGGTCCCACGGCCGGAGGGCAAACGCCGCGCAGTGCCAATGCACCAGATTGATGATGTTGCGATGCTCGACCATGACGCCTTTCGGACGCCCTGTCGAACCCGAGGTATAAATGAGGTACGCCAGATGACACGGCGTCAACCCCAGCGCCGCCAACGGAATATTTTCCTGCGAGCAGCGCGTCCACGTGCGGGCATCGCCGTCAATGACCAGCGTATGAGGGTCGTGCGCCCGTGCGCCGAGTCGGCGGCACAGCGCATGGCCGGTGATGATCGCCTGCGGCCCGCTGTCTTGCAGCAGATAGGCCAGACGTTCGGTCGGCGTCGCCGGGTCAATCGGCACATAGGCGCCCCCGGCCTTGAGGGTCGCCAGCATCGCGACGATCAGATCGCAGCCTCGCTCCAGTACGATCGCCACTCGGCCGTCCGGGTGAACTCCCCGTTCGATCAGCCCATGAGCCAGCTGGTTAGCGCGTCGGTTCAGCGCTCCGTAACTCAGCCGCTCTCCGTCGCACTCCACCGCCGTCGCGTCGGGCTGTCGCTCCGCCTGCCCCTCAAAGAGCAAATGCAGGGCATCGCCGACCGGGTAGTCGGCCCGGGTGGCGTTGAAGCCGAACAGCAGTTGGCGACGCTCGGCATCGGTCAACAGCGGCAGCGTCTGCACCGGCTGGTGCGGATCGGCCGTCATGCCCCGCAACAGCGCATGCCAGTAGTCCAGATAACGTTGGGCCGTCGCAGCATCAAAGAGTGCGGTGGCAAAGTAGAGCCGTCCTTTGATCCGACCGCCGACCTCACGAAGATCCAGGCTGAGATCGAATTGGGCCGTCTCTACGTCTTCCGTCAGCAGGGACGTCTTTAGTCCCGGCAGCGCAAACGCAATGTCCGGCGTATTCTGCAACGCCAACATGACCTGAAATACCGGGCTGTGGGCCAGACTGCGGGCGGGCGCGAGCATCTCCACCACCTGTTCGAATGGAAGATCCGGATGCCCCTGCGCCGCCAACGTCGTCGCTTTCACCTGCGCAAGTAGCGCGACGGTATCCGGCTGTTCCGACAGATCGACGCGCAGCGCCAGCGTGTTGACGAACATACCGATCAGCGGCTCTAACTCTTGACGATCGCGACCGGCTACCGGGCTGCCGATCACGACATCCTCCTGACCGGACAAGCGACTCATCAGCGCCGACCAGCCCGCCAGCAACAGCATAAACAGCGTCGCGCCGTGATGCTGACTGAGCGACTTCAAATCCTGCGTCAGCGACTGATCCAGCTCAATATCCACGCTGGCGCCGCGATAGTCCTGCATCGGCTGACGAGGTCTATCGCTCGGCAGCGTTAGGCAGTCCGGGATCCCGCGCAGTTGCTGCGTCCAATAAGCCTGCTGGGCTCGTAAAACATCGCCCTGCATATGGCGCTGCTGCCAGGCCGCGTAGTCACCGAATTGGATCGCCAGCGGCGGCAACGGATCGCCGTTTCCCTGACTGAACGCGGCGTACAGACTTTGCAGCTCCTGAAGGAAAATGCCGACCGACCAACCGTCGGCGACCAGGTGATGAAACGACAACCGCAGACGGTGCGACTGTGGGCCGACCGCCGTTAATTCGCCGTGCGCTAATGCTTCCGTGACCCGTTCAAAGGCCGTCGGATCGTCTGCCGTTATCCATCGAAGCGGGAACCCACTCCCTGCCGAGGCGATAACCTGCACCGGCGTGCCGTCACGCTCGGCAATGCGGGTGCGCAGCGTGGCGTGCCGCGCCACGATGCGATCGAGCGCCTGCGTTAACGCCGCGACATCAAGCGCCCCCTGTATCTGGATCGTGAATGAGATAACGTAGGCCTCCCGCGCGGTTTCATCCATTCGCGAGAGGAACCACAGCCGTTGCTGAGCCAGAGACAGCGGAGGATGAATGCCCTCCGCCACCGGTACGATGTCGGGCAAACGGCCGGTCGGCGCGAGGTCTAACGCCGCTGCCAGCTCATGCAACACTGGACACTCAAATAGGGCCGCCACCGGCAGTTCCCGCTGCAGTTCGCTACGCACGCGGGAAATCAACTGCACCGCCAGCAGCGAATGACCTCCCAGCGCAAAGAAGCTGTCATGGCGCCCGACCTGCGCCACGCCCAACACGGAGCGCCAGATCGCCGCCAGCGTCGTTTCCGTGTCGCCTTGCGGCGCTTCATATGCCTGATGTTCAAAGGCATCCCGATCCGGCGCGGGCAGCGAGCGGCGGTCCACTTTGCCGTTCGACGTCAGCGGCACCGCGTCCAACGCCACATACGCCGACGGCACCATAAAGGCCGGTAAGCCTTTACCGAGCTGAGCCTTGAGCGCATCCGTCGCCAGAACCTGTCCGCGCCGATCCGCCACGTAGTAGGCGATCAGTTGCTTGTCCTGCGTTTTCGTGCTCATGGCCGTCACCACGGCGTGTTTTACCCCGTCGCAGGCTTGTAGCGCAGCTTCGATCTCCCCGAGTTCGATACGAAACCCACGGATCTTGACCTGAAAATCGTTACGCCCGAGGTACGCTACCGTGCCGTCTTCCCGCCAGCGGCCCAGATCGCCGGTGCGGTACATACGCGCGCCTGCCTCTCCGCAGAACGGGTCGAGCGGGAATCGCGCTTCCGTCAGCGCAGGCTGATTCAGATAGCCCCGCGTCACCCCGGCGCCGCCGACATACAGCTCGCCCGTCACGCCCAGCGGCACCGGCTCGCCATGACCATCCAGCAGGTATAACCGCAGGTCCGGCAGCGGCTTGCCTATCGGGCTTTCCCCCGCAGGCATCTCTGCCGACAGCGGACAGTGCGTCACATGCACCGTCGTTTCGGTGATGCCGTACATGTTCACCAGCTGCGTTTCCGCCTCCGGGTTCTGCTGATACCACGGCGTCAGCGCCGCCGGGTCCAGCGCCTCTCCGCCGAAAATCACGTAGCGCAGCGCGTGCGTCTCATGGCTGTCAGCCTGCGCCGCCGTCAGTTGGCGGAAGACCCCCGGCGTCTGGTTTAGCACCGTTACGCCTTCCCGGCACACCAGTTGGTACAGCGCCTGCGGCGAGCGCGTCACCGACTGCGGCACCACCACCAGGCGTCCGCCGTGCAACAGTGCGCCCCAGATTTCCCACACCGAAAAGTCGAATGCGTACGAGTGGAACAGCGTCCAGATATCGTGGTGGTCGAAATCGAACAGGGCCTGCGTTGCACTCAGCAGGCGGGTGACATTACGGTGTTCAACCATCACGCCTTTGGGCTGGCCGGTCGAGCCGGAGGTGTAGATGAGGTAGGCCAGGTGATGCGGCATCAGGCCCAGCGAAGCGGCGGGGATGTTCTCATCCGAATAATGCGTCCAGGGTCGCGCGTCGCCGTCCAGCACCACCTGCGGCAGCGTTGGCGGCAGGTCGCCCAATGACGGCAGACTGCCGAGACAGGTCAGCAGCACCTCGGGGGCGCTGTCTTTCAGCATGTAGTGCAGACGCGCCTGCGGGTAGTCGGGGTCCAGCGGCACATAGCCCGCTCCGGCCTTGAGGACCGCCAGAATGGCGACGATAAGCTCGCTGCCGCGCGGCAGCGCAATCGCCACCCGGCTGTCGGGCCGCACGCCCTGCGCCATCAACGCGCGAGCCAGCTGGTTGGCGCGGCGGTTCAGCTCGCCGTAGCTCAGCGAACGCCCCTCTGCGCTCACCGCCACGGCCTGCGGCCGGGTGTCGGCCTGCTGTTCGAACAGCTCATGGAGACAGAATGGAGGCGGAGTCGAACAGAAGTCGCCGCCGCCTTCCGCGATGACCTTCATCCGTTCTGCGGCCGATAAAATGCCCAGCGCACACACCGGCCGGGTTGCATCATCTCGCAGCGCCCGGGCCAGATTCTCCAGCGCCGTTTGCATATGGTCGGCCACCCGCGCGGCATCCACCGTCGAGCAGGACTGTACTGTCAGAGTCAAACCAGAGGCCTGATCGTCGACATTCAGCAACAGAGGATAGTTAGTGCGTTCGTCCGCACTCAGCACCTCGATTCCCTCGGCCATCGTCATGACCTTGTGATGAGGATTGAGATCGGTATGACGATAGTTCAGCAGCGCGCTGAATAACGGGGCCGGGGCGGGAACGCCGCTGCATCGCTGCGCCAAAGAAAGAGATGCGTGTTCATGCCTTAATAGCCCGGCCAATCGCGTTTGCGTTTGGCTGAGCGCCTCTGCCACCGAACAGTCCGCCAGCGTCAACCGTAGCGGCAGCGTATTGATGAACATACCTAGCGCCTGTTCCGCCCCGTCCCGCAGTCGCCCAATCAGCACCGTGCCGAAGACCACGTCGTCACGTCCGGAGAGTACGCTCACCACGCGCCCCCAAGCCAGATGCACCAGACTGGCGACGCCGACGCCGTGGACTTTGCCCTGCTCACGCAACGCGGCGACAAGCTCGGCAGGCAATGGGGCAATCGCTTCGCGGGTTTCGCGACCATCCTGCTGATTATCCGTCAAACCGTACGGCAGCGTCGACTCCGTCACGGTTCCCAATAGTTGTCGGAAAAACGCTTCCTCCATCGTGATGTTACGCCCCTGACGCACCTGCGCCACATGACCACGGAACTGGAATGGCGTCGGCAGCTCGGCATCCTCGTCTTGCAGCAAGGCCAGCGCTTCGTTGACCAGCAGTTGCAACGACGTCGCGTCATCCACCACGTGGTGGTACAACAAGGTCATCAGCCACCGTTCATTAGGCCGATCTTCCGCGATCTGCGCTGCCAGCAGCGGCGCGCGATCCATCTCAAGCCGGGCTGGCCGTACACTCAACAGCTGATTGACGGAGCATCCCCCGTGAGGACGGAGTTCAACGTGGCTCACCGGCAGCGTCGCCGTACGCCACACAACCTGCATCGGTTCACGCACGCCTTCCCAACACATCGCGGTACGCAGTACGTCATGACGAGCCATGACAAGATTGAGCGCCCGAATGAACTTATCCAGCCGCGCCCGGCTGTCAAACGCCATCAGAATATGCAGCAGATAAGGATCCTGATGTTCAGACGTCAGAGAGTGATACAGAAGCCCTTCCTGCAAGGGCGTCAGGGGATAGATATCCTGCACGGCCGCCGCCCCGCCCGGCACCGTCGATACGATCCGATCAATCTCGATTTGTGAGAGTGTCGTCAGCGGCAACATCGCCGGGGTGATCCGCGTACATCCGTCCGGGATCGCGCAGTCAGGCACGGCGACGTCATGCGTGCCGCCGACTGCCGCCGCCAACGCCGCCAGCGTCGGCTGTTCAAACAGCACCCGGACGTCCGCATTCAGACCGATCGCTCGCATCTGGCGCATAAGCCTGACCGCCAGCATAGAGTGGCCGCCCAGCTCAAAAAAGTGGTCATGACGGCCGACCTGTTGCAGATCCAGCACGTCTTCCCAAATCCGCGCCAACGCGCTTTCTACCGGTCCTTGCGGCGCAGTATAAGTGCGCATGGCGCGCGCATCTGTATCCGGCGACGGCAGCGCACGGCGATCCAGCTTGCCGTTAATAGTCAGGGGCAAGCTCGCCAGACGGACATAGGCGGCCGGCAGCATGTATTCCGGCAGCGTCTGGCGTAAAAAGTCGCGTAGCGTTTGTACGCGGGGTTCATCCACGCCCGCCGAGGTGTTCGGGATGTAATAAGCGACCAGCTGCGTGCCTCGGTCACTGTCTTCTCGCGCCACCACCACGGCGTTATCCAGCTGCGGATGCATCGCCAATCGACGCTCGATCTCCCCGAGTTCGATACGAAACCCACGGATCTTGACCTGAAAATCGTTACGCCCGAGGTACGCTACCGTGCCGTCTTCCCGCCAGCGGCCCAGATCGCCGGTGCGGTACATACGCGCGCCAGCCTCCCCACAGAACGGGTCGAGCGGGAATCGCGCTTCCGTCAGCGCAGGCTGATTCAGATAGCCCCGCGTCACCCCGGCGCCGCCGACATACAGTTCGCCCGTCACGCCCAGCGGCACTGGCTCGCCATGACTATCCAGCAGGTATAACCGCAGGTCCGGCAGCGGCTTGCCTATCGGGCTTTCCCCCGCAGGCATCTCTGCCGACAGCGGACAGTGCGTCACATGCACCGTCGTTTCGGTGATGCCGTACATGTTCACCAGCTGCGTTTCCGCCTGCGGGTTCTGCTGATACCACGGCGTCAGCGCCGCCGGGTCCAGCGCCTCTCCGCCGAAAATCACGTAGCGCAGCGCGTGCGTCTCATGGCTGTCAGCCTGCGCCGCCGTCAGTTGGCGGAAGACCCCCGGCGTCTGGTTTAGCACCGTTACGCCTTCCCGGCACACCAGTTGGTACAGCGCCTGCGGCGAGCGCGTCACCGACTGCGGCACCACCACCAGGCGTCCGCCGTGCAACAGTGCGCCCCAGATTTCCCACACCGAAAAGTCGAATGCGTACGAGTGGAACAGCGTCCAGATGTCGTGGTGGTCGAAATCGAACAGGGCCTGCGTTGCACTCAGCAGGCGGGTGACATTACGGTGTTCAACCATCACGCCTTTGGGCTGGCCGGTCGAGCCGGAGGTGTAGATGAGGTAGGCCAGGTGATGCGGCATCAGGCCCAGCGAAGCGGCGGGGATGTTCTCATCCGAATAATGCGTCCAGGGTCGCGCGTCGCCGTCCAGCACCACCTGCGGCAGCGTCGGCGGCAGGTCGCCCAATGACGGCAGACTGCCGAGACAGGTCAGCAGCACCTCGGGGGCGCTGTCTTTCAGCATGTAGTGCAGACGCGCCTGCGGGTAGTCGGGGTCCAGCGGCACATAGCCCGCTCCGGCCTTGAGGACCGCCAGAATGGCGACGATAAGCTCGCTGCCGCGCGGCAAGGCAATCGCCACCCGGCTGTCGGGCTGTACGCCCTGCGCCATCAACGCGCGAGCCAGCTGGTTGGCGCGGCGGTTCAGTTCGCCGTAGCTCAGCGAGCGCCCCTCTGCGCTCACCGCCACGGCCTGCGGCCGGGTGTCGGCCTGCTGTTCGAACAGCTCATGGAGACAGAATGGAGAGGACGGCGCGGGCGCGGGTGTCGAATGCCATCGTTGCATCAAGGCCCGTTCTTCAGGATCTCGCAGTGCCAGCTCTCCGATGGGACGGTCAGGTGCAGTCGCGGCGACAGTGAAAAAGTGAATCAGACGACGCAGATGCCATCCCAACTCTCGCTCATGATAAAGCGCGGCGTTGGCGTTCAGGCATAGCTCGATCCCCTCGTTTTCCCCTCGGTCAAACAGCGTGATGGAGAGATCGTCTACCGGTCCCAGTAACAGATTGTGGACTCTGGCTCTGGCCCCCTCAAAACACAGAGAATCGTTATGGCAAGGAAGGATATTGATTAGCGTAGAAAACGGCGTTTCACCCCCAGCCCCCATCCCCAGATCGGTCTTTAACGTTTCATAGCGGTAACGCTGGTGACGAGAGACTTCGAATACGGCGCGTTTTGCCTGTTGGATTCCAGCGGACAAGGTGGTGGTCGGACCCACATTCAACCGCAACGGCAGCACATTGCTGACCATACCGGGGTAACGTCGCAGCACTTTGCCTATACGGGCCGTCATGGGCATTCCCAGCAGCAGTTCTTCCTGCCCGGTGATCCGATGTAAGTACAGCGCGACCAGCGAGATTAAGACTTCCGGCAACGCCGCTTTCCGCTGCTCCGCCACACGACGAAGCAACTGATGAGTCGGCTCAGGAAGATATTGCTGACGACGTAATATCTTCACGCACCGAGCCTGCCGCCCGGATACGCTCACCGGATCCGGCCGATTCGCCAGCTGCTTCAGCCAGTATTCCCGGTCGTGACTCGCGCGGGGTGAAACCTCATAGTCGCGCTCAATCTTCTGTGCCTGTGCAAGCCCGACAAAGTCGCCGTCCGGCACTAATGCCCCAGCCGAGAACGCGGCATAGCGCTCCGCGACCCGCTGAATAAACAGCGATGCGCTATAACCATCCATGACGATATGGTGGTGACATTGGAAAAAGAGAAAATGTTCCGGCGCTATCTGAATCAGCGCGAACGAAAAGAGAGGCCCCTGCTCTAGGTCAAAAGGCGTGTTGCACGCCGCGTCCATCCACTGCTTCGCCTTCTCCAGCGGATGGCTTTCCCGACTAAAGTCGAATATGGGAAAACGCCAGGACGACGCCA
Organism: Lonsdalea britannica; assembly: GCF_003515985.1. Taxonomy (GTDB): domain Bacteria; phylum Pseudomonadota; class Gammaproteobacteria; order Enterobacterales; family Enterobacteriaceae; genus Lonsdalea; species Lonsdalea britannica. The sequence continues at coordinate 1,762,951 of NZ_CP023009.1, read as the reverse complement.
GATCCGTGGACTGAGTGACGTCAAGGGACGAAACCTCTAAACGCACTCGCAGGGATTCTGTTTCCTGAACGGCGGTTCTTACCGCCATTTCAAAACGCGGTGGGTTCAGTACGGCCGATATTTCAACATATTCGGCAACGTTAAAGACGTTGGCCTCCGCCCCAGGATTGAGGTGCTGAGCAAACCAGATGCCTTGCTGAGCACGACTGAGGGGGTAAGTGGACTGTGCTTCCCGTGTCAAACCGGGCTGCATATCAAAAATTGACATAGGACTCCTTTCTTACATCGTTCAATGAGGTCACTGACCAAAACTCGTTATAAACCCGCTTACTCCCCATCAGTCCGGCTATATTCGTTTTCATGGCAATCATTATCTCGTCATTGATTAACGCTGAGAGATAAAAATTTATGAATAACAAAGCCGTCTCAATAATGGGACATGGGGAAAACTGTTATGGTGGAAATACAGAACTACCGGCTGAAAAAATAAAATAAATCCTAGGAAAAGGGTAATGACAAATGCCTTAGGACATTTCATCACAAAGCAGCCACAGGATTAAATATAGAGTCATCGATAACAGAAAAATCTCAAATTTCACGCACTGAAACAATCGAATAAGAATAAAACCAATAACCCCACATTGGTTCACGCCGTAGTAACATCGCTATAAGCGAACTCAATAACTATCGCCCTGACATGAATAAAATAAAAATATATAAATTAATGAGATAAATTAAAAACAAAGATGAAAGGGCATATTTTTGGCATGTCTTAAAATAACAAAAATCAGCCTTCGCTATTAGAAAGCATGCAATTAATAAAAACAACCCCTTTTAAAAAATTTCTTTTTACTCACTCCATTATTAACAATCCCTAAACGAAACCCATAAAAATAAAAATTAGTCTCACGCCGAATTGAAAATGCATCAAATACATGCTCCTCAACATTCACTAACATAAATAAGAGTTTTGTATTATTCAAACTCATTTAATTTAGGAAACCAATTTAGAAATAAGGTTTTGAAAATAAAAAATGCATGGTAATTACATTCGACGTTATTGATGCGCTCTATTCTTCATTATCGATGCCTTTAATTAGCATTAGGATGTTCAAAAGGTTATACATTTGCACTTAAAAGGTATCGAATTTAAGAAACGAAACAAAAGCTGCCGAGAGAAGGATGTGTATTTTTTTTGCACACTACGAGATGTGGTGACGCTATTTTGTCAGCTCACCCATGCAGCAGACACCGACCATTTTCATCGGTTTGCGCCATCTCATGTTCACCGTGCCGATGAAAGAAACTCGTTGAGGGGTTTGCGGAGCGAGGTTTTTACCGTTCAGACGTGACGTTAGCCGTTACCGAACGCACAAATTATGCGCAGGTTGATGGATGACGGATGATCCGTGAAAAGAAACGATAACCCGGTTACGCGTGCTCCCGGGCTATCGTGGTCATTTTAACGGCAGATAGATATCCGTTATTAATTCGTGCTCCGCCACCTCATGGGCAAAATTAAGGTAGTGAAAAAACAGCGGATAATCACGTAATTCCTCGCCGCTTTGGGGCAGCCACTTGCCGTAGAGCTCGCGAGCGCCATCAGACAAAGCATCATGCGAACCACAATGCCGCACCACGGCGCAACGTCCTGCGGGGATGAGCGCATTCACGACGCCAAACGGATTATCCTCATCGACAGGCGCGACCACTGAACCACAGATATTAAAGCGAAAATCGGCTGTGGGCGTACTTATCGGATCGTCAGGAGCGACGCCATAAGTCTGACTACTGCCGACTGGGGAAAGGCCGCTCGTTTTACGCCATTCAACAAAGCGGGTCGCCGTTTCGTTGGTTCGTTCCGACGGCCCTCGATGAGTCAGCATCGCAACGGGTGTTGCCGGGAAGTGGACGATCTTGACCTGAGATTGCAAGGTATACATCCTTACTCTTTGCGTTGTAGCCAGGCGTTGATGCCAATCAATCCAAGTTGGCTGCTGGCGAAACTTCGTCGGCGACAGGCCAAACCGATGCCTGAAAGCACGGCTGAATGATTCCGTGTGCTGGAAACCGGCATCGAACGCGATATCGGTGATGCTTTCTAACGGATTAAAGACCAATCGATAAGAAGCGCGTTTTAAACGCATCATTTGGATATAACGACCCGGCGGCATCCCGCAATAGCACGAAAACTGACGATGGAAGTGAAAAGGAGAAAAGTGGGCGACCTCACTCAGCGACTCCAGTAATAAAGCATCATCGAGATGGCGATCGATATAATCCAAGACCCGTTTAAAACGCTGGGTGTAATGATCGGTTTTATCGTCAAACATGGCATCCTCCGTGCAAATCAGTATGTGTGAAAGGCGTGCGCTCTGCCTGACCGATCTTGCGCAAAACGTCCGCAAAAGCAGCTGGCCTCTGCACCGTGGGTGTTCCCAAGGGATAAGAAAGAAGAGTGCAGGTTATCTCACCTATGGCTGGCAAAAGGCGGGGCAATTTGGCGCCAGAGAAAACTCATCAGGACGATGGTGGCATGACACATCACCGCGCAAAAGGAGTGCGATTGCTGCTCGGTAAGATGGCATCAAGTAGGAGACGCTGTATTCAGAAAGGGGTGAAAGGGGCAGCGATAAAAAAACAAATAACATGTTGTAAATAAATTACTTTTTACGTCATAGCCAACCAGAAGTACTGCCCACGCGGAGATGCGTTGAATTCAACCTGTTGCCTCTAGAGCGTTTGGCCCAGATCAATGAGCAGACCTCGGATGTGGCGAGCCAGCGCCTCAATGAAAAACCGGCAGTAGTAGAAGGTGACGTTGATCACTTGAAAAGGGCACCCACGGCTAAGTGGGTGCCCACCGTATTCTGAAATTACTCATGTATCGGCTGGGCGTAACCTTTACGGGCACTTTGCCACACCAGGAAAGCGAGGCCCAGCGCAATAAACGACATAATGGCCCCCGCCCAGTTGGGTGAGGCCAGACCAAAACCGGCAGAAATCGTTACTCCGCCAATCCACACCCCCAGCGCATTTCCCAAATTAAACATGCCGATATTGACCGATGAGGCCATTGTGGGGGCACCAGCCTCGCTGGCGCGCTCCATCACCAGCTTCTGAATCGGCGAGACCGTCGCGAAACCGAAAGCCGCCATCAGGAATACCGAGACACAGATTACCCATGGGTTTTCGACCCCCTCCCATAACACCAGCAGAACCACGCCCTGTGCAGCAAGGGTAACGAAAAGCGTGCCAAAAAGTGAACGATCGGCGAAGCGTCCGCCAACCCAGTTCCCCACGGCAAGCCCCAAACCAAAAAGCACCATTAGCCACGCAACGCCGCCAGCAGAAAAGCCCGCGTCATTAACCACCATGGGGGCGATGTAAGTGATTGAGGTGAAAAAGGCTGCCGGTCCGAAAACGGTAATCCCCATCACAAGCAGCACCAGCGGATCGACGAAGGCACGCAGCTCATTTCGCAATGCAATGGCTTTCCCTTTCTTGATAGGCGGGATCAGCAAAGCAATACTGGCCATCGTGAGCAGCCCGATACCGGCTATCACCCAGAAAACCAGTCTCCAGCTAAATGTCTGCGCAAGCCAAGTCCCTGCCGGAACACCGACCAGGTTTGCCAGCGTCAGCCCCGAAAACATAAAGGCAATAGCGCTTGCCTGACGGCCAGGTGCCACCAACGACGCGGCAATAATTGAGCCGATACCGAAAAAAGCGCCGTGATTGAAAGACGTGACAATACGGCCAACAATCCCGATCGGCATCGTCGGTGCGATTGCCGTAATGATATTGCCCACCGTGAAAATGCCAGCCAGCACTATCAACATGGCCTTGCGCGGAACCCTTGCGCCCAACACCGTTAACAGCGGCGCACCGATAAAGACACCAAGCGCGTAGGACGTCGCCATCATTCCCGCTTTGGGGATACTGACGCTAAATTCTGCGGCAATTTGCGGGAGGATGCCGGCAATCACAAACTCAGTAAGGCCTATACCGAATGCGCCGACGGCGAGGGCTAAAAGTGCTATGGGCATTGCAACTCCATCATCCATTTTATGGCTTAATAATATTAGGTGGAATCTAGTATATTCAGACTTTCATTCTGACAGGCACCCTTATGAGCGCATTCGATAAAGAAGAAGATGGTATTCGGCGGACAAAGCATAAACCGGCAGAACTTGATGCCATTGACCGAAAAATATTAAGTGCTTTGGCGGAAGATGCAGGCCGTAGCTACACGGAATTGAGCGAGATCGTGAATTTATCGGCTCCTGCGGTTCACGAACGCGTTAAGCGTCTGAAACGTGATGGTGTGATCAAAGGAACCGTGGCGGTATTGGATGGCGGCAAGCTAGGACGGACGCTGTTAACGTTTCTGGTGATCACGACCAGCAGCTATAGCGCAACACGCGCCCTGCTGCAGTTCACTAATCGGAAGGAAGTTGAAGAACTGCATACCATCGCGGGTGACGGCTGCGTCTTTATAAAAGTACGAGCTGCTGACACTGAGTCATTAGAAAATTTTTTGATGGAAATTCAGTGTGTTGATGGCGTTCGTTCTGTGCGTAGCTACATTGCGCTTTCCACCTTCCTTGAGCGCGGCCCTTCTCCTGACTAAACCGTTAGCATGCATTATTTTCATTGTGGATCGGGCTAATGCGGACGTTCTAAGGCGATGCATCACGTCAACTCAATGCACAGAGTCGTGGGGCATTGAAGCGTCAGCGCTACGATAAGCGAAAGAGGGACATTGCGCCCCACGACGATGAATGTCTTGTTATAACGGTCACCCTACAGGCCAAGTGTCGTGGATGATGAGTGGCCAGCTTCCGTTGGTAACGGGGGGTCGCTTCTGGCACAAACTGGCCTGACGCTTTCTCATCCTCATTTTGTCATGTCACCATTAATCATTTCAGCCAGCAACCAGCGTTCAAAATCCAGCAGCGCAGCTTCATTTATCCCCGTTTCCCCCGGTTTAACTAAGCAGAATCTTTTGCTCAGGAGTGCAGATTCTGGCCAAGGCGCGACCAGCGCTCCGCTTCTCAGTTCTGTTTCGACGTACATTCGCGGCACCATGGCCACGCCTTGTCCCACCAATGCCGCCGAGATGGCCATTTCATGAAGGTCATACCGGACACCCTGCGCCGGATTATCAAGGACTATCCCGCTTTCCTGGGCATAGGTTTGCCACGCTTCCGGATTTTGACGCCGATGAATGCGCGGCAGTTGGTTCAATTGATCGTAGATGTTCTTATCCGTTACCAGTGCAGGATGGCATACCGGCACCAGTTTTTCCTGAAAGAGAAAGTGCATACGCATGCCCGCCCATGCGGGATGCTCAAAATGAACCACGGCGTCAAAACCGCTCCCAGTGAGAATGAAAGGGTCGGTTCTGGCCGCAATATTTACGGTTATGTCCGGGTGCAGGGCTCTAAAACCGCTCAAGCGGGGAATAAGCCATCGGCTGGAAAACGTCGGCAGGACGGCAATATCCAGACTTTTACTGCCTTCAGGCATTCCCATGATGGACTGTGTATCCCTTTCGAGCCGTTCGAGCGTTTCGCGTATGTGATGTGCATAGCGCGCCCCTATGGGATTAAGCTTTACCCGGCTTCCGGTTCGGTCAAACAGTCTGCAATTCAGCAACGATTCAAGGCGTGCAATTTGTCGGCTGATGCGCCTTCCGTCAGCGATAACTCTTCTGCGGCCCGGGCAAAATTACCGTGCCTTGCGGCGGCATCAAATGCCTGCAGAGAAGCGCTAGTGGGAATTTTTTTCCGCATAAAACCGTCCCTCACTTTGTGTATATAACGACCTTCCAGTGAGTGAATATCACTGATTAATGAAATAGTATCGATTCATACCCGAAAACACAGCATGTAGCATGATGAAAACTCATCAATAAGGTTCCTGTCGTTGATTCATGTAGCGGTCAGTCAATGCCCTACGTCGTGGAATGCCCAAGAACGATGCCAAAAGCGAGGAAGACTGGAATGAATTTTACCGCCGTGCCGGACGCGGGAAATGCGGCAACAGAATTCACGGCGCGTATTCACTGTTTGGGTTCTTGCGCCCCCCATACATGTTCGAAACTAACCCTGAGGTATTAATGAACCCTTCACCCTTCACATCTCGTCAGATCGGGGATTTTCTGGTGACAGCCCTGAGTGACGGCCATATGTCAGCCAATCTGGATTTACTGTCAGGCATAGAGACCGCGGATGCAGAGATCATTCAGGACAGTGCCGGGATCGCTGAACCCGGCAATATCCATATCAACGCTTATCTCATCCGCGGTCGGGGGCGAACCCTTCTCGTTGACGCTGGTGCGGGAGGACTGAACAACGTGGGAGGGCTGCTCAGAGAAAACCTCAGGGCGGCCGGCGTCAGCCCTGATGACGTGGACACGGTCTTACTGACGCACGGCCATCCTGACCACATCGGTGGCCTGCTGGATGCTGAGGGCCAGCCAGTCTTTAGACAGGCTGAACTTCATCTTCATCCTCTCGAGGCGCAATACTGGAGAGATGATGAAAAGTTTGAAATCGCCAGCGAACGCGGGAAACGTAATTTTGCGCTGGTCCGCCGAACGTTAGACGCTTACGCACAGAAACTGCGTTTTATCGACGGGAACAAGATAATCGAGGGCATTCTCCCGGAATGGCTGCCGGGCCACACACCCGGCCATACCGGATACCGCATCTATTCAGAGGATCAATGCCTCTTGATATGGGGAGACATCGTTCATTTCCCACATATCCAGTCAGCGCATCCGGCCGTTTCAATTGTATTCGACTGCGATCCCGCTCAGGCCGAAGACACGCGGAAACGACTCCTGGAACACGCAGCCAGAGAAAAACTGCTTATTGCAGGCATGCACTTTGACCGAAAAGGGTTTGCTAACGTTAGCAGGGTTGATGATGGATATCGTATTTCCTACCTGGAGGAATGAATGGGTATCCATCAGTCGGGTGGATCGTGGGCATGACAGAACAGCGAAATTTATCGAACCTTCTGGCGAAGTCATACAAAGAATCGCTTTGTGGAGTGCCCAACATGAAGATTGACCCATGAACGAAAACGATTGATTTTAATCTGCTGATAAAAGCGATAACTTCTTATTTATAAGGGAAAAATCAAATTTTCTGGAGTTCATGAGGGGGATTCTGGAGCGGGCGAAGGGAATCGAACCCTCGTATAGAGCTTGGGAAGCTCTCGTTCTACCATTGAACTACGCCCGCACGGAGAAGTGCCCGCATTATAGCGCTATCCGTTTGCCGGGCAAGATAAAAACCCGCCAAACTGACTGCGTTTTAAGCAATTAAATGCGCTAAAAAAAAGAATCTGAGGTACGGCGGCTTGAGTCGGTGCTCCTGAGGCAGGCCGCTGCTGACTAGCGTGCCAAAACTCGTCCCGTGATTCTTGCTCTTCCTCGACGGCAATACCACCGGCATCCAGCCTACTGAGTGTCCACACTAAGAAATTCACCGCACCAACGATCGTAGTGAACGACGCGCTCAGGCCCGGAAAAGAAAAACCCCACGCAGAGCGTGGGGCTAAGACGTTGATAACAGTAAGGTATTCATCACACCACGCTGAACCGACAGCCTCTTTCAAGGAGGCCGTCATCGTCATTATTTCTGCGGGCGCATGGCCGGGAACAGAATGACGTCGCGGATGGTGTGGCTGTTGGTGAACAGCATTACCATGCGGTCAATACCGATGCCCAGACCTGCCGTCGGCGGCATGCCGTGTTCCAGCGCGGTGACGTAGTCTTCGTCGTAGAACATCGCTTCATCGTCGCCAGCATCTTTGGCGCTGACCTGCTGAGAGAAACGTTCCGCCTGATCTTCGGCGTCGTTCAGCTCGGAGAAACCGTTACCGATCTCGCGGCCGCCAATGAAGAACTCAAAGCGGTCGGTGATTTCCGGGTTTTCGTCATTACGGCGCGCCAGCGGCGACACTTCCGCCGGATATTCGGTAATGAAGGTCGGCTGGATCAGGCTGCTTTCCGCCGTTTCTTCGAAGATCTCGGTCACGATACGGCCCAGACCCCAGCTTTTCTCGATCTTGATGCCCAGAGACTGTGCAATCGCCGTCGCTTTTTCCAGATCGTCCAAATCCGCCACATTGGTTTCCGGGCGGTATTTGCAGATCGCTTCACGCATCGTCAGCTTCTCAAACGGCTTGCCGAAGTCGAAGGTCTGGTCGCCATATTCCACCGTGGTGGTGCCCAGCACATCCTGAGTCAGGGTGCGGAACAGCGTTTCAGTCAACACAATCAGGTCTTTATAGTCGGCATACGCCATATAAAGTTCCATCATGGTGAATTCAGGGTTGTGACGCGGCGAGATGCCTTCGTTACGGAAGTTACGGTTGATTTCGAATACGCGTTCGAACCCGCCGACCACCAGACGTTTCAGGTACAGCTCAGGCGCGATACGCAGGTACATATCGATGTCCAGCGCGTTGTGATGCGTGATAAACGGACGCGCGGAGGCACCGCCCGGGATCACCTGCATCATCGGCGTTTCCACTTCCATGAAGCCTTTTTCGACCATGAAGCGGCGGATAGAGGCCATCACCTGAGAACGAATTCGGAACGTGTTGCGGGATTCGTCGTTGGCGATCAGGTCCAGATAACGCTGACGGTAACGCGTTTCCTGGTCGGCCAGACCGTGAAATTTATCCGGCAGCGGACGCAGGGCCTTGGTCAACAGACGCAGTTCGGTACAGTGAATGGACAACTCGCCGGTCTTGGTTTTGAACAGCTTGCCGCGCGCGCCCAGGATATCGCCCAGGTCCCACTTTTTGAACTGGGTGTTGTAAACGCCTTCCGGCAGGTCATCACGGGAGACGTACAGCTGAATGCGTCCGCCCACGTCCTGCAGCGTCACAAAAGAGGCTTTCCCCATGATGCGGCGGGTCATCATACGGCCAGCGACAGTCACTTCCAGACCCAGCGGCTCCAGCTCTTCGTTATCTTTATCATCGTAGCTGGCATGCAGCCGATCGGACGTCGTATCGCGACGAAAATCGTTCGGGAAGGCCACGCCGGTTTCACGCAGAGCGGACAACTTTTCGCGACGCGCTTTGAGTTCGTTATTCAGATCCTGCGCCTGTTCGGCACCCTGAGATTGTGGTTCAGACATGTGGATTCCTTATAGCCCCGCTTTTAAACTTGCTTCAATAAATTTGTCCAGATCGCCGTCCAGCACAGCCTGGGTGTTGCGTGTTTCCACCCCGGTACGCAGGTCTTTAATGCGGGAGTCATCCAGCACATAAGAGCGAATCTGGCTTCCCCAGCCAATGTCGGACTTGTTGTCTTCCAGCGCCTGTTTTTCAGCATTTTTCTTTTGCATCTCAAACTCGTACAGCTTCGCTTTCAGCTGTTTCATCGCCTGATCTTTGTTTTTATGCTGAGAACGGTCGTTCTGACACTGGGTCACAATGTTGGTCGGAATATGGGTAATACGCACCGCAGACTCGGTCCGGTTAACGTGCTGACCACCGGCGCCGGAGGCGCGATAGACGTCGATACGCAGGTCGGCCGGGTTGATTTCGATATCGATATCGTCATCCACTTCGGGATAGACGAAGGCCGAGCTGAAGGACGTGTGACGACGGCCGCCGGAGTCGAACGGACTCTTGCGCACCAGACGATGCACGCCGGTTTCGGTCCGCAGCCAACCGAAGGCGTAATCGCCGATAATTTTAAGGGTCGCGGACTTAATCCCGGCCACTTCACCATCGGACTCTTCGATGATTTCAGTTTTGAAGCCCTTGGCTTCCGCCCAGCGCAGGTACATACGTACCAGCATGCTGGCCCAATCCTGTGCTTCCGTACCGCCGGAACCCGCCTGAATATCGAGATAGCAGTCCGCGCTGTCGTACTCGCCGGAGAACATACGGCGGAATTCGAGCTGGCCGAGTTTATTTTCCAGTCCGTCGAGTTCGGCGCAGGTTTCGTTAAAGGTGTCTTCGTCGTCTTCTTCCACCGCCAGTTCCAGCAGACCGGAGACATCTTCCAGCCCCTGCGTCATTTGGTCGATGGTGTCGACGATCGCTTCCAGAGAGGAGCGTTCTTTACCCAGCGCCTGAGCGCGTTCAGGTTCGTTCCAAACGTCCGGCTGTTCCAGCTCGGCGTTTACTTCTTCGAGGCGTTCTTTCTTGGCATCGTAGTCAAAGATACCCCCTCAGAACCACTGTCCGCTCAGACAGGTCCTGAATTCGATTTTTTACCGGATTAATTTCAAACATGATGTTTAAGATCTTTTGTTGGTCAAAGGGACGACGTGTATTCAAACGGCGAATTGTAACGGATCCACGTCGGGGTTTATAGCGATCCGTTCAGTTTTTAACAGCGAGCGCGCACGACGAAAAGTCGTCGCCGCGCCCGCTGAACTCACAAAAAAGCTCGCGCTACAGCGGCCACAAATGTTCGATCAACAGCTGCACCGAACGCTTGCCGCGATACTCGTTCACGTCCAGCTTATAAGCCAGTTCCACCTGTCGGACGCTGCTGTCCGGCCATTGGGTGGTATCGACATTGAACGCGATACCGTCCAGCAGAGGGCCTCCCGCCAGCGGTTCCACCATCACCTTGAGATGACGTTCCCCGACCAGACGCTGTTGCAGCAGGCGAAAATGACCGTCGAACGTCGGCTCAGGGAACGTCTGCCCCCAGGGACCGGCGTCCCGCAGCAGCTGCGCGGTGCTCAGCGTCAGTTCCGGGGCGGCTAATTCACCGTCGGACCAGATGATGCCTTGTAGTTGCGAAGCATCCAACCACTCGCCGACCAGTTCGCCGAAGCGCTCGCGAAACTCCTCAAAGCGCGCTTCTTCCAGCGACAGCCCGGCGGCCATCGCATGTCCGCCAAACTTCATCATCAGACCGGGACACGTGGTGTCCAATCGCTCCAGCGCATCGCGCAGGTGCAAACCGGCCACCGACCGCCCCGAGCCTTTGAGAATACCGTCGCCCGCGGGGGCGAACGCGATGACGGGTCGATGGAAGCGCTCTTTGATACGAGACGCCAGGATGCCGACGACGCCCTGATGCCACTCCGGGTGATACATCGCCAGACCGTAGGGCAGCGTCTCGCTGCTACGCTCCAGCTGTTCGCACAGCTGTAGCGCTTCCACCTGCATCCCCTGCTCGATTTCACGCCGGGTCTGGTTGAGCGCGTCGAGATCGCTCGCCAGCATGCGCGCCTGAACGATGTCGTCACTCAGCAACAGCGCTACGCCGACAGACATATCATCCAGCCTTCCGGCGGCGTTCAAGCGCGGGCCGAGCGCAAAACCCAGGTCGCTGGCGACAAGCTGGGCCGCCTCGCGGTTGGAGACTTCCAGCAGCGCGCGAATACCGGGTCGGCATTTGCCCGCGCGGATGCGATTTAGCCCCTGGGCCACAAGGATTCGGTTGTTGGCATCCAGCGGCACCACGTCCGCCACCGTCCCCAGCGCCACCAGATCCAGCAGCTCCGCCAGATTGGGCTCAGGCAGGCCATGCTGTTCAAACCAGCCGCCGTCGCGCAGCCTCGCTCGCAGCGCCATCATCAGGTAGAACGCCACCCCCACGCCCGCGAGAGACTTGGAAGGGAAGCCACAGTCCGCCAGATTAGGGTTAATGATGGCCTCGGCCGCGGGCAAGGTGTCGCCCGGCAGATGGTGGTCCGTCACCAGCACGTCGATCCCCCGCTGATGCGCATCGTCTACGCCTGCGTGGGACGAAATGCCGTTGTCGACGGTGACGATCAGCTCCGCGCCTTTCGCCGCCGCCTGAGCGACGACCTCAGGGCTGAGGCCGTAGCCATCTTCAAACCGGTTAGGCACCAGAAAGTCGATATGCTGACCGCCCATTCGCCGCAGCGCCAGCACGGTCAGGGCCGTACTGGTCGCGCCGTCTGCGTCGAAGTCGCCGACGATCACGATGCGGCGTTTATCCGCCAGCGCGGACTGCAAACAGTCCACCGCCTTGTCGATCCCCGAAAGCTGCCGGTAATCCAGCAAACCGCGCAGGCTGCGTTCAAGTTCCTGCGCAGCCTGAACGCCGCGTTGGGCGTAAAGCCGACGCAGCAGCGGCGGCAACGTGTCGGGAAGATGATGACTCTCCACCGCCGGACGGCGGCAGAGCTGGGTTACGAAAGTCACGGAGCGCTTAACCACCCGATTTCTGAGAGGCTTTGTGCGCCTGCAGCATACCGGCCATCTCTTTCGGATCCTGATAACCCGGGATCACCGTGCCATCATCCAGCACGATGGCTGGCGTGCCCTGAACACCAAACAATACGCCAAGCTGATAGTGCTCGGAGATATCGGTTTTGCAGGTTGCAGGCGAGATATCGTCGCCTTTCATTGCGGCATCAAAGGCTTTTTTGCGGTCGGCTACGCACCAGATGGACTGCATATCCTTTTCCGTCTGGGAGCCTGCGCCCTGACGCGGGAAGGCCAGATAGCGGACGGTAATGCCCAGCGCGTTGTAGTCATTCATCTGCTCGTGCAGTTTGCGGCAGTAACCACAGGTGATATCGGTAAACACGGTGATCACATGCTTTTCCTGCGCAGCCTTATAAACAATCATCTGATCTTTAAGCGCTTCCAGACGCCCCATCAGAATGTGGTTGGTGACGTTGACCGGATTTTTTCCGCTCACGTCATACAACGGTCCTTGCAGCAGGTGTTTGCCGTCATCGGTGATGTACAGCACGCCGTTTTCGGTCAGCAAGGTTTTCATTCCGGGAATGGGCGCCGTCTGGATTTCCGCATTTTGCATGCCCAGACGCGTCAGTGACTGTTTAATCGCGGCGTCGTCCGCGCTGGCGCTCATGGCGGCGACGAGCAGAGAAAGCAGTAATACACTCTTTTTCATAAATTGATCCTGTTCTTGGATGAGGCGTGATCGTCAGCCGACATGGCTGATGCGCCCCACCCCATGATTCATCTGTCCATCACGCCCGGGGATGATGCTGCTGATGCAGCTGCTTCAGGCGTGCCGTGGCGACATGCGTATAGATCTGCGTCGTGGACAGGTCGCTGTGGCCCAGCAACATCTGTACTACGCGTAAATCCGCGCCGTGGTTCAGTAAATGCGTGGCAAAAGCATGACGCAAAACATGCGGAGAAAGTTTAGCGCTGTCAATAGCAGCAATGACCGCGTAGTGCTTGATGCGGTGCCAGAAAGTCTGGCGGGTCATCTGCTGCCCCCGACTGCTGGGGAACATTACATCGATCGGCTTATCGCTAATAAGCCAGGGTCGGCCGTATTCCAGATACTGCTCTATCCAATGCACCGCTTCTTCTCCCAGCGGCACCAGACGCTCTTTGTTGCCTTTGCCGATGACGCGCACCACGCCCTGACGCAGGCTGACGTCGCTGATGGTCAGACCCACCAGCTCCGAGACGCGCAGGCCGGTCGCGTACAAGACTTCCAGCATGGCTTTGTCGCGCAGTTCGAGGGGCTTGTCGACACAGGGAGCATTGAGCAGCGCATCGACTTGCGCTTCCGTTAAGTCCTTCGGCAATCGCTGCGGCAGTTTGGGAGAAGAGAGCGACGCGCTGGGATCGTCTAAGCGCTGCTTTTCGCGGTAGAGGTACTGAAAAAGTCGCCGGGTTGCGCTCAGCAGGCGCGCAGAGCTGGTCGCCTTATAACCGCCTTCCAGCCGTTCGGCCAGAAAAGCCTGCAGGTCAGCGGCTTCCGCCTGCAACAGGCCGCTCTCGTGGTGCGCCAGCCAGTCCGCCAAAGAGCGAAGATCCTGTCGGTAGGACGCCAGCGTATTTTCAGCCAGATTCCGCTCCAACCACAGCGCATCGAGAAACTGTTCGATCACGGTTTGATCCGGTGTCTGCATGGCGGGCTCCTCTGTTTCATGCTGAGACCATTATGCCTGACAGCACGTGAACGGGGTACAATTCGGTAATTGCTTTTATTTTTATCATATCCTGCGGCAAAAAATGCGGCTTAAGGGATTATATCTTATTAATCGGGAGAAAAGCGGGACACATCCTAGCGCAGCCCGCGTCAGACGCGGCTTGGTGGTTTGAAAATAAGCATTTTCTATGCATAAAATACGCGTCCGTGTTGTTAAAAAACTGAAAAAACTATGCAATCCTCCGTCGCATCCACTGTTGATGACAATCAAGTCCCAGACGCCCCCGTAAACTCCCGTAATAAGGTTGTGGTTGCTTCTCTGGTCGGCACTGCCATCGAATTCTTTGATTTCTATATTTATGCTACTGCCGCGGTGCTGATTTTCCCGCACATCTTTTTCCCGCAAGGCGATAACACTGCAGCAACACTCCAGTCACTGGCGACGTTCGCGATTGCCTTTATCGCACGTCCCATCGGTTCCGCCCTGTTTGGACATTTCGGCGACCGAGTCGGACGAAAAGCCACGCTGGTGGCTTCGCTGCTGACGATGGGAATATCCACCGTCGCGATCGGCCTGCTTCCGAGCTACGAAACGATCGGTATTCTGGCGCCAATGCTGCTGGCGCTGGCCCGCTTTGGTCAGGGTCTGGGCCTGGGCGGCGAATGGGGCGGCGCGGCGCTGCTCGCGACAGAGAACGCACCGGCGCACAAACGCGCGCTGTATGGCTCGTTTCCTCAGCTCGGCGCGCCTATTGGCTTCTTCTTCGCTAACGGTACCTTCCTGCTGTTGTCCTGGCTGCTGACGGATGAACAGTTTATGCACTGGGGCTGGCGCGTTCCGTTCATTTTCTCCGCGATTCTGGTGCTGATCGGGCTGTATGTCCGCGTGTCCCTGCATGAATCGCCGGTCTTCGCCAAAGCCGAACAGGCGGGTAAAAAAGTACGGATCCCAATGGGAACGCTGCTGAGCAAACACCTGAAAGCGACGATCCTCGGCACGTTCATCATGTTGGCGACCTACACGCTGTTTTACATCATGACCGTCTACTCGATGACCTACGGCACCTCGCCGGTTCCGGCCGGGCTGGGTATTCCGCGTAATAACTTCCTGTGGATGCTGATGATCGCGGTGATTGGCTTCGGTCTGATGATCCCGGTCGCCGGCTATCTGGCCGATATCTATGGCCGCCGCCGCACTATGATCGTCGTCACCTGCAGCATGCTGGTCTTCGCCTTCGTCTTCCCCTACCTGCTGGGATCCGGCGAACAGTGGCTGGTGATGGCGTTTCTGGTGCTGGGCCTGAGCATGATGGGCTTCACCTTCGGTCCCATGGGCGCGCTGCTGCCGGAGCTCTTCCCGACGGAAGTTCGCTACACCGGCGCCTCATTCTCCTATAACGTGTCGTCAATTCTGGGGGCTTCAGTCGCGCCCTATATCGCCGCCTGGCTGACCAGCAACTATGGGCTGTTCTACGTCGGCGTCTATCTGGCGGCGATGGCGACATTGACGCTGATCGCGCTGCTGCTGATCAAAGAAACACGTCACCAATCCCTCGATTAAACACCGTGGGCGAAGGCATCCGTCTTCGCCCCGATGCTTTTCCCACAGTCATTTGTGCTTTACGGGCGTAGTATACTTCGCCAGACTAACGCATTGACTGTGTGTTGCCGCGCTGCGGCAGCGCCTTACATTCACTTTCCCAACACACTGACGGCTTATGAAGATAGGACTTTTTTACGGCTCCAGCACCTGCTACACCGAAATGGCGGCAGAGAAAATCCGCGACATCCTGGGTGCGGATATGATCGAACTGAACAACGTCAAAGATGTCGATCCCCAACGTATGGAAGACTATGAAGCGCTAATCCTCGGCATTCCGACCTGGGACTTCGGCGAAATTCAGGAAGATTGGGAAGCCATCTGGCATCACCTGCCGACGCTGAAACTACAGGGAAAGATCGTCGCGCTCTACGGGATGGGCGATCAGCTGGGATACAGCGAGTGGTTTTTGGATGCGCTGGGTATGCTGCATGAGCAGCTACAGCCGCTGGGCGTAAGATTCATCGGCTACTGGCCGACCGAGGAGTACGATTTCATCAGCACCAAACCGCTGACGCCCGACGGCAAGCACTTCGTCGGACTGGCGCTGGACGAAGTGAATCAGTACGACATGAGTGAAGACCGCATCCAACAGTGGTGTGAGCAGATCCTGCGAGAACTTAAAGCGCTATGCCAATCTGAACAGGCGTGACGTCCGCCGCCGGGATACGGCGATTTCAACCATATCCCGGCGCGTTTTTGCGACCGTTAACGACGCTTCTGCGCCCACCATTTGGTGCGAGCGGCTGGCGTGAGGAAGCTCCAGGCGACGAAGCGGCTCTGCTTCTGTCCCTGCGCCATATCCACGGTTTTAACGCTCTCCGCGCCCACCTCATCCAACACGCGATACAGATCCGGCAAATTCTCTTTGCGTGAGACCAGCGACGTAAACCACAGGCATTGACGTGAGAAAACCGCACTTTCGCGGATCATCTGCGCAATAAACGCTTTCTCCCCGCCTTCACACCACAGTTCATCTTCCTGCCCGCCGAAATTGAGCGGCGATCGCTTGTCCAGCCCAAGGTTGTGCAGCTTCCGGCGCGAGCCCTGCTTCGCCTCGTTGGCCGAGGCATGGAATGGCGGGTTGCACAGCGTCGCATCAAACAGCTCATTTTTGTGAATGATGCCGTTGAGGATAGCCTTACTGTCTTTCTGACGACGCAAGCGGATGGTTCGGCTTAGACCGGGATTGGCGGCGATGGTCGCATTGGCCGCCTGCATGGCCTGTGGATTGATCTCGCTGCCGGTGAAGCGCCAGTCGTACTCACGCTGACCGATCAGCGGGTAAATGCAGTTGGCGCCGCAGCCGATATCCAGTACGGAGGCGTCACGCGGCACCTGAGACTGATTATCCTCGGCCAGTAGATCGGCAAGGTGATGAACATAGTCCGCCCGTCCGGGGATCGGCGGGCAGAGAAATCCCTCGGGTAAAAACCAGTGTTCAATCTGATAGAACTCGTGCAGCAGCGCCTGATTCAACGTTTTGACCGCGTCCGGATTGGCGAAATCAATCGACTCGTCGCCGTAGTCGTTCACATGAACGAACGGGATCAGCGCAGGATGCGTGAGTTTCAGGGCGGTAAAATCATAGCGGCCGCGATGGCGGTTGCGCGGATGCAGCATATTTTTCTGCGCGGCGCGTTTTTCTGCAGGCGTGGTCATCGGCTTCTCTCTTGTTGAACGACGCGTAAGATACCCGCTGCGGCAAATCGCGTAAATCGCTGCGGGCATTTTTCTCACGTATCGGCCCGATCGACAGCGCCGATTTTCTTCGCCTGCCGGCGAAGGGCGAGAAATTCAATACTACAACCGCGGGCGTGCGGAAGCGTTATCGAAACGGGGGGCGAGGAAAATCATTCAGTAGCGAACTGCGGCCCCAACGCGAAGAATATCCGCATGGCGGCACTGAGTTCACCACGCGAGCGCAACATTAAGCGTCATTACCCTGCGCAGCGGTCCTTCCGCAGCAAAAGCTGACGCAGATGCCGCCACTCATCCCGCCCCATACTGTCCGAGGAGAGCCATAGTCGCTGTTCCAGAGCTGCGCCGTCCGCTGCCCGCAGCGACAGCAGAATACCGCTCTTCAGCATCCACGGCCGTTTGACGATGCGCCACTCTCGCTGCTGCCAGCGCAGATGACGTTCACCGTGCAGCGAGATCGCGCCGTGGCGAGATTTGATATTGCGCTGGCTACGAATGAATCCGAACATCACCAGAGACACCAGCCCCAGCCATAGCGGCGCATAACCACTCGGCCACGGGGCCAGCAGAATCAAGAGCACCATAATCCCGTGCACCAGCAGAGAGAACAGCTGCATGCGCCAGGAAACTTTAAGATCACATTGCCACTGGGCCACGGTGTTTATTTCGCGTCTGAATAAGGGAAACCATGCGTTTAAGCTCCAGATCTGATGGCTCGCCGTGATTCATCAGCCAGTTGAACAGATCGGGATCGTCGCACTGCAGCAGGCGGACAAAGGCGCTTTTGTCGCTATCGTTCAATGCATCGTAGTCATGCTCGAAAAACGGCATGATGGAAATATCCAGCTCACGCATGCCGCGCCGACAGGCCCAGTGAATGCGTGCTTTATCATTGATATCCATATGATCGCTCACTTTGTTCAGTCATAGCCTTCAGTGTAACCCTATTTTGTTCGATGATATTAAACCAATAGTAATACTTTGACATATTTTAGCGCAGTATCGGCATCGGCATTGCTCACTCTGCGTAGCGCCTCGCGCATTCGTCATCGCCACCCAATAAGCGCTTGCAAACCCTTGCCGCTCTTTTACCATTAGACCATTGCTAAACACCCCTCATCGCAGGACTGTAACCATGGCTAATACAATTCCATCACACCCTTTATTCCCGTCCTCCGCCCTTCCCGCCACGCTCATGACGCTAGAGGATTGGGGACTGGTCACTCTGGTCGGCCCCGACACCGTCAGCTATGTGCAGGGGCAGGTCACCACCGACGTGACGGCGCTGCAGCCTAACCAGCATGTCCTCTGCGCCCACTGCGACGCCAAAGGTAAAATGTGGAGCGACCTGCGTCTGTTCCATCACGGCGAGGGACTGGCCTATGTCGAACGCCGCAGCGTTCGCGACGTGCAACTGGCCGAGTTGAAAAAGTACGCCGTCTTCTCCAAAACTACGATGGCGGCCGATGATGAAGCCGTACTGTTGGGTGCCGCCGGGCAAGGCGTCCGGGAGCAACTCGCCCCCCTGTTTAACGCCTTACCAGATGCCGATAACGCCGTGGTGCAAGAGTCGGGCGCGACGCTGCTGCATTTCACGCATCCGGACGAGCGTTTTCTATTGGTGCTGTCGGCCGAACGCGCGGCGGCCCTACTGAATGCGCTGGAAGGTAAAACGCAGCGAAATAACAGCACCCAATGGCTGGCGCTTGATATCGAAGCGGGCTACCCCCTGATTGACACGGCAAATAGCGCACAGTTCATTCCACAGGCAACAAATTTGCAGGCTTTACAGGGGATTAGTTTCCTTAAAGGATGCTATGCGGGGCAGGAAATGGTGGCGCGCGCCAAGTACCGCGGCGCCAATAAACGCGCGCTGTATTGGCTCGCGGGCACGTCGACGATCGAACCCGCGGCAGGTGACGATCTCGAGCTGAAGCTGGGAGACAACTGGCGTCGTACCGGCACCGTGCTGGCGTCCGCGCGTTTGCATGACGGACAGCTGTGGGTGCAGGCGGTGTTGAATAACGACCTGGAAGCCGACAGCGTGCTGCGCGTGCGGGACGATAGCGCCAGCACACTGTCGATTCAGCCGCTGCCTTATTCACTGGAGGAGTAAGCGACCCCATCCGCGACGGCCTAAAACGGTGCGTCGCAAGGCGTGCGGCGAAGATGACCTTCCGGGATTCCGCCGCAGGCCTGCCACTTCCGGTAAATCCGTTACGGCAGCGCCAGCATGACGACGGCGTTTTCCGCGCGGTAATGTTATTGGCTTATGGCGCACGCAAACTCGACGCGGGCCGGAAAAGCACAATCGCTCATTCCCCGTATGCATGGCCGTCTTGGCCAGCAGTGCAAAGCCTTTCAGTCACGACATCTGATGAGCGACACGGCTTGATGATGTTAAACGTAAAGATAAATCGCCAGGAAATGGCACAAGCTCCCCCCCAGCACAAATCCATGCCAGATAGCATGGTTAAAGGGGATCCGCTTGCTGGAATAAAAAATGACGCCCAGCGTATAGATCGCCCCGCCGACCGCCAGCAACACCACGCCGCCGAGAGAAAGCGTAATGGCCAGTTCATAAATCACGATCAGCGATAGCCAGCCCATAACCAGATAGGTCACCAGTGAGAGGATCTCAAATCGGTGCGCAAATGCCATTTTAAATATGACGCCCAGTAGCGCCAGACTCCAGATAGCAATCATCAGGCCATACGCCAACGGCGATTTCAGGCCCACCATCAAAAACGGGGTGTAAGTACCCGCAATCAGCAGGTAAATCGCGCAGTGATCGAACTTTTTCAGCCAGCGTTTGGCGTTTTGATTAGGAATGGCATGGTATAGCGTAGAGGCCAGAAACAGCAGAATGACCGTGGCGCCGTAGAGGCTATAACTGGTGATAGCGATGGCATCAGCACCATTTTTTTCCGCCTGCGTCAGCAGTAAAATCAGGCCGATGATGCCTAACACTAATCCGACCCCGTGACTGATGCTATTGGCGATTTCTTCCGCCAGCGAATAACCCGAATCCAACACCTGCTTCTTCATGACCTACCTCTTGAAATATCCTTTTCGCCGCTCAATGAGGCAAAAAGCCCAGGCGGATGATGTGACCGCCACCAGAGTAACGGAGAACCTTTTCAGTGTACACGCGTACGCTGAAATAATTATAGTCCTCACGATATGGCCGTTGTTGCCTTCAATCCTGCATTTCAATGTCGCCAAGGTTGCCTTACAATTGGGCACCTTCCTTTATGGAGATTATTCAGATGTCCCTTGCCGTACTGGACTTCGGTCCCCTCACTGACGTCGTCGCATTCTTGATGGAAGTCGATAAACTCAAAAGCGTCAAACGCCGTTCCAAAGTGATTGGCACTGACTGTCAGGAAGATTCTGCCGAGCATAGCTGGCATTTTGCTCTGGCGGCGATGAGCCTGGCGCCTTATGCGGGAAAGGACGTTGATATTCAGCGCGTCATTCAAATGGCGCTGATCCACGATATCGTGGAGGTCGATGCGGGCGACGTGCTGGTTTACGATCTTCAGGGGCGTGCCGAAGTACACGATCGCGAAGTCGCCGCCGCCATACGGCTGTTCGGTCTGCTGCCGGAACCGCAGCGCAGCCGCTTCCATCAGCTGTGGCTGGAGTATGAAGCAAGCGAAACGCCTGACGCACGCTTCGCGCTATTGATTGACCGCCTGATGCCGGTGTTAATGAATCTTCACAACGGCGGTCAAAGTTGGGTGGAGCACGGTATTCGCTTGGAACAGGTACTGTCGCGGAATGACTTCATCAGAGAGGTTTATCCTGAACTGTGGGGCTATCTCAGCCATCATCTCGAAGTTGCACAAAGCAAAGGCTGGTTGAAGTAGTCATTCCGGTCTGTTGCCTGTCGCTTACGCCGCGCAACGACCGGCGCTCCTCTCAGTCTTTCAATGGCTTATGGGCCGTTTCTTTGGCTGACCACAATGCCCATAGCGTGATCGTCAGCGCCAACGTCACATAGAGTGAAATCGCCAGCGACGTGCCGTAAGACGTGAACAGGCTCGTAATGATCAGCGGCGCAAAACCGGCGCCCACAATGCCCGCCAGCGTATAAGCCAAAGACGATCCCGCATAGCGCACCTGCGTAGGAAACTGCTCGGTGATGAACGCCGCCTGCGGCCCATACATCGCCGCATGGATCAGCAGTCCAACCACGACCGCCAGACATATCTGCACCGGCTGCGTACTGTCGAGCAAGGTGAAAAAGACGAATGTCCACATGATTGCCGCCAGCGCGCCGCCCATGTAAACCGGTCGCCGACCAATACGGTCAGACAGAATTCCGAACAGCGGGATAGCAATAGCATTGCCGAAAGCGCCCAGCATGGTGGCGGTCAAGGCCAGCGGGCGCGGCAAGTTCAGTACCGTTGTCACATACGTCAACGTAAAGACCACCACCAACGCATACAACACATCTGAGCCGATGCGCGACCCGCCGGCGATGAGCAACGAACGCAGATGCTGTCTAAAGACGACGCGAATGGGCGCCTGCGTAATGTGTTTACTTTTCTCTAGCTTGAGAAAGGCGGGGGTTTCACCGACGCCGCTGCGCAGCCACAGGCCGAATACGACGAGTACCAGACTCAGCAGGAAAGGAATACGCCATCCCCATGCCTGAAAGCTTTCGGGCGAAATGGAGAGCGTGATCAGCGTGATAAAACCGGTGCCGATGAGCGTACCGCAGGAAGGACCGACCTGAGCAAACGAGGCGTTTCGTCCGCGCTGATGGGGTCTGCCATGTTCCATCGACAACAACACCGCCCCAGCCCATTCGCCGCCCAGCGCAATGCCCTGAATAAAACGCAGGGTGACCAGCAGCACGGGACTCCAAATCCCCCAGCGGGCGTAGCCGGGCAGCAGTCCCATTAACGCCGTCGTGACCCCCATGATCACCAGCGTGGCAACAAGCACAAACCGCCGCCCCAGCACATCTCCCAGATGACCAAAGATGATCCCGCCGATAGGCCGTGAGACGTAGCCGACCGCGTAGGTGGAGAAGGCCAGGATCGTGCCCACCAGCGGATCGAATGACGGGAAGAAGATATGGTTAAAGATCAGCGCCGCCATGATGTTGTAGACGGTAAAGTCATACCACTCCAGCGCCGTACCTATAGCGCTGGCGGCCGCCAGCTTGCCGGTGTTCGGCGTTTTGGCGGCGAGCGGCACCGCCTGTCCTGCCGTTTCAGTCGTCCCGATATTCATCATTTCAGCTCCTGTGCAGTCAGTTGCCAACTCAAGGCGTAGTGCAAGACATCATGAAGAGATACATTCAAAATCTGTGCCGCCATCGCCGCCATTGACTCACCGGCAGCCGGAGAACCACTTTCCAGCACCAGTAACGGCAGGAGCGCCGTAGGTTCAGGAGACGCATTCGGTAGCGGCGTGCTCAGCGCGGCATCAGGCAGAAGCAGGCTGCTGCTGACGAATCCCGCGACGTCGGACAGCGATTCCCCTAAATGAGCGATACGTTCGATCAGGTCGCCCTCCTCTGGCGGGGCGAGGGTAAGCAAGCTCAAATGACTCCCTGTACCGCACCCGGTTACCGCCGTAATAGCGCACACCCGCCGCAGCGGATCCCGCATGCGCCGAAGGTTGATTTGCGACCATTCCGTTTGGTGGGAAAAGGCCGCCTGATAGGACGGCGAAGTAAAGCACTCCAGCGATGTCGTTTTGTATAGCCCCAGATATTTGCGTCCGCCCTGCAACGCCTGATAACGCGTACCGGTCAGGAAGCCGGGAATACGTACCCGCTCCTCCACGTGTTCGCAGTCGTACCATCGGTTAAAATCCGCCTCATCCTCTGCGTCGACGTCCGTGGCGACAAGCAGCATCCCGTTGGGGTCACAGTCATGAATTTTCTCCTGTTCATTGAAATGAGACGTCAAGGCCGCCGTTGAGGCATCGTTCAATCGACAACGCCCATCCCAACAACGCGTTATCCTGTAGCGGCAATCCGGCCACCATCAGGCCGACCGGCGCATCGCCCGGTTGCTGGCACGGCAGGGAGACCGCGCAGCCGTCCAGAAAGTTGATGATGGAAGGGTTTCGCAATGCCGCGCCGTTGACGCGAAAATAAGTCGCCTCATTAGCCTCAAGCTCGGCAATGGTTGGCGCGATAAAAGGGACGGTCGGCATCAGTAACGCATCGTAACCTTGGATTTCGATGGTCACCCGCCGCTGCCACTCAGCACGCTGGCGCATCAGCAAAGCAGCGTCTCGCTCGCTCAGGGCCGCTCCACGGCGAATGCGCGACAGCACACGCGGGTCATACTCGGCGGCATGCCGCGCGATCAACGACTGATGCCAACGCCATGATTCCAGCGCGGTGAACCCGCCTGCGGCATTGATGGCGGCCAATTCCGCAAAGGCCGTACAGGGAACCGTTTCGATACGTGCTCCAGCCCGCGCCAAACGCCACAGGCTGTGTTCGAACGCCGCCCCCACCGCGTCATCTAATCCGTCCAGCACCAAGGTTTGCGGCACCCCAAATCGGGCCTTCGACAAAGGCTGAGCCTGGGGCGACAGAGGCTGATGGGAAAGGACCCCGTCCAGCGCGAGGCAATCGGCGATGCCGTGGGCGATAACGCCAACGGAGTCTAGCGACGGCGACAGCGGCAGCACTCCCGTATCATCCATCCGCCGGGCCGTAGGTTTGTAACCGGTCAGACCGCAAAAAGCCGCCGGAATCCGCACCGATCCCCCGGTATCGCTACCGACCGCGCCCAAACACATACCGTCCGCCACCGCGACCGCCGCGCCGGAAGAGGAGCCTCCCGGAATGCGGCGATTTTCCCGGTTCCACGGATTGGCTGGCGTCCCGTAGTGAGGATTTATCCCCAAGCCGGAATACGCGAACTCGGTCATATTGGTCTTCCCCACCACGACCGCGCCCGCGTGAAAAAGACGGCGGACCACACCCGAATGCGCGGCGGCTGCCGGTGCTGACGCCAACACGCGGGAACCGGCAAGCGTCGGCTCGCCCTCGACGTCGAACAGATCTTTGATGGCGATCGGCACGCCATCCAACGCTGAGCGCGCCCCGCCTGCCGCACGCCGCTGATCTGACGCCCGGGCCTGCTGACGGGCCTGTTCGGCGTAGACCCGGGTAAAGGCAAATGCCCCCTCTCCCTGTGTATCGGCAATCTGCATCAGTGCGTCCTCGGTTAACGTCGCCGACGTCCATTCGCCCTTCGCCAGCCCGACGGCGGCCTCCTGCAACGTTAACGCGCCCATCACGCCACCACCGGCAGTAAAACGCTGGAATAGCTGTGGCTGATCGTGCGTCCCAGATGTTCATCGACCAGCGCCATGCGAAACTCCGTCGCCGGGCGGATCCCGCCGATCGCCGTCATCGTGCCGCAGCTCATGGCAAGTCCGTCCGCCAGCATCGGAACATCGGGCGCCAGATAGCGTTGTAGCAGCGCCATCGGCGGTTGCAGGCTGGCCAACGTGCCTTCCTGATACAGCCGATACTCCCCGTCTTCGACGATCCACGATCGTAGGATCAGCGAATCCCAATGAGCCATCACCTCGCGAAGCGGCCACGCTTCCCGCGCGACCGGTTTGGCGCATAGCTGTTTTGACAGCGCCACGTTCTGCGCCTCCAGTTGGCGATCGGTATGATCCGACGCCAGCGAAACATAAAGCTCGCCGTGATAGGAAAAGATCAGCGGTTCGGCCTCGCCGGAGCTGGCGTTGCCGACGACTTCGACGAGGGAGGATTGCGTCAACTGGTTCGTCGCCACGCGGTAGAAAAGCGGGATTGCACTGGGTTGAGGCACGCCCAGCGCCTCCAGTTCCCGGATATGGTGCATAACCGCGTCGCGATCGCGGCCGGTCCAACCGGCGATCACCAGACGATCAATCTCGACCTCAATTAACTTTTCTGCTGATTTTTCCAGCACATTGAAGATCAGTTTCATGACGTTGCCAGCCTCTCGATAAAAAGCACTGTGAAATTTCACACGATTTTCAATTAAGGAATAAGCGATTTTCGTGCCATGTTTTGTGTACTATGGTGAAAGACTTTTCTTTGCAGGAGCGACACGTGAAGCACGTCGATGAACCCCATCAGGTCTTGCCGACAGCGGAAGAAGCCGGACTATCGCAGAACGAGCTGGCCTATCGGCGATTCAAACAGTTGCTGGTCACACTGAGCTACAAGCCCGGCGAATACGTGAATACGGCGCAGGTGATGAATGCGCTTGAGATGGGTAGAACGCCCGTCAATCAGGCCATTCATCGACTGGCGAACGAGGGATTGCTGCAGGTCATCCCGCGTAAGGGGGTGATGGTCTCGCCGCTTTCGATTAACGATGCGCTGGAACTGATCGACGTCCGTCTCGCGAACGAGAGCCTGTGTATACGACGCGCCTGCCAGCGCGCCACAGCGGCGCAGCTGACCGAGCTGAGCGAGTTGAATCAGGAGATCGAGACCGCCTGTCAGGCTCGCGACCGAATCAAAATGATGACGCTGGACCACGAATTTCATCAGATGCTGGCGCAAATCGCGGGCAACAGCACCCTGACGGACATTCTCAGCGTCTTGCACGCCAGAGCGCAGCGTTTTTGGGCCAGCACCTTGTCCCGAGAAAGGCATATGCAAGAGGTGGTTGAAGAACATCGCGCCATCATCGAGGCGCTAATGCGGCAAGACGCCGCCGCCGCGGAAGCCGCGATGGAGGCGCATATCCTGTCGTTCCGCCATGCGCTGCTCCACACCTTTTAATCGCGCTACGCCGATTAAAACAGCGCGGGGGCTTGCCTCGCAGCAAGCCCCGCGCTTCTTGCTAAAACGTCACCTGAGTCATGGCGAGACGCCGTCAGACGTAGTCGCTGACGGGAACGCAGGAGCAGAACAGGTTGCGATCGCCGTACACGTCATCCAGGCGCTTCACGGTCGGCCAGAACTTGTTCGCGGCGCCGGCCGGGAACACCGCCACCTCCCGCCCGTAAGGGTGAGTCCACTCGGCGACCAGCTCGGTTTGAACATGCGGCGCATTGACCAAAGGATTATCGTCCAGCGGCCACTCCCCCCGCGCCACATGGTCGATCTCTTCCCGTATCGCCAGCATGGCGTTAATAAAGCGGTCCAGCTCTACCTGACTTTCCGACTCCGTCGGTTCTATCATCAATGTGCCCGCGACCGGGAACGACATGGTTGGCGCATGGAATCCGTAGTCGATCAGCCGTTTGGCGATATCCAGCTCGCTGATCCCGCTGGCTTCCTTCAGGGGACGGATGTCCAGAATGCACTCATGCGCAACCCGGCCGCCGAGGCCGCTGTAAAGCACCGGGAACGCCGACTGTAGGCGCGCCGCCACGTAGTTGGCGTTAAGAATGGCGTTTTGACTGGCCTGCTTCAGCCCTTCTGCGCCCATCATGCGGATGTACATCCAGCTGATCGGCAGAATCGAGGCGCTGCCGAACGGTGCGGCGGAAACGGCGCCCTGCTCAGTCAGCACGTCGTCGATCTTCACGACCTGATGCCCCGGCACAAACGGCGCCAAATGCGCTTTCACGCCTATCGGCCCCATCCCCGGCCCACCGCCGCCGTGAGGGATACAGAAGGTTTTATGCAGGTTAAGATGCGAAACGTCCGCGCCGATAAAACCGGGAGAGGTAATGCCCACCTGCGCGTTCATGTTGGCCCCGTCGAGGTACACCTGACCACCGTACTGATGCACAATCTGGCACACTTCGCGGATCGTCTCTTCGTAGACGCCGTGAGTCGACGGATAAGTCACCATGATGCAGGCCAGCAGATCCCCGGCCTGCGCCGCTTTCTCCCGCAGATCGTGCAGGTCGATATTACCCTGCTTGTCGCAGGCCACCACGACCACCTCCATCCCCGCCATGTGCGCGGAAGCCGGGTTGGTGCCATGCGCGGAGCTCGGGATCAGGCAGATCCGCCGCTGAGACTCGTTGCGGCTTTCATGATATCGACGGATGGTCAGCAGGCCGGCATATTCGCCCTGTGCGCCGGAGTTCGGCTGCATACAGACGGCATCGTAGCCGGTCAGCAGAACCAGCCACTCGCTGAGCATTGAGATCATCTGGCGGTAGCCCTGCGCCTGCGCCGGCGGACAGAACGGGTGCAGCTCGGCGAATTCGGGC
The DNA here is from genome assembly GCF_003515985.1 of Lonsdalea britannica. Classification (GTDB taxonomy): domain Bacteria; phylum Pseudomonadota; class Gammaproteobacteria; order Enterobacterales; family Enterobacteriaceae; genus Lonsdalea; species Lonsdalea britannica. Next base: position 1,735,601 of record NZ_CP023009.1, on the reverse strand, counting down.
CAGGTGATAGGCAGCATTTCCGCCGCCGCGTTGAGTTTCATGGTGCAGGATCCCAGCGGGATCATCGCCTGATTGAGCGCGAGATCCTTGTTCTCCAGACGGTGCAGGTAGCGCATCATCTCGGTTTCGCTGTGATAGCGATTAAACACCGGGTGCGTCAGGATGTTGTCCGTCCGCCGTAGCGCAGTGGGCAACGAGTCTGAATCCGCGCTAACGTCGTGATCCAGCGCATCGATATCCAGACCGTGGTCGTCTCCCAGCAGGATCGAGAACAACGCCAGCACATCGTCGCGGGTCGTGGTTTCATCCAGCGAGATCCCCACGGCTCCTTCCAGATCGCTACGCAGGTTGACGCCGAAACTGAGCGCCCGACTCAACGTGGCCGCCTTGTCGCTAACCGAGACGGTCAGCGTGTCGAACCAGCGGGTATGCCGTAGCGTCACGCCGCGCTGTTGCAGCCCGGCGGCTAAAATATCGGTCAGGCGGTGGATACGGCAGGCGATGCGCTTAAGTCCTTCCGGTCCGTGGTATACCGCATACATCCCCGCCAAATTCGCTAACAGTACCTGGGAGGTACAGAGGTTGGAGTTGGCCTTTTCACGGCGAATATGCTGTTCGCGAGTCTGCATCGCCATTCGCAGCGCAGTGTTGCCCGCAGCATCGCGGGAGACACCGATAATGCGGCCCGGCGTCGCGCGCTTGTACGCTTCCCGACTGGCGAAGAACGCCGCATGCGGGCCGCCGTATCCCATCGGCACACCGAAACGCTGCGCGGAGCCAAAGACGATGTCCGCCCCTTGAGCGCCGGGAGCATCGAGCAATACCAACGCGAGCAGATCCGCCGCAACGCAGGTAATGACCTTGCGTTCATGCAGCTCGGCCAGCAAGGCTCGATAGTCGTGCAGTTCGCCGGTCGTACCCAGCTGCTGCACCAGCACGCCGAAGACGCCGTCATCCTTCAGCGCCGCCTGCGGATCTCCGGTCACGATATCGAAGCCGAAGGTCGCTGCGCGCGTCCGGACAACATCCAACGTTTGCGGATGTACGTCTTCTGCTACAAAGAAGCGGTTGGCCTGCTTGAGCTTGCTGACGCGTTTGGCCATCGCCATCGCTTCCGCCGCCGCAGTGGCTTCGTCCAGCAGCGACGCGGATGCCACCGGCAGGCCGGTCAGGTCCTGCGTCACCTGTTGAAAATTCAGCAGCGCTTCGAGCCGTCCCTGAGACACCTCGGGCTGATAAGGCGTGTAAGCGGTGTACCACCCCGGATTTTCCAGCACGTTACGCAGGATCACCGGCGGCATCTGCACGCCGTAGTAACCCATGCCGATATAACTTTTGTAGATCTGATTACGGCTGGCGATCGCCTTCAGTTCCGCCAGTGCCTGATGTTCCGTGACGGCATCCCCGACGTCGGGAGGGCTGGGTAATTGGATATCCGGCGGGACGATCTGCTGAATCAGCCTATCCAGCGATTCTGCGCCGACCGCCGCCAACATAGCCTGTTGCTGCTCGGCGGTGGATCCGATATGGCGTTCAACAAAAGCGCTATGGTGTTCAAGTTGACTAAGAGTCTGGGTCATTACGACATTCCTGCATCAAACCACATCCAGCACGCGCCGTTAACGGCGCCCCGAAAGATCGCCCTGCCGGGCGCGAACGACGCTAGTGCGCGTCGTCCTCCTCATCCAGAAGCGTCTGGTAAGCGGCAGCATCCAATAGGTTGTCCCACTCCGCGCCGTCGGCAGGCTTAATGCGAAATAGCCAGCCGCTGCCGTAAGGATCGCTGTTAACCAGTTCCGGCGCGCCTTCCAGCTCGCCGTTGACCTCCAGCACTTCGCCGCTCAGCGGAGTGTAGACATCTGACGCGGCCTTGACCGACTCCGCCACGGCGCAGTCGTCCCCGGCGTTGAACTGACCGCCCACCTCGGGCAAGTCGATAAACACCATATCGCCCAGCAGCGCCTGCGCATGCTCGGTGATCCCGACACGATAGGTGCCGTCTTCGTCCGCCGCGACCCACTCATGGGACGAGGTATATTTTAATTCCGCAGGTACATTGCTCATTGCCACCTTCTCCTTTTAGACAAAACGGTTAAATCTCAATCAGGGCTTTTCCTGCACGGACAAAATTGGGTTTCGTTACTCGGACGGGGACTTCGCGCTGACGTATGCGCACCACCGCCTGTTCGCCGATACCCTCCGGGACGCGAGCCAGAGCGATGCTGACGCCTAAGGAGGGCGAGAACGATCCGCTGGTGATCACGCCTTCGCGAACCGCACCGCTGGCATCAGTGAAATGCACCGGCAGACCGTTGCGCAATACGCCTTTCTCGGTCATCACCAGCCCAACCAACCGATCGGTGCCTTTGGCACGCTGGCGCTCCAGCGCTTCGCGACCAATAAACTGACGATCTTCCGGCTCCCAGGCGATCGTCCAGCCCATGTTCGCCGCCAGGGGTGAAACGCTTTCATCCATATCCTGCCCGTACAAATTCATACCGGACTCCAGACGCAGCGTATCGCGCGCGCCAAGCCCCGCAGGCTTGACCCCTTCGGCCAGCAACTGTTGCCATAGGCCGACCGTCTGCGCTTTCGGCAGCGCGATTTCGTAGCCGGACTCGCCGGTATACCCGGTGGTGGCGATAAACCAGTCGCCGCTCTGCACGCCGAAAAACGGCTTCATCCCCGCCGTGTCTTCGCGCTGTTGCGGCGTCAGCAACCGCTGTACTTTTTCCTGGGCCAGCGGTCCCTGAATCGCGATGAGCGACAGATCGTCACGCTCCTGAATCTGCACCATGAACGGTTTGGCCTGCTCTTCGATCCACGCCAGATCTTTTTCTCGCGTGGCGGAATTCACAACCATCCGGAAAAAGTCTTCCTGTAGAAAGTAGACGATCAAATCATCTATCACGCCGGCAGAGGGGGTCAGCATGGCGGTGTAGAGCGCTTTACCGGACTGCGTCAGCCGGGCGACGTCGTTCGCCAGCAGATGGCGTAAAAACTCGCTAACGCGAGCGCCATGCAAATCAACGATAGTCATGTGCGATACATCGAACATTCCGGCGCTCTTGCGAACCACGTGATGTTCTTCGATCTGGGAGCCGTAGTGCAGCGGCATCATCCAGCCATGAAAATCCACCATTTTGGCGCCGTCGGCCACATGTTGTTCATACAGCGGGGTTTGCTTAGCCATCTTTTCCCTCTACGTTAACCGTGCTTGGTTACAGCGGATGCGTCCAACGCAAACGTTATCTCTGTCTTTGAACTTACCACCGATGTGGGTTCATCACCACACGCCTTACCATAAGTAAATCTATATAATATAGAGTAGGAAAAGCGTCATTATGTTATCGCCACACCCACTTTTTACGCTACTAAAAACAAAATAATCAGCATATACCAATGACTATATTCACATTTCGTCTTTAATATAATAAATATCGCCTGACACCCCCTATTTATTAAAAATCGACATACGACAAATGCATTAGATAATGTAATGCGAAAAAGTACGTAAAATTAGATTATTTCAGGCAAGGAGAAGACCGTTCAGAAAGGAGGTCCGCAGACCTTATAGACGAAAGCGACCAGGTTGCGATCCCCGTCACGCTAGGTTGCCATCCAGTAAGGGTTAGGCCGAGAGCAATGTTGAAGAAAGGGGTGAGATGCGAATGAGCAGGCAAAGAAAAAGGCGGCACACCGCCGGTCTGTCATGACCGTGATGTGCCGCCCGCATCGAACGCGTCTGGCTTAGATCAGATGCGCGATGTTGACGTTTTCCATCAGATAGTGGTTGTCGGAGTAATCCACCGGAATGGCGATCACCGCCGGTCCGTCGACATCCATTGCCTGATGCAGTTTTGGAATCAGTTCTTCAGCCGACTCAACCGCAAAGCCTTTCGCACCGAACGCTTCCGCATAGACTTTGAAATCAATCGGTCCGAACTTGACGCAAGATCCGCGGTTGTATTTCTTCTGTTCCTGAATCTCAACCATGTTGTAGGCGTTATCCACCCAGATGATATGCAGGACATTACAGTTCAGACGAACCGCCGTTTCCAGTTCCATGCTGGACTGCATGAAGCCGCCGTCGCCGGATACCGACAGCACTTTCTGGCTCGGATTCACCAACGCAGCCGCAATCGCCCACGGCAGCGCCACACCCATGGTCTGCTGACCGTTGGTCATCAGCACCTGACGTGCGCGGAAGCTGTAGAGGTAACGCGCCAGCCAGATATGGAAGCTCCCCATATCAACACACAGCGTGACGTCTTTATTGACCAGATCCTGCATCGCACGAACCAGACGCAGCGGATGGATAGCGAAGCCGTTCATGTTGATGGCATGCGTCGCCAGCTGATGACGCAATTCGCGACGTTCTTCCAAAATACCGATGGAATCGGAAGACAGGCGAATCGGCGAATTCAGCTGTTCATTAAGCATATCGATGGTGATGCAGATATCCCCAACCAGCTCCAGATCCGGACGGTAGTCGCATTCCAGTTCGGACGGCAGCACATCGATGTGTACCAGCGTCGCATTACCGGTGTTCCACAGGGCCGGCGCATATTCCACCGGACTGTAGCCGACGGTGATGATCAGGTCAGCCTGCTGAAGCAGTTTGTCGCCCGCCTGGTTATTGAACAGGCCGACACGACCAGCGAAATGGTCGAAGTGCTGCTGATCGATCACACCGGCCGCCTGATAGGTGCTGGTGACCGGCAGCTGGCTGCGGTGTAGCAGGCGACGCAGCGCATCCGCGTTTTTCGGCTGGCTGGCCATCAGGCCCAGCAGCAGAATCGGGTTTTTCGCTTTTTCGATCATCTGCGCAACGCGTTTAACGTCCGACAGAGGCGCACTGTTCAGCGTCGGCAGGTTTGTCGCGGCCAGCACAGGGCTTGTGACCGGATCGTTGACAATATCTTCCGGCAGGCTGATGAATGAAGCGCCCGGGCGACCGAACTCGGCGGCGCGGAAGGCGTTGGCCAGCACTTCAGAAATCGCCGAGGAAACAGGAATTTCCGCGCTGAATTTCGTGACCGGTTTGAACAGGCTAACGGTATCCAGGCTCTGGTGCGTCAGCTTCAGTCGGTCGGCGCGTTTCACCGCTCCACCCAGCGCAACAATCGGGTCGCCTTCCGAGGTCGCCGTCGCCAGACCTGTTACCAGGTTGGAACAGCCCGGACCGGAAGTCACCATGGTAACGCCCGCTTTCCCCGTTAGACGGCCGATCGCCGATGCCATGAACGCCCCGTTGGCTTCATGACGTACGGGGATGGTCTGGATCGTTGAGTCAACAAGAGAATCAAAAACGCGGTCAACTTTCGCGCCAGGAATACCGAAGACGTATTTGACCCCTTCCTGCTCCAGATGTTTAACGATCAGATCCGCACCGCAAGCCCAGTGCTGTTGACCATCCTTATTTTCCATAACATTTTTCCTATGCATTTTTGTGCTTTCTTTTCAGTACCTTGATGAACTTTAGCTTTCCACGGAGTGGATGACGCTATCGAGATCGTCAGGGGACAAGTTGGCTCGCAGAAAATCCTGATCCAGAGGCAGGTCGATGACTAATTTGGCAATGGTGCCAAATTGCAACACGCCGTTCTCCAGGCGGTAATCCAGGATATGTCCGCCGCCTTGTCGGCTATCAGTGATAAAATGCTCGTGATAGCCGGCGACATTGATCCCCTGAACATAAGCAGGGCTACGAAAACCGATAACGTTGCCCTTGCAGTTGTCGAAACGGAAAGTCGGTTGCTGGGCGATAGCTTCCAGCATCGGTTTATAAGGTCGTTCCTGGCGAGGTACCGTACGAGTTTCGACGTAGCTAAAGCAGCCATCGATTCGTAAAGCACAAAAAAGATTGTCTGTTGCAACAAAATCATCAATACGCTGATGAAGATCCTCACGACTGATCGCACGGTCAAACTGTATCTTTTCAGTCGGACGGAAGAAGGTCATTACGGCAAAAGGGGTTTTCTGATCGGGTTTGGCGGCGCGTGCGCTGCCATCGGAGCGCAGCTGGAAAATACGGCTTTCCATCGCCACCAACTCTCCGTCAAGATCGTTAAAGGTGCCTAATCCGAAATCACCATGTTCTAGCAGATCCGCCATGGTTGTACTGCCTTCGTACACGCCATTTATCAAGCCGCTCATCAATGAGGTTTGATAGATCTGACACTCTGGGTGGTGTTTTTGGTGCTGATGGACGAAGTTGGCAAGCTCTGCCATACAGGGGTCAACGCAGTTGGAATCTTTCATATCCCTTCTCTTCCGACGAGGTACGACATAAATTTAATTAATGTTTCCCTTGAATATTGCTCTCGTGAGATTCAAAGTTCCAATATAAAAACGTGACTATTTGGAGATCTAAAATATATGGAGTTACGTTATCTGCGCTATTTCGTCGCCGTCGCCTCAACGCGACACTTTACCCGCGCAGCTGAATCATTAGGGATATCGCAACCTCCGCTTAGTCAACAAATACAAAAGCTTGAACGTGAAATCGGGACGCCTTTGCTGAAGCGAATGACGCGCGGCGTGGAGATGACCGAAGCGGGAGAAGCCTTTTACCAGGACGCCAAGCAGATACTCGAACTGACCGACGCCGCGATGGATCGGGTGCGGTGTATCGCTCGCGGAGAGAGCGGCGCGATTAATGTGGGGTTTTCTTGCGCAGTCACCTTCCATCCATTAGTGCTGAAAATGCTGCGGCTTTACCGTCAGCGCTTCCCCAACGTGCAGATGCAGCCGCAGGAAGAGCACATCAATGAGATTCTGGAGAGCCTGCGTAACCGCAGCACGGACATCGCCTTCGTGCGCCTGCCCTGCGACATCGGCGACGAGTTCGACGGTGAAATTCTGGTAGAAGAGGATATGCGGCTGGTGTTGCCGGACAACCATCCGCTCAGCGATCAGCAGGAAGTGCATCTCAGCCAGATGGCGTCAGAGCCGCTGATTATTTTCCCGCGCGAACTCTGTCCCAGCCTGCACGACATGATCATTCGCGCCTGCTATCTGGCGGGCTATCAGCCTAAAATCAACCCGCTGGCGCCGCATATCACGGCGACGATCAGCATGGTCGCTTCCGGCTTCGGCATCACGTTCATTCCGGAGTCTCTGTCCTGCATTCAGGCTGGCAACGTGACCTATCACAAAATCGATACGCCCCATCTCAATACGCAGATTGCGGTTATCTGGCGCAAGCACGATACATCAGCCACCCTGCATAATATGGTGCAACTGCTGCACGAGCACGAACAGGAAAAGTAAGCTCGACCCGCCGCTGACACACTGCAAGCGAGACCACGGCGAGCCTGACATTCAGGCTCGCCCGTTTTTGCGCGTCAAACCGTCAGAAATCGTAGCCGACGGTCGCGATGACGGAACGCTCAGCGCCCCAGTAACAGGTTCTCAATTCATAGCAGGACGCGATGTACGTCCTGTCCGTCAGGTTGTTGACGTTGACCTGTGCGTAAGCCCCTTTGAGCGAAGGGTTCCAGCTCCCTAGGTCGACCCGGACAGAGGCGTCCAACAGCGTCACGGAAGGCAGTTGCAGCGTATTGGCATCATCGGCCCACTGCTTGCCGATGTGGCGGATGCCAACGCCCAGATTGATGCCTGCGCCCGCGTCATACTGCGTCCACAGCGAGGCCATCTGCTTCGGCGCCAACACCGGCGTGTTGCCGTCGTTGCCCTCCACGGTCTCTTTATATTTCACCTTGCTGTAGGTGTAACCCGCGATGACGCTCAGCCGTTCGGTGATCGGCGTTCTGGCTTCCAGCTCCAGCCCCTGGGACTGCACCTTGCCGACCGGCTCGTAGTAGTTACCCACGATGTTGCGGGTAGCGACGTCGTTTTGCGTCAAATCGTACACCGCCGCGGTATATAACGCCTTGGTGCCACGCGGCTGGTATTTGATCCCGCCTTCAACCTGTTCGCTGCTCATCGGCTTGAGCGGGTTTCCCTGCGAGTCCGCGTACAGCGCGGGCGTGACCGCCTGACTGTAGCTGACATAAGGCGAAATACCGTTTTCAAAGGCATACAGCAGCGCGGCCCGCCCGCTGAAGCGTTCATCATCGCGTTGGCCGCGGCTATCCGTGGTCAGGTTTTTATTGTCGAATGTGATCGCGTCATAACGGCCAGACAGCGTCAGATACCAACGCCGCCACTGCATATCGTCCTGCACATAAACGCCGGTCTGCTTGTAGCGCCGCTGTGAGTCAAAACGATAAAAATCGGTGACTGCATCCCCGCCCGACTGGCCGGTAAATGGGTCCAGCAACGTAGCCGTACCCGATGCGTCCCACAGGTTGTTGGTGAAGTACTGGAAATCCACGCCGAAGAGGGTTTTGTGTTTGACGTCGCCGGTATCGAAATCCGCCGTCAGCTGATTATCGACGGCATACGCATCCAGCGAAGAGGACTCTGCGGTGTAATAACGCGACAGTTTGTCCGTCTCTACGCTGCTCCAGCCGTACTGATAAATTTGCTGAATATTGACGTTGGAGTGGACGTAACTGGCGTTTTGCCTGAACGCCCAGGTATCGTTGAACCGGTGAGAGAATTCATACCCATACATCTGCTGATTACGCTTGTAGTCATCCAGACTTTTCTCTCCGTCAAACAGGCCGCGCGCGAGTTTGGGCCCCTGATAGGCGTAGACGCTGCCCGCCGCGGGCACGGAGCCGTGATAGCCCCCCGCCGGATCCTTCTGCAGATACGCTTTCAGCAACAACGTGGTGTCTTCATCCGGCTGCCACAGGAGAGAAGGCGCAATCGCATAGCGCTCCTCGCGCGGGCCGTCATACATGGTGTCGCTGCTGTGGGTCAGCCCCGTCACACGAAACGCCCAGTTGTCATTGATGCCCTGCGTGTAGTCGAACGCCGCGCCCCGATCGTTATGGGTGCCGGCGCTGAAGCGGAAGTGCCCTTCCGGGATAAACTGCGGCCGTTTGGAGGTCATCATCACCAGACCGCCCGGCACGCTTTGTCCGTACAGAGAGGACGAAGGGCCTTTAATGACGTCAATACGCTCCAGGAACCAAGGGTCGATTTGCAGGCTGTTATGACTGCCGCTGTCGCTGAGCACGCGCAAGCCGTCAAGGAAGGTGTTGTTCACATCAGCGCCGTGGAATCCACGTAATGAAACCGTATCAAATCGCGTCGCCCCACCGGAAAAATTGGTGAAGACGCCCGGCGTATAGTTCAGCGCCTCATTCACCGTCATCACGTTCTGATCGCGCATTTGCTGGCGAGTCACCACGGAAACCGACTGGGGGGTCACCACCAACGGCTTATCGGTTTTAGTCGCGCCTTGTGACGTCGTAGCGGTATAGCCCGCGGTCGGGGATAGCGCGGACTCCTCGGGCTGAGCTGAAACTTCGATGACGTCTTCAGCCGCCAGCACGAAGGCAGGCGCTGTCAGCGCAACAAGCACGCTGTAATAACGTAATAAAGGAAGGGATGACATGCGATAGGTTCCTGAATAAGCGCCTGGACAGTGGGCTTCCCTTTTCAGTCACTGTGCGCATATCACGCAAAGCGCATCACATCAGGCGGAAACCTATCGTTCGGAAAGCGCAAAAAAACAGTTAAGAGTAATAATAATTATTACCATTATTATTTACACATTCAACCCGTAAAGTTTGCGGTTTTCACATAATTCTGTTTCTTTTTGAAGCGCAGTTACGCTTCACAATCCTCTGATGCCAGTGCAGGGATGAGGGAGTGAACGGCGGGTGGATAACCCTGCCCGGCACAAGTTGTATTCAGGAAGGTTTTCTATATGATAGTAATTATCATTATCGTCATGGTGAAAGACTATGTTGACCGCGTTGATTGCCGCCTGCGGGCTATGGGGAGTCACCTGGTACTTCGGTAAACCGCTTTCCAGCGCCTGGGGGATTCTGGTTCCCGTCACGCTGATGCCTTTGCTGCTGCTGCCCGGCATCGACCTGCACTCACTGAAATACATCGTCACCCTGGCGATGCTGGCGACGTTAGGGATGCTGTTTCATGAACGATTGCGCCACTATTTGCTGCTGCCGTCTTGCATTGCGCTGGTGGGCGGACTGACGACGTTATCCGTGACGCTGCGCGGCATTTAGCGATAAAACAATGAGGCAAATTGAAATAAGAAAAAGAGTCTTGGGGAGATAATCGTGAGGATAAAACCGGGGAATAATACGTGGTGCGAAGAGAGGGACTTGAACCCTCACGTCCGTTAAGACACTAACACCTGAAGCTAGCGCGTCTACCAATTCCGCCACCTTCGCACATGAGATTTTCTACGTATTAAGTACTGCGCGATCTGTATCACCAGCTTGGTGCGAAGAGAGGGACTTGAACCCTCACGTCCGTTAAGACACTAACACCTGAAGCTAGCGCGTCTACCAATTCCGCCACCTTCGCAGGTACTGTGCAATACAAATCAGTGTGGTGAGGTGGTGCGAAGAGAGGGACTTGAACCCTCACGCCCGTTAAGGCACTAACACCTGAAGCTAGCGCGTCTACCAATTCCGCCACCTTCGCAAACCAGGGACATAACGTCACGCAATGTCACCACGGGGGCGAATTCTAGAGATTTTACGGCCAAGGTCAATGATTATTTCCCCTCTGTGCGAGGGTTTGCTGCAAAAAGCGGCGGTCAATCAACCGGAGCAGGCGCGATACATGCCTGCAACCAGTCCACCACCACCTGAATCCGCGGGGCCAGAAAACGTCCGGCCGGGAACATGATGTAAAGCGGCATGGGCGGAGGCGGTAGGTCCGGCAGAATCTCGACCAGTTCTCCCCGTTCGATAAGGGGTCTGAGACTCCTGCGCGGCCCTTGAATAATCCCCAGGCCGGCCTGTGCGGCGGCGATATACGCATCTACCCCGCTGACGTCCACCCATGTGGGCAAACTCTGCGTGAGCAACTGCCCTTCCTGAACAAACTCGAGGGGATAACGATGCAGATTACGCAAAGAAAAATAGCCCACCATCCGATGACCGGCCAGCTCGGCCAGCGAGGACGGAATGCCGTGCGCAGCACAGTAATCCACGGAGGCGCAGGAGAGCTGCGGCAGCGACGGCAGTTGACGGGCGGAGAGCGAATCATCCTCAAGCTGCCATGCCCGCACGACGCAATCCACGCCCTCGCGCTGGATATTAATCGCCGCGTCGTTGGCGCTCAGCACCAGCCGGATGCCCGGATACTGGCGATAAAACGCCGGAAGCGCAGGAATAACCAGTTCGCGGGCCATCGAGTGCGGCATATCAATGCGCACCTGCCCGCTAGGCTGCTTCCGCTGCTGGGTGAACAGGGCATCGCTTTCATCGAAAGCCGATAACAGCTGCGTGCAGCGTTGATAATAAAGCTGCCCTTCATCCGTAATGCGAACCTGACGCGTTGTCCGCTCCGCCAACCGGACGCCCAGCCGCAGCTCCAGTCGTTTAAGCGTCTGGCTTACCGTCGCTCGTGGAAGCCCCAGACTCTCGGCCGTGCGGCTGAAGTTTTCCGTTTCCACGATGCGGACGAACACGCGCATCGCCTGTATCTGATCCATGAGCAACGTCCACAGGATTGTTTGTTATTTACAAACAGTGTTGCACGAAATGCGTGATTTATCTCCATTTCGCAAACAACCACACTGGCATTCTTATTTTCTATCGAGGACATCAGCATGCAACAGAGAACATTAGGGCCTACAGGGCCGCAAGTTTCCGCACTGGGACTGGGTTGTATGGGCATGAGCGATTTTTATTCCACCCATCAGGATGCCGACGAATCCCTTGCCACCCTGCACCGCTCGCTGGAATTGGGCATCACGCTGCTGGATACCGCCGACATGTACGGGCCCTATACCAATGAGCAACTAGTGGGAAAAGCGATTAAGGGCAAACGCGACCGCGTCTTTCTGGCGACCAAGTTCGGGATCGTGCGCGATGCCGTCAACTTGGACGAACGCGGGATCTGCGGCAAACCGGAGTATGTACGTCAGTCGGTGGAAGGCAGTCTGAAGCGACTTGGGGTGGAGACAATCGATCTTTACTATCAACACCGGGTCGATCCCACAGTGCCGATCGAAGACACCGTCGGCGCGATGGCCGACCTGGTGAAAGAGGGCAAGATTCGTTTCATCGGATTGAGCGAAGCTTCCGCCGCCACGCTGGAGCGTGCGCATCGCGTTCATCCCATCACCGCGCTGCAAAGCGAATATTCATTATGGACTCGGGATGTGGAAACGGACATTCTGCCGACCTGCCGCACGCTAGGCGTCGGTTTTGTTCCCTATAGCCCGTTGGGGCGCGGTTTCCTGACCGGCGCTATCCGTGATTTGAACACGCTGGCTGACGACGATTTTCGTCTCAAAAACCCGCGCTTTCATAGCGATAACTTCACCCGAAACCTGCGTCTGGTTGAACATGTGGAGACATTGGCGAAGGAAAAAGGCGTGACGCCCGCGCAGCTGGCGCTGGCCTGGGTGCTGGCGCAAGGGGAACATATCGTACCGATCCCCGGCACCAAACGACGCCGCTATCTGGAGGAGAACGTCGGCGCGTTGGATGTGACATTGACCGCCGCGGAACTGGCCGCCATCGACACCCTGTTTCCGCTACAGGCCGCCGCGGGCGAGCGCTATGGCGCAGAGGGCATGAACACCATTAATAACGACTGACTCTCTGCACGTGGAACCCCCGCGACTTTCCGCCGCAGGGGGAGCATGCCGATTTAAGTGCGCGATTTGGATTTGGCGCCGCGTCCCATAACCGATTGATACACCCGGAAACGGCCGTTCTGCGCCAGCACTTCGTGGCTGCCGAACGTTTCATCCAACAGCGCAGGATAAGGCAGGAAGGCGTTGGCGACGATACGCAACTTGCCGCCGATGTTCAGGTGCGCCGCCGCGCCGCGGATGAGCGCTTCCGCCGCATGCAGGCTGGTTTGCATCCCGTCGTGGAATGGCGGGTTGGAAATGATCATGTCGAAACGACCGGCGACATCCGAGTAGACGTTGCTGGCGATGACGGCGCCTTCCAGCTCGTTACGCGCCAGCGTCGCCCGGCTCGCTTCCAGCGCCGCCGCGTTCACATCACTTAACGTCAGACGGATTTTCGGCGCGCGCTGGGCAAACGCCACGGCCAAAACACCCGCGCCGCAGGCGATATCCAGCACTTTACCTTTCGAATGCGGTTCCAGCGTGCCAAGCAGCAGCTGGCTGCCGTTATCCAACCCATCGCGGCTAAACACGCCCGGCAACGTACATACCGGTACGCCGTCGACATCATATTCATGCCACCAGCGCGCCAGATCAAAGGCCGGCGTCTGTTCCAGACGGCCGTGGTACAAACCACAACGACGCGCACTGTCGATTTTGGTCAGCGCCGTCAGGTCCGCCAGCAGCGTTTCCGCGCTGCGTACGCCGCTGCGGTTCTCGCCCACCACGAAAATATCGCAGCCGACGGGCAACAACGACAGCAGGTTGGTCAGCTGGAACTGGGCTTCCTGCTTGCTTTTCGGCCAGTAATAAATCAGGGTGTCGCAGCCCGCTACCATGTCAGCATCGGCCAGCAGGGCGAAATGTGCCGCATCGCCCATTGTCCGGTTTAGCTGCTGCCAGTGGTGGTACTGCATCGTGTGCACGCGGACGTCTTCCGCCTCAAACTGGGCGGGCAAGGTATCTTGCAAATCACCGGCAAACAGCACGCGGCGGGTGGAAAAATCATCGCTGTGACGCAGTATCACTTCACTGGCGGGGGTAAATGCGGACATCAGGCTTCAAACTCCTCAATTAACTGAGCGACGATTATAGAGGTTTGTTGCCGCATGTTCGATGGGTTTGCTAGCATAGCGGCGCATACTCGCGCTCCGGACAAGGTAAGGCATGACATCACATCGGGACAGGCTGCTACAGCAATTGGGCATTACGCAGTGGACATTGCGCCGCCCCGCCGCGCTGAAGGGCGAAATCGCCATCAGCCTGCCGTCGACAGTGCGCCTGCTGATCGTCGCCGATCCGCTCCCTGCAATCGATGATCCGCTATTGCAGGATGTGCTCAGAAGTCTGCAATTGACCCCCGAACAGATCTACAGCCTGCTGCCGCAGCAGGTGGAAATGTTGCCGGACACCCGCGATTGCCCGGCCTGGTGGCTGGGCGCAACTCCCATGCAGCCGCCGCAAGGCGTGCAGCTTACCAGCCCGGCGTTGTCCGAGCTTGACCATAACCCGGACGCCAAGCGCGCGCTGTGGCGGCAAATTTGTCACTATGAACACGATCTCTACCCTGACCTCCGCCGATCTGACGACAGCCTTTCAGATTGAGCGCCTAAGCCACGCCTTTCCGTGGACGGAAAAAACCTTTCTCAGCAATCAAGGCGAACGCTACTTCAACGTCAAACTCAGCAACGACGCGCAGATGGTCGCCTTCGCGATCACGCAGATCGTGCTGGATGAAGCCACGTTGTTCAATATTGCGGTCCATCCCGAACATCAGCGTAAAGGTTACGGCCGGGCGCTCATGGAACATCTGATCGCCGAGCTGGAACAGCGCGGCATTCTGACGCTGTGGCTCGAAGTCCGCGCGTCAAATCAACAGGCTATCGCGTTGTATCAGTTTTTGGGTTTTAATGAGGTTTCCATCAGGCGGAATTACTATCCCACGACAGAAGGTCGCGAAGACGCCATCATTATGGCTTTGCCCCTGGGATAATCCCTGTCAGACACTTACTGGCGGGCGAGTAGCGAATGCTTCCAATCTTGGCATAAAAATTGAAATGGAAATTATTCTCAATTAGAATGCCGACCTCTTTTTTTATATTCAGGGACTGAAGGAACTCGATATTCATTATGTCTGCGGTTAACGTACCGACCACGCCTGATTTTTGTCAGCTCTACCAGCAGCACCACGGCTGGTTGCAGAGCTTGCTGCGTAAACGCCTGGGAAACCGGTGCGACGCATCCGATCTGGCGCAGGACGTTTTTCTACAGTTACTGATGAAACCTCGCGAGTTCGACAGCCACCACGGCACCCGCGCTTATCTCAGCGTTATGGCGCAGGGAATGTGCGTCGATCTTTGGCGACGCAAGGCGCTGGAACAGGCCTGGCTGGAGTCGCTACAACACCATGCGGCGGATGCCTCCCTGTCGGCCGAACAGAGCTCCATCGTGCTGGAAACGTTGTTTCAAGTGGACGGCATGCTGCGACATCTCCCGGAAAAAACGCGCTCGGCGTTTGTGATGTCGCAAATTCAGGGGATGACCTATGCGCAGATCGCTTCGGTGCTCAACGTGTCTGAACGTATGGTGAAAAAGTATATGACGCAGGCCATGCTGCACTGCATTCTTCTCGAAACAGAATCCGACGCCGAACCGCCGACCCGGTCCCGCTAATTCAATCAGGTCGATACCCTTATGCCGTTTCCCCCTTCCCCACCGCCCAAGCCCGGTTTTGAGTCTCTGCAAGAGGCGGCGGACTGGTATGCGCAATTGCTGGAGGAAGAGGATGAGCACAGTGAGCTGCGCCACCGCTGGCAACGTTGGCTGGATGAAAGCGCCGAACATCGTGAGGCGTGGATCTACGTGCAGACGATTAGCCAGCGCTTTCAACCGCTGCGGGGCGAGCTGCATCAGCCAAGTACGGATGCGCTTCTGCGCTCGCCGCGCGTCAGCCGCCGTCGGGCGTTGAAGCTGACGGCACTGCTGACGTCGGGCGCGCTGCTGTCCTGGATGGGCTACCGCTACACCCCGCTGCGCGGGTCGCTGCTGGCGATGGCCGCCGACAATCGCACCGTGACCGGCGAGATCAAGCAGGTGACGCTGAGCGATGGGTCGCGCATCTGGCTGGACACCGCCAGCGCGATGGATATCCGCTATACGACCACAGAGCGGCAGTTGATTCTGCGCTCCGGCCAGATTTTTATCGCCACCGCGCCTGACCAACAACGGCCGTTTATCGTGGTCAGCGACCAAGGCAGAATGCAGGCGCTCGGCACGCGCTTCAGCGTCAGCCAGCAGGACGAGAGCACGCAGCTCAACGTGTACGACGGTATCGTCGCCGTCACGCCCCGACAGGAGGGCGGCATGCGACGCATCACCGCCGGTCAGCAATGGCGTTTTACCGCCGACGGTCAGGGAACGCTCGATCGTTTGGACAGCCTCGACGCCGACTGGCGCAAGGGGAAATTGAGCGCCGACGACACCCCGTTGGGCGAGGTGATCGCCCGACTGTCGCGCTACAGGCGCGGCTATCTGTCCTGCGCGCCGGATATCGCCGCTCTGCGGCTGATGGGAACCTTCCCGCTGGACAACACCGACAGGGCGCTGGAGATGATGTCCAGGGCGCTGCCGATCCGCATTAATCGACGCTTTTCCTGGTGGGTGACGGTAGAAAAAAAAGTTTAACGATTTCTACCGTCTTGGTTCCCTTTTTAACCGTTCGTTCGATTCAGTATAAAAACAGGCTTTATTTCTTTTGACTCTGGGTATTAAAGGCTATTCCTATGTTATTCACCGCACCACCTCGCGCTCTCCGGCCGTTGGCTCTGGCCGCCCGTCTTTTTGTACTGGGCTCACCGGCTGTCGTTCTTCATGCTGCGCCTGCCAGCGCGGCGGACAACGCCGCCGTGCAGCACTACTCCATTGCCGCGGGGGCGCTAAGCGAACAGCTTAATCAATTCGCGCGCCAGTCCGGCATCGATCTCGCGGCTAATTCATCGCTGACCAATGGCCTGAACGGCAAAGCGCTGAACGGCGATTACGGTGTGGAGAACGGTCTGACGACGCTACTGCAAAGCCACGGTTTGCAGGCGGTGAAACAGGCGGACGGCAGCTTCCTGCTGCAAAAAACGCCGACAGAGGACGAATTGGTGGTGGTCGCGCAGGTGAACCATCAGGGTATGACGGAAGGCACCGGTTCCTATACCACGCGCAGTATGAGTGCGGCGACAGGGCTGGCGCTGTCCCCCAGAGAGACGCCGCAATCAGTCAGCGTGGTCACCCGCCAGCGAATGAACGAACAAAATATGACGTCGCTGGATGACGCGATGAGTCAGACCACCGGCGTTAACGTGGTCAATCAAAGCTCTTATCAGGTGAAATTCCAGTCGCGCGGCTTCAGCATGGATAACGTGAAGGAGGATGGCGTGAGCTCCTCTTTCCAGAACAGTATCGCGGATATGGGCGCCGCCGAAGCCTCCAGCGAGTCGCCCGATCTGGCGATCTATGACCACGTGGAAGTCTTGCGCGGTGCCTCTGGCCTGACGCAGGGCAGCGGAGAGCCGGGCGGCACCGTCAATCTGGTGCGTAAAAAACCCACTTATAATTTTCAGGGCTACGTCAGCGCGGGCGCAGGCTCCTGGGACAACTACCGCAATGAGGTCGATGTCTCCGGCCCCTTGAATGACGATGCGTCCGTACGCGGCCGCTTCGTCGGCGTTTTTCAGGATAAACAGAGCTCGGTGGACTATGTCGATAGCGAACGCCGGGTGCTCTACGGCACGCTGGCGTGGGATCTCACTCCCGATACCACGTTGACGACCGGTATTAACTGGCAGAAAACCCATACGGTGCCCGATCTATACGGTCTGCCGATGGCGACCAACTACAGCAGTCTTGGCCTGCCGCGCTCAACCTTCCTCGGCGCCAGCTGGAATCGGATTACATTTGAAAAGCTGAATACTTTCGCTGAACTCGAACATCACTTCGAGAACGACTGGTCGTTGAAAAGCGCGCTGAACTACACCCACTCCGATGCGGAAGGGAAGTTCGTCGGCATATTCGGCAACGGCACCAAGGGCGTGGACAGCAGCGGCACTGGCGCGCTGAATAATGCCATACAGCGACACAACCGCAGCAATCAGTGGGGATACAACCTGAGCCTCAGCGGCCCGTTCGAACTCTTTGGGCGCAACCATGAGCTGCTGATCGGCGGGGATTACCAGAAAGAAAACTTCGACAACCGGTTCGGCTCCATCACCCCACGCAATCCCACCGTCAACATTTACGCCTGGCAGCCGGATGCGCTGGATGAACCGAACTGGCCGGACTACACCTCACGCTATAAATACAATCTTTATCGCCGCGCCCTGTTCGCCACCACCCGTCTGGAGCTGGCTGACGACTGGAAGCTGATCCTTGGCGGACGTTACAGCAGCTATAACTACGACTACTACTACCCGTCCAGCAACGGTCGCCTGCATGTGCGCGATCAGTTCACGCCCTACGGCGGTCTGCTGTGGAACTTCGCTCCCGACTATACGTGGTATCTGAGCTACGCCGATATCTATCAGCCTCAGAGCGAAAAAGACCGCAACCACAACATCCTGCCTGCCATCACCGGCACAAACTATGAGACGGGGATCAAAGGCGAATTTTTCGACGGCGATTTGAATGCGTCGCTGGCGCTGTTCCGGATCATTCAGTCCAACCGGGCGATGGATGACCCGTCTTGCGATGAGGAAGGCGACAGCTGTTCCGTGGCCAACGGCAAGGTCCGTAGTCAGGGCATAGAGATGGAAGTGTCCGGCAAGTTGGCGGACGGCTGGCAGGTGTTCACCGGCTACACCCTGACCAACACCAAATACCTGAAAGCGGCCGAGGGCACGGAAGGCACGAACTACAGCACCTATACGCCGCAGCATATGTTCAAACTGTACAGCAGCTACACGCTGCCGGGCAGCCTGAACAAGTGGACCATCGGCGCAGGGATGACCACCCAGTCAGACACAAATACGCGTTATCTGGTACACCAAGGCGGCTATACGCTGTTCAATGCCAACGTCAGCTACAAGTACAACAAGCACCTGAGCTTTAATCTGGTGGGCAACAACCTGACGGACAAAGATTACTATCGGACGCTCAACAACCGTCATCGCGGCGGCTACAACTACTACGGCGATCCGCGTAACTTCATGCTGACGGCGAAGTGGGACTTCTGATGACGTTGATGACTCACTCTTTTAACGTGTTACGCCATGCAGACGCTTAAACGTTTTTATCAACTGGTCGCGCCGCTGTGGTTATCGGCGCAGGCAATAGTGCTGTGGCTGCTGTTGCTGGTCGTGATTACGCTGACGCTGTCCGTCGTCGGCATCAGCGTCCTCTACAACAACTGGAGCAAAGACTTTTACGATGCGCTGGCGGATTTCTTCCAGCACGCCTCGGTCGCCGATCTGATCTGGCGCTATCTGGGCTACACCGCGCTGTTCGTCCTGGTGATTATCAGCGGCAACTGGCTCAAGAAAGCGCTGATATTGCGCTGGCGCGACATGATGACCCAGCACTATGAAACACAGTGGCTACAGGATCATGCGCATTATCGACTGCAACAGGACCCCTCGGGGACGCCGGATAACCCGGACCAACGTATTGCCGAGGATATCCGACTGCTGTGCGAGCAAAGTCTGGAACTGCTGCTGTCGCTGCTGAAAAACGTCGTCGGCCTGCTGTCCTTTATCGCCATTCTGTGGAGCATCTCCGGCGTACAGACATTCACGCTCAGCGGTCATAGCTTCACGATCCACGGTTATCTGGTCTGGATCGCGCTGATCTACGCGCTGGTCGGCAGCATACTGACTCACGGACTGGGCTTTCCCCTGCATCGCACCAACCATCAGATGCAGAAAGTCGAGGCGGACTATCGTGCCAGCCTGATCCGGGTCAACAGCCACAGCGAACAAATTGCCTTTTATCAAGGCGACGAAATCGAAAACCGGCGGCTGCGCGACCGTTTCCGTGCCGTGCTCGCCACCGGCTACCGCCTGATGGGACAGGAATTTCGGTTGGAAATCTTCACCGTCAGCTATTTTCGTTTCAGCCTAATCTTGCCGGTTTTCGCGGTGCTGCCGCTGTATCTCGCCCATAAAGTGTCACTGGGCGCCATCATGCAGGCCAGAACCGCCTTCGGCTACGTGCTGGATGCCTTCGGCTGGTTCGTCGACAGTTATCGCCAGTTGGCGCGCTGGTCCGCCACGATCGAACGTCTCTGGCAGCTGCAACAGCGGTTAGAGGCGTTGCCGACGACGACGACGCGTACGCCTCAGGGAGAAGCGCTGCAAATTCACCAGTTGACCGTGCTGCGGCCACAGGGGCGGGCGCTGCTCGTCCCCTGCTCCGCGAAGGTGAAACCGGGCGAGTGGTGTAGCCTGCAAGGCGCCAGCGGGATCGGCAAAACCACCCTGTTGCGGGCGCTGGCGGGGCTGTGGCCTTATACGACCGGCCGCTGGTATCTGCCGGCGGGCCCCGTCCTGTTTTTGCCGCAAAAACCTTATCTGCCGCAGGGAACGCTGCGTCAGGCGTTGTCCTATCCGCAAACGCAAACATTCAGTGATGACGTATTGCTGGAGGCGCTGGACGATATGCAACTGGGGCATTTGAGTACACAACTGGACGCCGATGAGCCGTGGGCGCAAAGGCTGTCCGGCGGCGAGCAACAGCGGCTTTCCCTCATCCGGGCGATCCTGATGAAGCCGACGCTGCTGTGTCTGGATGAGGCGACCAGCCAGTTGGACGAGCAGACGGCGATAGAGGTCATGAAACGGCTGCGCCGACATTTACCGGGCACCATCGTGCTCTCCGTCACGCATCAGTCGGTGCTGAATCCGCTGTTTGAAACCCAGATCCATCTTCAACCAGCGCCTCAGCCATAAACTGGCGAAGCCGGATAGCCGTTGTGCAGGCTATCCGGCCGTCAGCCTCGCCTTATTCAACCTCAACGCGTCAACCAGACAGCCCCCTCACACCTCGCGATAGATTTTCCGCGCGCAGGCTTTCATAATCGGTAGTCAATCATCAGGCTTCGCAGGGACAGATCGCCTATTTCGCGTTCCGGCCCCAGCATTCATGCACACTTGCCGTCAGCGCGCGCCCGGCAGCTTTTCTCCAGGAAATGAAGCTATGTCTCAGTCCCCGTCTGCGGTCGATCAACCATCGCGGCTGATCGTTTTTTTTATCCTGACCCTCCCGCCGCTGCTGTGGGCCGGCAACTTCATCATCGGACGTGCAGTACGCGACGAGGTCCCCCCGGTCACGCTGACGCTGGCGCGCTGGCTGATCGCACTGATCTGTATCCTGCCCTTTGCCTTGAAATACATCCGCCGCGATGCCGCGCGCTATCGGGCCTTTCCCCTGCGTATCGTCGCCATTTCCCTCTGCGGGATCGTTGCCTTTAGTCTGCTGACCTACATCGGACTGCATCATACTTCCGGCACCAATGCGCTGCTGCTTAACTCCTGTATTCCGGTGTTGATCATGCTGTTCGCCGGTCTGTTTTACGGCCAGCCGCTGAGGATCTCTCAGGCGGCGGGTCTGCTGATTTCATTCTGCGGCGTGCTGGCCATTATTTTTCACGGGGATCTGGCGGGGTTGCTGTCGCTATCCTTTTCATCCGGTGACCTGATGCTGCTGGGCGCAATGGCCAGCTTCTCGCTCTATACGCTGTGGCTGAAAAAAATTCCGCCCGAGGTTAGCCGTCTGGGGCTGCTGGGCGTGCAGGTGATTATCTCGCTGATAGCCATCTTTCCCCTATGGCTGTGGGAAAGTCGCAGCGGCGCGAGCGCGGTTTGGAATCACACCACCTTGTCGGCGGTCCTTTATCTGGGGATCTTCCCGTCTTTTATCGCCTACCTGCTGTTTGGCCGCGGCGTCGCGCTGATCGGCGCGGCGCGAGCCGGGCTGACCATCCATCTGATTCCCGTGTTCGGCGTGGCCTTATCGGTGCTGTTTCTGGGCGAGAAAATCCATTTTTATCATCTGGCGGGGATCGCGACTATTCTGGCGGGCATCTCGCTGGCGAGCCGCAAATCCGGCACGCGATAGCCATGTCAAAAGCGGAGTAAAGAAGAGGGATCGGGCAGGAGGTGCTGCATAAAACACAGGCGCCCCGCCGAAGCGGAGCGCCTGTGGGAAGTGCGATCCGGCGAAAACCGGACCGCGCTCATGACAAACAGGATTAGTCTTTGTCGCCCAGCAGAACGGATTCGAGCGCGATTTCGATCATCTCGTTGAAGGTCGTCTGACGCTCTTCCGCCGTGGTGACTTCCTGAGTGCGGATATGGTCTGACACGGTGCAAATCGCCAGTGCTTTAGCGCCGAATTCAGCCGCTACGCCGTAGATGCCCGCCGCTTCCATTTCCACGCCCAGTACGCCGTATTTCTCCATGACGTCGAACATCTGCGGGTCCGGCGTGTAGAACAGATCGGCGGAGAACAGGTTACCCACGCGCACTTTAACGCCGCGCGAGTTGGCCGCATCTACCGCATGACGCAGCAGATCGTAGTCGGCAATCGCCGCAAAGTCGTGATCCTTGAAACGCATACGGTTCACTTTGGAATCGGTGCAGGCGCCCATGCCGATAACGACATCGCGAACCTTCACGTTTTCGCTGACCGCGCCGCAGGATCCGATACGGATAATCTTTTCCACGCCGAACTCGGTGATCAATTCTTTGGCGTAGATAGAGCAGGATGGGATGCCCATGCCGTGTCCCATCACCGAAATGCGGCGGCCTTTATAGGTGCCAGTGAAGCCCAACATGCCGCGCACGTTATTCACTTCTACCGCGTCTTCCAGAAAGGTGTCGGCAATATATTTTGCGCGCAGCGGGTCGCCCGGCATCAGTACCACGTCCGCGAAATCACCCATTTCAGCATTAATGTGAGGCGTAGCCATCCTTATTGTTCCTTTTTCATCAGCGTAAACATTCGTTGTTCCGTCAGCCCGCAGGCTTACAGCATAGAGGTTCCATAGTCCATCGGCGACACGCCGAAATAGCTTGCCACGGTCTGCCCGATATCCGCGAAGGTGGGGCGATGACCGCGCGATCCCGGTTGCACCTGCGGACCGTAAATCAGTACCGGTACGTGCTCACGCGTGTGATCCGTACCCGGCCAGGAGGGATCGCAACCGTGATCCGCGGTCAGGATCAGGATATCTCCTTCACCGACCTTCGCCATCAGCTCCGGCAAACGGCGGTCGAACAGCTCCAGCGCGGCGGCATAGCCAGATACGTCGCGGCGGTGGCCGTAGGAAGAGTCAAAGTCGACAAAGTTGGTAAACACGATCGTGTCGTCGCCAGCGGCGTCCATTTCTTTCAGCGTTGCATCGAACAGCGCATCCAGACCGGTCGCTTTGACCTTTTTAGTGATGCCGACGTTAGCGTAGATATCGGCGATCTTACCGACCGACACCACGTGACCCTTTTTCTCATCCACCAGCTTTTTCAGCACGGTAGGCGCTGGCGGCTCTACGGCAAGGTCGTGACGGTTACCGGTGCGCTGGAAGTTGCCCGCTTTATCCCCCACGAACGGACGCGCAATGACGCGGCCGATGTTGTAGCCGCCCTCGGTCAATGCTTCCCGCGCGATTTCACACAGCGCATACAGGTTATCCAGCCCGTAAGTTTCTTCGTGGCAGGCGATTTGGAATACTGAATCCGCCGAGGTGTAAAAGATCGGTTTACCGGTCTTCATGTGTTCTTCGCCCAGCTCGTCCAAAATTACCGTGCCGGATGAATGGCAGTTGCCGAGATAGCCGGGCAGGTTGCCGCGCTCGACCAGCAGGTCTAGTAGCGGCTGAGGGAAACTGTTTTTCGTGTCGTGAAAATAGCCCCAGTCAAACAGGACCGGGACGCCGGCGATTTCCCAATGGCCCGACGGGGTATCTTTCCCCGAGGAGATTTCGCTGGCATGGGCATAAGCCCCGACAATGTCAGCTTGCGCATCCAAACCTGCCGGGAAACGGCCGGTTGATGCTTCCGCCGCCTTGCCCAGACCCAGGCGGCTCAGATTCGGTAAAGACAGCGGTCCCTGACGTCCTTGATCGGCGCGACCTTCCGCACAGGCCTGCGCGATGTGGCCCAACGTATCCGAACCGACGTCTCCAAACCGCTCGGCGTCGGCGGCGCTGCCGATACCAAACGAATCTAGCACCATAATAAATGCACGTTTCATGTCACTCTCTCCTGCGTTCTTTTCTGGGGCCATGCGCCACACACTATTCGACAGCGTCGGCATCTGAGATGTTCAACCGGCGATAAATCATCGGATGCGCCTCCGATGCTCGGTCGCTCACCGTCACCGCTGCCTGAATTTGCTGTGCGGCCTGCTGCCATTGCACTTCGGTATTGGCATGAATAATGGCCAGTGGACGCTGAGAATCCACGTGTTCTCCCAGGCTAACCATGTCGCTCAATCCCACGCTGTGGTCAATAGTATCATCTGGTCGCAGGCGTCCACCACCCAGTGATACCACTGCCATACCAATGGCGCGGGTATCCATAGCGGCAACCACACCTTCTCGTTCGGCGAAGACAGGTTTACTCAGCGTGGCGGGCAACAGATAGCGTTCATACCGCTCGACGAAATCGGTCGGACCGCCCTGTGCGGCGACCATACGGCCAAAGACCTCCGCCGCCCGGCCGTTTTCCAACACGGCCATGAGCTGTCGCCGGGCATCTTGCGCCGAGTTGGCCAGTTTCCCCGCCACCAGCATCTCTTCACACAGCGCCATCGTGACGTCGAACAGCCGCGGATTGCGCTGTGCGCCGGTCAGGAAGTTTACGGCTTCCCGGACTTCCAGCGCATTGCCCGCGCTGGATGCCAGCACCTGGTTCATATCGGTCAACAGCGCGCTGGTTCGGCACCCGGCATGATTGGCGACACCGACGATCGCGCGCGCCAGCTGTTCTGACTCCGCATAGGTCGGCATGAACGCCCCAGAGCCGACTTTGACGTCCATGACCAGCGCATCCAGTCCTTCCGCCAGCTTTTTCGCCAGAATAGAAGCGGTGATGAGCGGGATCGTATCAACGGTGGCGGTGGTGTCGCGCGTGGCATAGAAGCGGCGATCCGCCGGAGCCAGAGAATGTGTCTGCCCGATAATCGCGACCCCCACCTGCTGAATCATTTCGCGAAAGCGATTATCGTCCGGGTAGATATCGAGACCGGGAATAGACTCCAGTTTGTCGAGCGTACCGCCGGTATGCCCCAATCCTCTGCCGGAGATCATCGGTACATAGCCGCCGCAGGCGGCCACCATCGGCCCCAGCATCAGCGAGGTCACATCGCCTACGCCGCCAGTGGAATGTTTGTCCACCAGCGGGCCGTTCAGATTGAGGGATCGCCAGTCCAGCACCGTGCCGGAGTCGCGCATCGCCAACGTCAGCGCCACACGTTCATCCATGGTCATATCATGGAAATAGATCGTCATCGCCAGCGCCGCAATCTGCCCCTCCGACACGGTATTGTCGCGAATACCGTTGACGAAATGGCGGATCTCCTCCTCGCTGAGCGGATGTCCGTCACGTTTCTTACGAATAATCTCTGGAATTAACAACAAGGTAGCGCCTCCAATCCGTGCTTTCGTACTCTTTCGCTGTACCGATAAGGGTGCCGCCAGCGGTGATGACTAATAATCGTTGCGTGCCGTTTCGATATCGCGCCCCAACGTGTTCAGCAAGCTGCTTAACAAGCCTGAAGCCCCGAAGCGGAAATGTCGCGCATCCGCCCAGCCCGCGCCCATGATGCTATCTGCCAGCTGCAAATAACGTGCCGCCTCGCCTGCGGTACGTACCCCGCCCGCGGCTTTGAATCCCACCCGCTCGCCGACGCCCTGCTCTTTGATCACGTTCAGCATGATCTCCGCGCTGTGCAACGTCGCGTTCACAGACACTTTGCCGGTCGATGTTTTGATAAAATCGGCGCCCGCGTTGATCGCGATTTCGCTGGCCTGTCGAATGAGAGAGTCCTCTTGAAGCTCACCGCTTTCAATAATCACCTTCAGCAATACCTGATGTTCTACGCACGCCTGCTTACAGGCTTGCACCAAATCAAACCCGCGCCGCGTCTCCCCCGCCAACATCGCCCGGTAAGGAAAGACCACGTCAACTTCATCCGCACCGTAGGCAATCGCGGCGCGGGTTTCCGCCAGCGCTATCGCGATATCATCGTCACCGTGCGGAAAATTGGTCACCGTGGCGATACGGATCTCGGGAGTGCCCTGATCGCGTAACGTCTTGCGCGCCAGCGGAATAAAACGGGGGTAAATACAGATCGCCGCCGTATACCCGGCCGGACTGTTTGCCTGCCGACACAGCGCGATCACCTTTTCGTCCGTATCGTCATCGTTCAGGGTCGTCAAATCCATCAGCCCCAGTGCGCGCTGCGCGGCAGCAGTTAAATCAGTCATATCGCCACTCCAAATGAAAGTCGACGGTGAACACCTCGTCTCGCCTGCCACGTTTATCGACAGCAAAGAGATCGAACGCCGAATCACCGATAAAAAGGACGCGTGCTACTGCCGCTATTGGACCACAGTAACGTGAATAATGTGTGCTGACGCTTCCCAGAAATAACAATAAGGCACAAAACGATGACTCGCTATCCCCGTTTGCGCAACAAAAGACCTCACGTTAAACGTCTGTTGAGGGTTGGTCCGTATTTTCCGTACAAAAATATAACCGGCGTAGAAGACATATAATATCCGTTGGCGTTATGGCATAAATAGATAGAGACCAAAGGTTTATAGCGCCCCAAATCGCAGATCATAAATCTTGACAGAAATTAAGATTAACAGTATTTAATAACCGCTCCATTTCCAGGATAATTTTATAAGGATATTTCTCGTGAAAAAACTCTCTCTTTCTCTTTGTGGATTATTGCTACTGTCTACTGTCGTCTGCCCCGTTATAGCGGCAAAAAGTGGGCTTGTGATTAATAAACCAAAGGATGATTCGGCGATGTGCTGTATCTCTGATGAGTGCTTCCCTTGCCCTTGATTTTATTCGAGGTAAAGAGGCCCACTACGGCCTCTTTATCCACTCCAAGGCAGTAACCTGTTAACACAGAAAATAAGTTAGATAGCATAGTCCCCCTACAGGGTTATGCCTGCGCGAATCGACACAGACAAGGACTTCTTCGTGGAGCCTATTGATTAATATAATCAAGTAGTGGCGATGAAGTTTAAATAAAACTTCACAAATAAATCTACCGTCATGATTTAAATAGGAACTCAAAAACATGGGGAGAACACCTAAGGGTCAAATAAGTTAACGCGCCGATTTTATTAATACTCCAAATATATTTCAAAATTCACTTTATCCTCTTATATCTGCCAACTATTTTTACGTTTTTTTTAGAATTATTGAGCAACCAACAAAATGATCGTTAAATTTTATTTAATCCATCATAAAATCATGCGAAATCCCAAAACATCGCGGCTGCCGATCATCGATGATATTGAGAATGCCGACTCAGCACCTGTATCAGAGAGATCGACGGCGCGAAAAAAAGCAGACGTTCACCTTTGGGCGCAGAACACCGTAAAATAGGCGTTTTCCTTTAGAGCGAGAAAGCCACGACGATGCAGGATGCGCCATCACCAGGCTGGTTTGTTTATATGCTGCGTACCAGCAGCGGCATGCTGTATACCGGCATTACCACCGACACTACGCGCCGTTTGGCTCAGCATCAGGCAGGCAAAGGCGCCCGCTCGCTGCGCGGAAAGGGCGAACTCGCTTTGGTATATCAGTGTGAGGTGAGCAGCCAATCTGTCGCGCTGCAGTGGGAATATCGCATCAAACAGCTGAGCAAAGCACAGAAAGAGCGGCTGGTGCGCGACCAGCCAGAGTCTATCGCCAGCTTTTTAGCCGAATTTAAACGCGATTGAACGGGTCGGCGAACTCCACTTTCCCACTGACGCCTTGAAAGTGATTGTCCGCCAGCGGGTAGATCTGGAAGGTGGATGAGGGGGCGTCTCGACCGCAGCTGAGCTGATGTTCCGACGCCGCGACAAAGCCAAAACGGGAAAAGTAAGCCGGATCGCCAAAAACGACCACCGCGGTGTAGCCGAATTCATTTAGCGAATCCAGACCTTCATACACCAGTTGCTCACCCAAGCCTTGCTTTCTCAGGCTTTCATCGACCGCCAGCGGCGCCAGTCCCACCCATTGAAGCTCTTCCCCTTCAATGCTGACCGGACTGAAAGCGGCATAGCCGACCACGCCGCCCTCATCATCCGTCGCCACCACGCCCAGCGTCAGCTGACCGTTTTCACGCAGCTCTTGGACCAGTTCGGCCTCAGCCGAAGTGGGAAATGACTGTCGTAGCAGGCGATCGATCCCCGGCGCATCGACAGGAATTTCAACACGAATCAACATGACGCCGGCGCGTGTGCCGGAGCCTGCTCCGCGCCCTCCCGCAGTCCTGATTCGACAAAATCCGCCAGTTGCAGCAGCGCCACACGCAGCGGAGTCGGCATGCTTTCCAGCTCAACGGCATCCATCAGATTCTTCACGTACAGTCCCAGTTCGGTATCCCCTTCGATACGCAGACGACGTTGGAAGAACAGAGTATCGGGATCTTCTTTACGCGCCGCGATCAGAATCAGATCGTTGGCATCGGCGCTGAACGTCACTTCTGCGACTTCGTTGCGGCTAACCAGCAGGCGACCTTCGCGCTGTGTCATAAACCAACACAGCCCCATATCCCGAACTTCAATCTGTAACCAGCGATCTTCCAAAAATTCCAGATCGCCATCTTCCAGCGCCTGACGGAACTGCCACTGCAGCAGTTGTTCCAATATCCGGCGCTGCAGGGAAAAGGGCGTAAACGCTAACGGTTTGCCCAGAAATCCCGGCCCCTGACGCACAATTTGCGCCCGTAGTTGTTCCAGCACTGGCGTACTCCTCTAAAGCTAAAGCGATATAGACGACACGATACTCTGACATCATTTTGCCACATTGCCGACTCGCGACGGCGGCTTACATCAACAATGTAGCCGGTTATCGCTCAAATCACGAAATACGCGCGTCTGCTATATTATTTTCATCACACTATATACTGGTTTAAATCAAAGTGTTGCCACAGCGGGTTAACTAAGATGCCTTTTCGTCAGAATTTTTAATTGACTGATAACCTGCTTCATCAATCAGACAACATCATTGATCGCCTCCGTTTAACGATAACGAAGGCCTTGATGAGTGAAGGAATAGGTATGGAACTGCTTTGCCCCGCCGGTAATTTGCCGGCTCTAAAAGCCGCTATTGATAATGGTGCAGACGCGGTGTACATCGGGCTTAAAGATGATACCAACGCACGACATTTCGCCGGACTTAACTTTAACGATAAGAAATTGCAGGAAGCCCGCAGCTACGTGCATCAGCATAAGCGCAAACTGCATATCGCCATCAATACCTTCGCCCATCCAGACGGTTTCCAACGCTGGCAGCGCGCCGTGGATAGCGCCGCACAGGCGGGAGCAGACGTCCTGATCCTGGCTGACCTGGCGACGTTGGAATACGCGGCGGAGCGCTATCCGCATATCGAACGCCATGTTTCCGTTCAGGCGTCGGCTACAAATGAACAGGCTATCCGTTTCTATCAAAAACATTTCGACGTCGCGCGCGTCGTATTGCCGCGTGTGCTGTCTATCCATCAGGTCAAACAGCTTGCCCGCACCAGCCCGGTGCCGCTGGAAGTCTTTGCCTTCGGCAGCCTGTGCATCATGGCGGAAGGACGTTGCTACCTCTCCTCCTATCTGACCGGTGAGTCGCCCAACACCGTCGGCGCCTGCTCTCCGGCACGTTTTGTCCGTTGGCAGCAGACCGACAAGGGGATGGAATCGCGTCTGAACAATGTGCTGATTGACCGCTATCAGGATCACGAAAACGCCGGCTATCCCACGTTGTGCAAAGGTCGCTATCTGGTGGACGGCAAGCGCTACCATGCGCTGGAAGAGCCGACCAGCCTGAATACGCTCTCGCTGTTGCCGGAGCTGATGGCGGCGAATATCGCGTCAGTGAAGATCGAAGGCCGCCAGCGCAGCCCTGCCTACGTCAGCCAGGTCACGCGAGTCTGGCGTGAGGCGATCGACCGCTGCAAGGCATCGCCGGAACACTACTCTCCCACCCCCGAATGGATGGACGCCCTGGGCGCCGTCGCCGAAGGCACGCAAACCACGCTGGGCGCCTATCACCGTGAATGGCAGTAGTCAGGAGAACACTATGAAGTATGCATTGGGAGCCATCCTTTACTACTGGCCCAAAGCAGATATTGAAGCCTTTTATCAGGCGGCCATGTCCAGCAGCGCGGATATCGTCTATCTCGGAGAGACGGTATGCAGCAAGCGTCGCGGCATGAAGGTCAATGACTGGCTGGAAGTGGCCCGTCAGGTGTCCGCCAGCGGTAAACAGGTGGTCATTTCCACGCTGGCGTTGCTGCAGGCGCCCTCAGAACTGAATGAGCTGAAGCGTTACGTCGAAAACGGCGACTTTCTGTTAGAGGCCAACGACCTCGGCGCCGTCAATATGGCCGAAGAGCATCATCTGCCGTTTGTCGCCGGACATGCCTTAAACTGCTACAACGCCTATACGCTGCGACTGTTGCACAAACAAGGGATGGTCCGCTGGTGTATGCCGGTAGAGTTATCACGCGACTGGCTGCAACATTTGCTCAATCAATGCGACGAACTCGGCTTTCGCGATAAATTCGACGTCGAGGTGCTGAGTTACGGCCATCTGCCGCTGGCCTACTCCGCCCGCTGTTTTACCGCACGATCTGAAAACCGCCCTAAAGATGAGTGCGAAACCTGCTGCATTCATTATCCGCAGGGCCGCAAGGTGCTGTCGCAGGAAAATCAGCAGGTATTCGTACTCAACGGCATTCAGACTCAGAGTGGATATTGCTACAACCTCGGCAACGAGCTGACGTCGATGGAAGGCCTTGTCGATATCATCCGGCTTTCGCCGCTCGGTATGGAAACGTTGGATGTGCTCGATCAATTTCGCGCCAACGAACACGGCGCGAAGCCGCTGCCGCTGTATCAAGAGAAGGAGTGCAATGGCTACTGGCGCCGCCTGCCCGGTCTGGAGCTGGTAGACTGACCTCTCCGGGTGCCCTTTACTTCAGGGCACCCGCACGCCTCATCCGCTATTTCCGCTGAATATTGCGTACTATGATTATTCGATAATATTCCGCGGTTAGCCTGCTCCCAGGTTGACCCTCAACCCGGTGAGCCATGCCTATGTCACAGCAGCCTGTTACTTTCTCCGTACTGGATCTGGCCCCTATTCCTACGGGGGCAACACCGCGCGACGCCTTTCACCGCTCTCTTGACCTGGCCAGACATGCAGAGCGATGGGGATACCACCGCTACTGGCTCGCCGAACATCATAATATGACCGGCATCGCCAGCGCGGCCACCTCCGTTCTGCTCGGCTATCTGGCGGCAGGCACCGAACATGTTCGGCTAGGTTCCGGTGGGGTCATGCTGCCCAACCATGCGCCGCTGGTGATCGCCGAACAGTTCGGCACGCTGGAATCTCTCTATCCAGGACGCATCGATCTGGGGCTGGGACGTGCGCCGGGCAGCGATCGCCGCACCATGATAGCGTTGCGGCGTCATTTAAAAGGCGAAGAAGATGATTTCCCCGCGGATGTTCAGGAACTACAGCGTTATCTGGCCCCTGCACAGCCGGATCAGGCGGTTCAGGCCGTACCGGGTCAGGGTCTTAACGTCCCGATCTGGCTATTGGGCTCCAGTCTATATAGCGCGCAGCTCGCCGCAGCCTTGGGGCTGCCGTTTGCTTTCGCCGCTCACTTTGCGCCGGACATGCTGATTCAGGCACTGCAACTCTACCGCGATAAATTCCAGCCTTCAGCGCAACAATCAGAGCCCTACGCGATGGTCTGCGTTAACGTCATCGCTGCCGAGAGCACCGCCGATGCTCGATTCCTGTTTACGTCACAGCAGCAGCAGTTCATCCATCTGCGCCGTGGCGTGCCAGGACCGCTACCCGCGCCGGTACAAGAGATGGATGATGTCTGGACGCCGGCCGAACAACTCTCGGTTGAACAGACCCTGCGACTTTCCATCGTGGGCGATCGCTTACAGGTGCGTCATGGGTTACAGATGCTTTTAAGGCAAACTCAGGCGGATGAACTGATGATCAACGCCTCGATCTTCGATCATCAGGCCAGACTGCGTTCATTTGAAATCGTGGCGGAATTACAGCAGGAAGTCATGCGAGAAGAGCGGATCGACTGACATAAAAAAGCCAGCCCGAAGGCTGGCTTGATGCGTGTTACCACGTTAGTCCAATGTGATTACGAGTTGGACGGCTGACGTGGCGCACGGTTACCGCGACGTTCACCACCGCCTTCACGACGTTCGCCGCTGAAAGAGCGACCACGACCGCCGTTACCCGGACGACCACCGTTAGGACGATCGCCGAATGAACGACCACCACGGCCACCTTCACGACGCTCGTGCGGCTGGGCATCGCCCAGAAGCTGCATGTTCATCGGTTTGTTGAGAATACGCGTGCGCGTGAAGTGTGACAGAATATCGCCCGGCATCCCTTTCGGCAGCTCAATCGTAGAATGAGTACCGAACAGTTTGATGTTACCGATGTAACGGCTGCTGATATCGCCTTCATTGGCAATCGCGCCCACGATGTGACGCACTTCAACGCCATCATCACGGCCTACTTCGATACGATACAGTTCCATGTCGCCGACATCACGACGTTCACGACGCTGCGGACGGTCACCGTCACGCGCATTATCACGGCCACCTTCACGGCGACGCTCGAAACGATCGTCACGATCGCGCATTTCACGACGCGGACGGCGATCGAATACCGGATCCGGCGGCAGAATCAGCGGACGTTCGCCCTGCGCCATTTTCAGCAGCGCAGCAGCCAGCGTTTCCATGTCCAGCTCTTCCTGCGGCTGCAGTTTAGCCAACAGCGCACGGTACATATCCAGATCGCTGCTTTCCAGCTGCAGTTGAACCTTGGCGGCAAACTTGGCCAGACGACGTTCGCCCAGCAGTTCAGCGTTCGGCAGTTCCACTTCAGGAATGGTCAGCTTCATGGTGCGCTCAACGTTACGCAGCAGGCGACGTTCGCGGTTATCAACGAACAGGATCGCACGGCCGGCACGACCCGCACGACCGGTACGGCCGATACGGTGAACGTAGGATTCCGCATCCATCGGGATATCGTAGTTCACAACCAGGC
Organism: Lonsdalea britannica; assembly: GCF_003515985.1. Taxonomy (GTDB): domain Bacteria; phylum Pseudomonadota; class Gammaproteobacteria; order Enterobacterales; family Enterobacteriaceae; genus Lonsdalea; species Lonsdalea britannica. The sequence continues at coordinate 1,702,598 of NZ_CP023009.1, read as the reverse complement.
TAATGCGGTCAACATCCAGACCACGAGCAGCAACGTCAGTCGCAATCAGGATATCCAGACGACCATTTTTCAGACGTTCCAGCGTTTGTTCACGCAGGGCCTGGTTCATGTCACCGTTCAGTGCAGCACTGTTGTAACCACTGCGCTCCAGCGCTTCAGCCACTTCCAGCGTCGCGTTTTTGGTACGCACGAAGATAATCGCGGCATCAAAATCTTCCGCTTCGAGGAAACGGATCAGCGCTTCGTTTTTACGAACGCCGTGTACCATCCAGTAGCTCTGGCTGATATCCGGACGCGTCGTCAGGCTTGACTGAATACGCACTTCCTGCGGATCTTTCATGAAACGACGGGTAATACGACGAATCGCTTCCGGCATCGTCGCGGAGAACAGCGCGGTCTGATGTTCAGCCGGGATCTGCGCCATGATGTTTTCTACGTCTTCGATGAAGCCCATACGCAGCATTTCATCAGCTTCATCCAGTACCAGACCGCTCAGGTTGGACAGGTCCAGCGTGCCGCGTTTCAGATGGTCAAGCAAACGACCCGGCGTACCGACCACAATCTGCGGTCCCTGACGCAAAGCGCGCAGCTGTACGTCATAACGCTGACCACCGTACAGGGCAACCACGTTGACGCCATGCATGTGTTTGGCGAAGTCATTACAGGCTTCAGAGACCTGAACCGCCAGCTCACGGGTCGGCGCCAGCACCAGAATCTGCGGTGCTTTCAGTTCAGGTTTCAGGTTATTCAATAACGGCACCGCAAATGCGGCGGTTTTACCGCTGCCGGTCTGTGCCATACCCAGCACATCACGACCATTCAGCAGGTGAGGAATACATTCCGCCTGAATCGGCGAAGGCTTTTCGTAGCCCAGATCGGTTAGGGCATTAATAATCGGAGCAGACAGCCCCAAATCGGCAAAAGAGGTTTCAAGCTTAGTCATGTACACGTGCCTCATAGATGGCGGCCAGTCTACATAACTCGTCTAGAAAATTTTCAGTCATTTTCATTGAAAAGTGTGAACCGGCTCAAATTGGATTAAAAAGCGAACAAAAAAGCCCTCGCCAGTGAAGGCGATGGAAATCGTTGTGATTCCAGGCTGAATATTGTTCGTCAGCTATTGCTGGTCCGATCCTGATAGGTCGTCTTGCTCTTGGCCTAACTGCGCCAATTCCAACAATGCATAGCGGTGCTCAACAAAGTTATGAACGTTGTTAGCCACCGTCAGCTTGAACAGCGCCGAAGCGGTGTCCTTGTCCCCCAGACTTAGGTAGTGCTTACCTAAATAGAAGTCAGTTTCACTGAGATGCTCAGCGAGCGAAGTGTTATCCTTTGCTTCTTCCTGCAAGCGCTGCATCAGTGTCTTTTCACTGATATCGCCCAGGTAGAATTCGACAATAGTCCATCCCCACACACCTTTCTTTGCTCCCTCGTAGCGCGTTCTTAATGCGCTTACGGCCTTATCCGGGTCGATTTCTCTCTCGACCAGATACAGCCACAGGGAACGGAAAGGATCATTGGGATCGTCTCGATAAAACGCTAGCAGATCATCCTGCGCCAATTGGTACCGACCGCCGTAGTACAAGGCGATCCCCCGATTGAGACGCACATAATTATAAGTTGGATCAAGCTCTAGTACAGAATCAAACGCTTCATAGGCAGCATCAAAATTGCCTGCCTGCGTTAAGTAAATCCCCAGATAATTAAAGACCTCTGGGATGTCGGGACGGATAGATAGCGCTTGTGAAAAATCATTTCGCGCTAATGCCCGTAACCCTAAGCTATCATACAGCACTCCGCGCTCATATAACAGCTGTGCTCGTTCATCAGGAGTAAGTGCTCGGCTGGCCAGGATTTGCTCCATACGAGCCAGAATGACTTCCTGCTGCAACGTCGGCTGCAACGGGACCGCCAAAACGGCATTTTTGCGCCAATCCATGCTGCTGCATCCTGCCAGCATGAGTGCTGCCGCGACATAAGACCAGCGCAAGAAAGGCTTCATTACCTACTCCCGAAGAAGACAAACAAAGGATGAACATCCAGTCCCGCGACGGTTTATATAAGGATATCCGTTCCCTATCATACACGCAGCCCCTTAACTCGGTAAGGAGCTGCTAAACGATTATCCGTTATTCTTCGCCGGAGGTTACCGCAGGTTCCTGAGACTGAGGCGTCGCTTCCTTCATGCTCAGACGGACACGACCCTGACGGTCGACTTCCAGAACCTTAACAGGAACTTCTTGACCCATTTCCAGATAATCAGTCACTTTCTCAACACGCTTGTCGGCGATCTGAGAAATGTGAACCAGACCTTCTTTACCGCCGCCGATGGCAACAAACGCGCCGAAGTCAACGATACGAGTCACTTTGCCCTGATAGATACGGCCGACTTCGATTTCCGCGGTGATCTCTTCGATACGACGAATAGCATGTTTCGCTTTCTCGCCGTCGGTAGAAGCAATCTTCACCGTACCATCATCTTCGATTTCGATCGTCGTACCGGTCTCTTCGGTCAGAGCACGGATAACCGAGCCGCCTTTACCGATAACGTCTTTGATCTTGTCGGTGCTGATTTTGATGGTATGAATACGCGGAGCGAATTCAGAGATATCGCCACGCGGCGTGCTGATCGCCTCTTCCATCACGCCCAGGATGTGCAAACGCGCGCCTTTAGCCTGGTTCAGAGCCACCTGCATGATTTCGCGGGTGATACCTTCAATCTTGATATCCATCTGCAGCGCGGTCACGCCATCACGGCTACCAGCCACTTTGAAATCCATGTCGCCAAGGTGATCTTCATCGCCCAGAATATCGGACAGGACGACGAAGTTTTCGCCTTCTTTCACCAGACCCATCGCGATACCGGCGACGGCCGCTTTGATCGGCACACCGGCATCCATCAGCGCAAGAGAAGCGCCACACACGGAAGCCATGGATGAAGAACCGTTGGATTCAGTGATTTCAGAAACCACACGAACGGTATATGGGAATTCGCTCGCTTTCGGCATAACAGCCAACACGCCGCGTTTCGCCAGACGACCGTGACCAATTTCACGACGTTTCGGCGATCCGACCATACCTGTTTCACCCACAGAGTACGGAGGGAAGTTATAGTGTAGCAGGAAGCGGTCAGTACGCTCGCCGGTCAGTTCGTCAATCGTCTGCGCATCGCGTTCAGTACCCAGCGTGGCGGTGACCAACGCCTGAGTTTCACCACGAGTGAACAGTGCGGAGCCATGCGTGCGCGGCAGAACGCCGGTGCGAACGTCCAGGCCACGGATCATGTCTTTTTCACGACCATCGATACGCGGTTCGCCACTCAGAACACGGCTACGAACGACATTTTTCTCGATGCTACCCAGGATGTCGCTGATTTCACCTTCATCCAGCGTTTCATCTTCGGCCAGCAACGCGGCAACGACATCAGCTTTGATGACGTCAACCTGAGCGTAACGTTCCTGCTTCTCAGTGATGCGGTAAGCGTCACCCAGACGGGATTCGGACAGCGCTTTAACACGGCTGTACAGCGTTTCGTTCACTTCCGGCGCATGCCATTCCCACTTCGGCTTGCCTGCTTCAGCAACCAGAGAATTAATGTTTTCAATGACAATCTGCTGCTGTTCATGACCAAAAACAACCGCGCCCAGCATCTGATCTTCGCTCAGCAGGTCTGCTTCTGATTCCACCATCAGCACCGCGCCTTCCGTACCGGCGACAACCAGATCCAAACGGCTTTCTTTCAGCTCATCAGTGGTTGGGTTCAGCACGTACTGGTCGTTGATATACCCCACGCGAGCACAGCCGATCGGGCCGTTGAACGGAATGCCAGACAGGCTCAGCGCAGCAGATGCGCCGATCATAGCAACGATATCCGGGTTAACCTGAGGGTTCACGGAAACAACCGTAGCGATAACCTGAACTTCATTCAGGAAACCTTCCGGGAACAGCGGACGGATAGGACGGTCGATCAGGCGAGAAATTAATGTTTCGCCTTCGCTCGGACGGCCTTCACGACGGAAGAAGCCACCCGGGAAACGACCAGCAGCGTAGGTACGCTCCTGATAGTTGACGGTCAGCGGGAAAAAGCCCTGACCCGGCTTAGGCTGTTTAGCACCAACAACGGTAACGAATACCGCGGTGTCGTCCATGCTAACCATAACGGCTGCCGTAGCCTGACGAGCCATCATACCGGTTTCGATAGTGACGGTATGCTGACCATATTGGAATTTACGGATAATCGGATTAAGCAAAATTATATCCTTGTCACAGAGGGTTGCTGCGCCACTTATCTCGGACGCCACAGACCAGTTTACACCCGATCCAGTCACTACATCCTCGCGACTAATGACAATCTTCAATCTGCTCCCCGGCAGAATAAAGTCTCTCATTAGCCGCGCGAATAGCTGTAATAACGGACCATTTTTACTTCAACAATACATTACTCTGTTTCAGCAACGCATCCTAGAAGAAAGGGGCCATAATAGGCCCCTTTCTACTGAAACTCGTCGGATTAGCGACGCAGACCCAGACGCTCGATCAGGCTGGTGTAGCGTGCTACTTCTTTACGCTTCAGGTAGTCCAGCAGCTTACGACGCTGAGAGACCATGCGCAGCAGACCACGACGGCTGTGGTGATCTTTTTTGTGCTCAGCAAAGTGACCCTGCAGGTGGTTGATCTGTGCAGTCAGCAGTGCAACCTGAACTTCAGTAGAACCGCTGTCGTTAGCATCACGACCGAAATCTGCAACGATTTTTGCTTTAGCTTCAACGCTTAGAGACATAGTAGAACTCCAATAATATTATATAAGATAAAAGGGGTGCCGATCTCTAATTCAGCGACCCGGTACTTGAGCCGCGCTATTCTACCCGCAGTACAAGGCGATAGCAAGGCGGTCAAACGGCCTCTGGCTCGGGATACTCGACCACCAGACGACGAGGTGCGACCCGGCCTTCGTCATCGATAATACCCATGCCGATAAACTTCCGCGCATCGCCTTCTGTGATGCGGACCATTCCCGAATCTGGGGCGTTGGCGGAGCGCACCGCCTGTCCCAATTTCAGGTATCCAGCGACGACTTCCGGCAAATTAACCTCAGGAAATTCCTGAACAGCGCTGTCCATAGGCAGAAGCAAAGGATCGAGCAGCGCGCCAACTGTCAGCTCTTCTTCAGCGGCCCGTTCAACCAGTGCGCGTAGCTGCTCTAAGGTCACCATCCTTTCTACCGGATATGTCGCTACCTGAAGACGGCGCAAATAAATTACGTGAGCGCCACAGCCAAGCTTTTCACCCAGATCGTCAATAATCGTACGGATATAGGTGCCTTTCGAACAGTGGATTTCCAGCTCCAGTTCATCCCCTTCCCAGCGGATTTGCTGCAGCTCATATACTGTGATTTCACGCGCTTCGCGGGGAACGGTCTGCCCTTGTCGGGCATATTCGTATAGCGGGCGCCCCTGATATTTCAGCGCAGAAAACATGGAGGGAACCTGCGGCGTGGTGCCACGGAATTCATTCAGCGCCTCGGCTAAGGCTTCAGGGGTGAACGTGACTGGACGCTCTTCGACGACATTACCATCAGCGTCAGACGTATCTGTCCGCTGGCCCAATCGGGCAATGACGCGGTAACGCTTGTCAGAATCCAGCAGGTACTGGGAAAACTTGGTCGCTTCTCCCAAACAAATCGGCAGCATGCCCGTCGCTAGCGGATCCAGCGCGCCAGTATGCCCCGCCTTGTTGGCGTTAAAGAGACGTTTAACCTTTTGCAGCACATCATTGGACGATGTTCCCTGCTGTTTATCCAGCAGCAGAACGCCATGAACGTCCCGGCCGCGGCGACGAGGACGCCCCATCAGTCCTCCCGATCTTCGTCCGAAGAAGAAGAGCGACGCTCGGCATCCTTTCTGACGACATTGGTCACCAGATTCGACATCCTCATACCTTCAACCAATGAGTTGTCATAGGAGAACGTCAGCTCAGGTACTACGCGCAGACGCATCGCTTTACCCAGCAGTACGCGGATAAACCCGGAGGCATCCTGCAACGCTTTGATACCAATTTTCACCTGCTCCGGCTCGTTGTCGTTCAGAAAGGTCACGAAAACTTTGGCGTAAGCCAGATCGCGGGACATTTCAACTCCAGAGACAGTCGCCATGCCTACGCGCGGATCTTTAACTTCGCGCTGCAGAATAATGGCGATCTCTTTTTGCATTTCCTGCGCCACACGCTGTGTGCGGCTATATTCTTTTGCCATGATAAACCTCACGGAAAAATGAGGGGGCACAAGGCCCCCTCAACGGAAAAATAGAATGATGTGGTGATGGAAGCATTACGCAATAGAGCGTTTAATCTCAATGATTTCAAATACTTCGATCATATCGCCAGAGCGAACATCGTTGTAGTTCTTCACACCGATACCACATTCCATACCGTTACGAACTTCGTTGACGTCATCTTTGAAGCGACGCAGGGATTCCAGTTCGCCTTCGTAGATAACGACGTTATCACGCAGTACGCGGATCGGGTTGTGACGTTTCACCACACCCTCGGTTACCATACAGCCAGCAATTGCGCCGAATTTCGGTGATTTGAACACGTCGCGAACTTCAGCCAGACCGATGATTTCCTGTTTGTACTCAGGCGCCAGCATACCGCTCATCGCCTGCTTCACTTCATCAATCAGGTCATAGATAACTGAGTAATAGCGCAGATCCAGACTTTCTGCTTCGACAACGCGACGAGCGGAAGCGTCTGCACGGACGTTGAAGCCCAGCAGGATAGCGTTGGAAGCCGCAGCCAGCGTAGCGTCGGTTTCTGTGATCCCGCCCACACCGGAGCCCACAATTTTGACTTTCACTTCGTCGGTGGACAGCTTCATCAGGGAGTCGGAAATCGCTTCACAAGAACCCTGTACGTCAGATTTCAACACGATGTTCAGTTCAGAAACTTCGCCTTCGCTCATGTTCGCAAACATGTTCTCCAGTTTAGATTTCTGCTGGCGAGCCAGTTTAACTTCGCGGAATTTACCCTGACGATAGAGAGCCACTTCACGTGCTTTCTTCTCATCGCGAACGACTGTCGCTTCATCACCCGCTGCCGGCACGCCGGACAAGCCCAGGATTTCGACAGGAATAGACGGACCTGCGGAAGCCACTTCACGACCTAATTCGTCACGCATCGCACGAACACGACCGTACTCGAAACCACACAGGACGATATCGCCTTTATTCAAGGTACCTTCACGAACCAGGACAGTGGCAACCGGACCACGACCTTTATCCAGGAAGGATTCGATAACCGCACCGCTTGCCATACCGTTACGGATAGCCTTCAGCTCCAGAACTTCGGACTGCAGCAGAATGGCGTCCAGCAGTTCATCGATACCCGTACCTGATTTGGCAGAAACGTGTACGAACTGGCTTTCGCCGCCCCAGTCTTCAGGCATGATGCCGTGCTGAGACAGTTCAGTTTTAACGCGGTCCGGATCGGCTTCCAGCTTATCGATTTTGTTGACGGCAACCACAACCGGCACTTTAGCGGCTTTGGCATGCTGGATAGCTTCGATAGTCTGCGGCATCACGCCATCATCCGCGGCAACAACCAGAACGACGATATCTGTCGCCTGCGCACCACGTGCACGCATTGCGGTAAACGCGGCGTGTCCCGGGGTATCCAGGAAGGTGATCATGCCGTTGTCGGTTTCTACGTGGTATGCACCAATGTGCTGAGTAATACCACCCGCTTCGCCGGAAGCAACTTTGGTTGAACGGATATAGTCGAGCAGCGACGTTTTACCGTGGTCGACGTGACCCATGATAGTCACGACCGGCGCACGCGGTTCAGCAGCGGCACCCGTATCACGATCGCTCATCAGCGCTTCTTCCAGCTCATTTTCACGGCGCAGGATCACTTTGTGACCCATTTCTTCCGCTACCAGCTGAGCCGTTTCCTGATCGATAACCTGGTTGATCGTCGCCATAGCGCCCAGACGCATCATCGTTTTGATGACCTGAGAGCCTTTAACGGCCATCTTGTTCGCCAGTTCAGCTACCGTCACGGTTTCGCCAATCACGACATCGCGGTTAACCGCCTGAGCAGGCTTGTTAAAGCTCTGCTGCAGTGTGCTTGGTTTACGTTTGCCTTTACCACCGCGCGTTACAGCGCGAGCTTCTTCGCGATCGGCTTTGGATTCAGACAGACGGTTGCCTTTCTTCTGTTTGGTCGCTTTGCCGCCGCGAGTACGGGCACGGCGTTCGCCTTCGACCTTACGATCGTTTTCATCTTCTGCTTCGCGAGCATGATGAGACGTCGTTACGTGGTAGTCAGAAGTTTCGGTTTCGTCTTTCTGATTTTCCCAACGACCGGCGTTTTCTTCGGCCATGCGGCGAGCTTCTTCTGCAACGCGACGGGCTTCTTCTTCAACCTTCTGGCGTGCTGCTTCTTCCGCTTTGCGCTTAAGCTCAGCTGCTTCGGCTTCGCGACGCGCTTTCTCAGCCTGAGCTGGTTTGGTCATGGTGTTATTTTGTTGATTGGTCACTTTTTCTTTTTCCGCTCCGTCGCGCTTAGCTTTGTCGGCGGCCTCACGTTTGGCTTGCTCTTCAGCAGCGCGCTTCGCTTTTTCAGCAGCTTCGCGCTGGGCTTTTTCTTCAGCCTCGCGTTTAGTCTGCTCTTCAGCAGCGCGTTGTGCCTGTTCTTCCGCTTCACGCCGCGCCAGCTCTTCTTCGGAGGTCTGCTGACCATCCAGAGAATCGCGTTTTACATAAGTGCGTTTCTTGCGGACTTCGATCTGTACCGCTTTACTCTTACCACCGGTACTTGGAACATTCAATGTACTGCGCGTTTTGCGCTGCAACGTCAGTTTTCCTGGCGCACTGCCGTGTTCACGGTTCAGGTGCGCCAGCAAGCTTTCTTTCTCATGCTGGGTCACAGAATCTGATGCGGACTTGGTGATACCGGCATCAGCAAACTGCTGTATCAGGCGGTCAACCGGAGTCTGAATCTCTGCGGCCAGCGATTTTACGGTTACATCTGTCATGCTGTTCCTTTCCTGCTACAGTTCGTTATTCGTTGTTGTCGCCAAACCAACAGATATTACGCGCGGCCATAATCAGCTCACCGGCTTGCTTCTCATCAAGCTCTTCAATATCTGTCAGGTCATCGACACCCTGCTCAGCAAGATCTTCCAGCGTGCATACGCCGCGTGCAGCCAGAGCAAACGCCAGCTCACGGGACAAACCAGGCAGGTTTAGCAAATCATCGGCTGGCTGACCGTCACCGAGGCTTTCCTCGCGGGCCAACGCCAATGTGGTCAACGCCGCTTTCGCACGGTCACGCAGCGCTTCAATCGTTTCTTCATCCAGCCCGTCGATTTCGAGGAGTTCTTTAATCGGCACATAGGCCAGCTCTTCTAAGGTAGAGAAGCCTTCTTCTACCAGAACAGTCGCGAACTCTTCGTCGATGCTCAGATGCTTGGTGAAGACATCAATTGCAGCATGCGCTTCAGCCTGATGCTTGGCCTGCAGGTCTTCGATTGTCATCACGTTCAATTCCCAGCCGCTGAGCTGTGATGCCAGGCGAACGTTCTGACCGTTACGGCCGATGGCCTGAGCCAGATTTCCTGACTCTACGGCGATATCCATGGTGTGATTGTCTTCATCTACTACGATGGAGGCAACATCTGCTGGCGCCATGGCGTTGATGACGAACTGAGCCGGATTATCATCCCACAGGACGATATCGATACGCTCACCGCCCAGTTCACTGGAGACGGCCTGGACACGCGCGCCGCGCATACCTACACATGCACCAACAGGGTCGATGCGTTTGTCGTTGGTCTTGACGGCAATTTTAGCGCGTGAGCCCGGATCGCGAGCGGCAGCTTTGATTTCGATAACTTCTTCGCCGATTTCCGGTACTTCAATGCGGAACAGCTCGATCAGCATTTCAGAGCGTGAACGGCTGACGAACAGCTGAGCGCCGCGCGCTTCGGGACGAACGGCGTACAGTACGCCGCGAATGCGGTCGCCAGGACGGAAGTTTTCGCGCGGCAGCATGTCTTCACGGCCAATGACCGCTTCGGCGTTGCTGCCCAGATCCAGAGAGATGTTATCACGGGTGACTTTCTTCACCACGCCGGTGACGATCTCACCTTCTTGCTCACGGAACTGATCGACGACCATAGCACGTTCAGCTTCACGGACTTTCTGTACGATAACCTGTTTAGCGGTTTGGGTCGTGATGCGGTCAAAGGTTACAGATTCAATCTGATCTTCAACGTAGCCGCCCAGCTCAATGCTTGGGTCTTCGAATTGCGCTGCTTCCAGCGTAATTTCACGGGTGGGCTGAGTCACTTCATTGACGGCGACCCAACGGCGGAACGTGTCGAAATCGCCAGTTTTGCGGTCGATGCAGACACGCACGTCAATTTCCTGCTCGTATTTTTTCTTGGTTGCCGTTGCCAGTGCGATTTCCAATGCTTCAAAAATCTTTTCACGCGGAACAGCTTTCTCATTGGAAACTGCTTCAACAACAGCCAGAATCTCTTTGTTCATCCTAGTTGCCTCATCCAAACTTTAAAAGTGGGGTACCAGATTCGCTTTCTGGATGTTGCTCAGCGCGAACACTTCATCTTTGCCTTCCACCGTTACCGTGATCATCTCACCTTCAACGGCTTTGATTATTCCCTGCCATTTACGGCGGTTCTGGACAGCCATGCGCAATACCAGACTCACTTCTTCACCGAGGAAACGCACGTAGTGTTCGGCCGTGAATAAAGGACGATCCAGACCTGGCGAAGATACTTCCAGGTTATAAGCTACGGTGATCGGATCTTCAACATCCAGCACCGCACTGACCTGATGGCTGACATCAGCACAATCATCAACAGTGATCCCATCGTCACTATCAATATAGATACGCAGCGTCGATTGGCGACCCCGGACGAACTCAATGCCCACCAGCTCAAAGCCTAATGCTGCAACGGGTGCTGAAATCATCTCTGTTAACTTTTGCTCTAATGTGGACAAGCCCACCCCCAAGACATAAAAAAAGGGCTTAATAGCCCAGTAATTCTGTTGTCAGATAACAAAAAACCCCGATATACGGGGCTTTATGCAACTGGACCCTATTACCACGGATAACCGCGGTATAACTTACCGTTAAGAATTCTTTCAAAACCGACTGTGGAATCAATAGAAACTTACTGAACAGCTTTGAAAGAAAACCTACAGGAAAGTTAGTTGGTTGCGGGGGCCGGATTTGAACCGACGACCTTCGGGTTATGAGCCCGACGAGCTACCAGGCTGCTCCACCCCGCGTCCGAAAACGTGGCAAATACTACGCTGATAACAGCAAAAACGCAAGTTATCTCTAGGATTGGTACCGAGGACGGGACTTGAACCCGTAAGCCCAATTTGGGCACTACCACCTCAAGGTAGCGTGTCTACCAATTCCACCACCTCGGCATCACTTCTTACTTCTAAATCTGGCAACAAGGTATGTTGCCTGTAACGCTAATTACTTGGGAATATCGCTCGACGGTGTAGTGGGTGCCGTATTCTGCTGAGTTTTAGCCGGTTCAGGCTGGCTTAAACTTTCCCATTCACTGCCTTTTTGGCTGTGATTGGAGCTCATGTTGCCCAGAATAAGACTGATGACAAAGAACAGCGTTGCCAAAACAGCCGTTGTACGGGTCATGAAATTGCCGGAGCCGTTTGAGCCAAACAGGGTAGCTGACGCGCCCGCTCCGAACGAGGCACCCATATCGGCACCTTTACCTTGCTGCAGCATGATCAATACAACCAGACCAATAGACACCAGCAGGAAAATAACTAAAAGCGCTTCGTACATAGATGTACCTATTACTTTATCCCCAACTCTTTCATGAGGATGCTGAATTCTTGCGGCTTAACCGCTCGCCATCCGCAGTCGGAATACAGAAGCTATCCCTTATAAAGCGGGTTTGAATACTAACCAAAGCATTCTGTCTAAGCAAGGCTATTTTGGCTCGTGATGATTGATTGAGGAAAAAACCAGCGACCAAATTAACTTCTCTGCTAAACCTTTAACTATCTGGCTGATTCCTTAGATATTAAACGCCATCGACAGATAGATGAATATCGCCGATGACGTCGCCAGTTCAGAGGAAAATTTACCCTGCGGCTTTCACTGCATCCGCAATCGCATTCGCTAAAGAAGTCACTGTCGTTTCGTCTTCACCTTCCACCATGACGCGAATCAGCGGCTCAGTACCTGACTTACGTAACAGAACACGGCCCCGGCCACCGAGCGTTGACTCAGCATCCATCGCAGCCTGCTTGACCACATCGCTTTCCAACGGGTCGTGTTCGCCGACGAAACGAACGTTGACCAGCACCTGCGGGAACAGTTTCATGCCGCTACACAAATCATGCAGAGTCATGTGGTTGCGGGCCATGGCGGTTAATACCTGCAGCCCCGCGATGATACCGTCACCGGTGGTCGTTTTGTCCAGCAGGATTACGTGTCCTGAATTTTCAGCGCCAATACGCCAGCCTTTAGACTGCATCAGTTCTAAGACATAGCGGTCCCCGACTTTAGCTCTGGCAAACGGAATCCCCAGCTGTTTCAGCGCGAGCTCCAGGCCCATATTGCTCATCAGCGTACCAACAGCGCCGCCGCGAAGCTGGCCCTGACGTAACCCCTCTCGCGCGATGATATACAGGATTTGGTCGCCATCAACTTTGTTACCCTGATGGTCGACCATAATCAGGCGATCGCCATCGCCGTCAAAGGCCAAGCCCACGTCGGCCTTTTCCGCGACAACCCGACTCTGGAGCTGTCTTACATCCGTAGCGCCACACTCTTCATTGATGTTCATCCCATTGGGATTACAACCAATCGTAATGACCGTCGCGCCCAACTCTCTCAGTACGCTGGGAGCTATGTGATATGTGGCGCCGTTGGCGCAATCCACCACGATTTTGAGGCCGTTGAGGTTAAGTTCGCTGGGGAATGTCCCTTTACAGAATTCGATATAACGGCCCGCCGCATCGACAATACGACTTGCTTTACCAAGTTCAGAAGACTCAACGCAGGTGATGGCTTTTTCCATCTCGGCCTCTATCGCCTCTTCAACTTCGTCAGGCAATTTGGTGCCGTCGATGGAAAAGAACTTGATGCCGTTATCATAAAATGGGTTATGTGAGGCAGAGATCACTATCCCGGCTTCAGCCCTGAAGGTGCGTGTCAGGTAGGCCACCGCCGGAGTCGGCATTGGTCCAGTGAAGGACGCGGACAACCCCGCGGCCGCTAAACCCGCTTCCAATGCAGATTCGAGCATATAACCCGAAATTCGGGTGTCTTTACCTATGATGATCTTCCTGGAGCCATGTCGTGCCAAAACCTTTCCGGCCGCCCAGCCCAGCTTTAATACAAAATCAGGGGTTATGGGTGAATCACCGACCTTGCCACGAATACCGTCTGTACCAAAATATTTACGGCTGCTCGTCATCTTTTATTCCTTAGCTGAAAGTGTAGCTTCAACAACACGCATAGCATCCACGGTTGCTTTTACGTCATGAACTCGAATAATTCGGGCTCCCTTTAGCGCAGCAATTACTGCACAGGCGACACTGCCATAAACACGTTCCTTAGGGGGAACGTTAAGCAGTTGGCCAATCATTGATTTTCTGGACATCCCCACCAACAGCGGCAGACCGAATTGATGCAAACTTTCCATCTGAGCCAACAGGCTATAGTTGTGCTGCAGGTTTTTACCGAACCCAAATCCGGGATCGAGTAATATTTGCTCGCGCGGAATTCCTGCAGCGATACAGCGGCCAAGATGATGTTCAAAGAAGGTGAAAACATCTTTCATCAGGTCATCGTAATGTGGGGCTTGTTGCATCGTCTGCGGCAATCCCTGCATGTGCATCAGGCACACGGGAAGTTGGGTTGCAGCAGCAGCATCCAGCGCACCAGACTCCTGCAAAGATCGAACATCGTTAATAAGATGCGCGCCAGCGGCGGCGGCGGCTGTGATGACTTCCGGTTTTGAGGTATCGACCGATATCCAGACTTCAAAGCGCTGCGATAACGCTTCTACGACAGGTATCACTCGATCCAGCTCTTCGGCGACGCTGACTTCATCCGCACCGGGCCGAGTTGACTCGCCGCCAACATCAATGAACGTCGCGCCAGCCACGATCATATCTTGTGCATGAAACAGTGCTTTATCCAGCGTGTTATGTTGACCGCCGTCGGAGAACGAGTCCGGCGTCACATTCAGGATGCCCATCACCTGTGGGCAGGAGAGATCAATCACCGATCCCCGAGCATTCAATTTCATTCCTTCTTCCTCAAAACCACAGCCCGCCCATGCCGCTATGCCTGGACGTAATCAGCAAAAAACCCCGGCAAGCCGGGGTTTATAAACTACTGGTGTCAGTTTCAACAACACGCTGTCACACCGCGCTTACTTGTCGCTCAACGGCCCTGACATAGAGTTGCCCGTACCAGGCTTCTCCGGTTCATCAACCGGGGTCGGCGCATTCGGCGTTCCGCTATCGTCAGAGTTGTTATTGTTGGACGAAGGTTCTTCCCAACCCGCTGGCGGACGAACATCTTTACGACCCATCAGGTCATCGATCTGCGGTGCATCAATAGTTTCATATTTCATCAATGCATCCTTCATGGAATGCAAGATATCCATATTCGCCATCAGCAGTTCGCGAGCGCGCTGATAGTTACGTTCGATCAATGCCTTCACTTCCTGATCGATGATGCGAGCCGTTTCGTCAGACATATGTTTCGCTTTAGCTACAGAGCGTCCGAGGAAGACTTCCCCCTCTTCTTCTGCATACAGCAACGGCCCCAGTTTTTCTGAGAAGCCCCACTGCGTCACCATGTTGCGGGCAATGGATGTCGCAACTTTGATGTCGTTAGAGGCGCCGGTAGAAACATGTTCAGAACCGTAAATGATCTCTTCAGCCAAACGACCGCCGTACAGCGTTGAAATCTGACTCTCCAGCTTCTGACGGCTGGCGCTAATCGCATCGCCTTCCGGCAGGAAGAAAGTCACACCGAGGGCTCGGCCACGCGGAATGATAGTCACTTTGTGAACAGGATCGTGCTCTGGAACCAGGCGCCCGATGATAGCGTGACCCGCTTCGTGATAGGCCGTCGACTCTTTCTGAGACTCCGTCATCACCATAGAGCGTCGTTCTGCCCCCATCATGATCTTATCTTTGGCTTTCTCGAACTCGACCATGGAGACGACGCGCTTGCTACCGCGGGCAGCGAACAATGCAGCTTCGTTGACCAGGTTAGCCAAATCGGCACCAGAGAAACCAGGTGTGCCACGAGCAATCACGGACGCATCGATATCCGGAGAGAGTGGAACACGACGCATGTGGACTTTCAAAATCTGTTCACGGCCACGGACATCCGGCAGACCCACAACCACCTGACGGTCAAAACGGCCGGGACGCAGTAATGCGGGGTCAAGCACGTCAGGGCGGTTCGTCGCTGCAATAACAATAATACCTTCGTTGCCCTCGAAACCGTCCATTTCCACCAGCATCTGGTTCAGCGTCTGTTCACGTTCATCATGACCGCCGCCCAAACCCGCGCCACGCTGACGACCGACCGCATCAATTTCATCGATAAAGATGATACACGGCGCGGCTTTTTTAGCCTGTTCGAACATGTCACGAACACGGGATGCACCCACGCCCACGAACATTTCTACGAAGTCAGAACCAGAGATTGTGAAGAACGGGACTTTCGCTTCGCCAGCAATAGCTTTCGCCAGCAAAGTTTTACCGGTACCCGGGGGACCGACCATCAACACGCCTTTAGGAATCTTGCCGCCTAGCTTCTGGAAGCGGCTTGGCTCACGCAGATACTCTACCAACTCGGCCACTTCTTCTTTGGCCTCATCACAGCCCGCAACGTCCGCGAACGTTGTTTTGATCTGATCTTCGGTGAGCATGCGCGCCTTGCTTTTGCCGAACGACATGGCGCCTTTGCCACCGCCGCCCTGCATTTGACGCATGAAGAAAATCCAGACGCCGATAAGCAGAAGCATCGGGAACCATGAGATAAAGATCGAAGCCAGCAGGCTTGGTTCTTCCGGCGGTTCGCCAACGACTTTTACGTTTTTAGTCAGAAGGTTATCCAGCAACTTGGGATCGTTGACAGGAATATAGGTCGTGTATCGGTTGCTGTCTTTTTTGACCACAGTGATCTCACGCCCATTGATTCGTGCTTCACGGACCTGATCCTGATTCACTTCAGTTAAAAAGGTTGAATAATCCACCCTACGGCCATTCGACTCGCTGGGCCCAAAGCTCTGGAACACAGACATCAGCACTACTGCGATGACTAGCCAGAGAATCAGGTTTTTCGCCATGTCACTCAAGGGATTAACCTCATATTACAACTGTGTTAAAAAATAGCGTAAGGGTACTACAGTTTACGCCCTGTCGCTACAATGTACACCTCGCGGGACCTGGCCCGGGAGGATTCGGGCTTGCGCGTCTTCACCGTCGTAAACAGGGATCTCACTTCACGCAAATACTCGTCAAAGCCTTCTCCCTGAAATACTTTAACGACGAAACTGCCGCCCGGCGCCAAGATATCTCGACACATCTCCAACGCAAGTTCCACCAGATACATGGAACGCGGGATATCGACGGCCGGAGTACCACTCATATTAGGGGCCATGTCGGACATCACCACCTGAACTTTCTGATCACCGACCCTTTCCAACAAGGCCTTGAGCACTAATTCATCGCGGAAATCGCCTTGAAGAAAATCGACGCCTACGATCGGGTCCATCGGCAAAAGGTCGCAGGCAATAATACGCCCTTTACCGCCGATCTGGCTGACGACATACTGCGACCAACCACCCGGGCAGCCCCCAGGTCCACCACGGTCATACCGGGTTTGAACAGTCTGTCGCTCTGCTGTATTTCATCAAGTTTAAACCAAGCGCGTGAGCGAAGCCCTTTTTTCTGCGCTTGCTGCACATATTTATCGCTAAAGTGTTCCTGCAACCAACGACTGGAACTCGCAGAACGCTTTTTGTTAGCCATCTATTTTCCAACTATTCTAAATTAAGGCGCTTTTGTCGAACCGAACGTCTCATTGAGAGCCAATCACCCACTCTACAATGGTGATAATGGTGAGATGGCGGTAGAATGACCCGTTTTCAATCCCAACCTAAGCAAAAAAGACCATGAATCTGAGTAACAAACAAAAACAGCACCTGAAAGGCCTGGCACATCCATTAAAACCGGTTGTCCTGTTAGGCAACAATGGCCTTACCGAAGGTGTACTGGCTGAGATCGAGCAAGCTTTAGAACATCACGAACTGATCAAGGTAAAAATCGCCGCTGAGGATCGTGAAACCAAAGGGTTAATCGTCGAAGCAATTCTGCGCGAAGCCAAGGCTGTTAAAGTCCAGGTCATCGGCCACACCTTAGTGCTCTATCGTCCGGCTAAAGAACGGAAGATCGTATTGCCACGATAACATTTTTTACCTCAGGTTACTTTGCCTTGACTGCAAAGTGCCACGACCTCTGGTAAGAGAAAAGGCCGCATGCGGCCTTTTGCTTTTCTTTACAAACACTGTCGATATCTCGAACAATCAGAGATACTCGACCTTCAGAATCTCATATTCCACCAGCCCCCCAGGGGTATTGATGGCAACGATATCATCTTCTTCTTTGCCGATTAATCCGCGCGCGATAGGCGAGTTAACCGAGATCAGGTTTTGTTTGAAGTCCGCCTCATCATCGCCGACGATGCGATAGGTCTGTTCTTCTTCTGTATCAACATTCATCACTGTGACAGTGGAGCCGAAGATAACACGGCCGTTGGCCGCCATTTTGGTGACGTCAATCACCTGAGCGTTTGAAAGCTTCGCTTCAATTTCCTGAATACGGCCTTCGCAGAACCCTTGCTGTTCACGGGCTGCGTGGTATTCCGCATTTTCTTTCAGGTCACCATGTTCGCGAGCGTCAGCGATCGCCGAAATGATTTCCGGCCGGCGAACCATTTTCAGATGTTCAAGCTCTTCGCGTAACTTTTCAGCACCACGTAACGTCATCGGAAACTGTTTCATATTGTCTATACCTCTAAAAATCCATAGGACTTAAATCACCGTCTTCCTGACGCGATAGAATAAAATGCGACGGGGTGTCTTTTTTCTGCAGCGCACCCTGACAATTCAAACAAAAGCGGCCTAACCCGGAAATAGTTTTTTCCAGGGCAGGCTCGGTTTTGCATTTTGATACGTATTTTACCCCAGAGTTCCATGGGGATCATCGTTTACTTTAGCCCACCTTGGGCCGTAGTATTGCCACACGTTACCCTGTGCTTAACCGAGATTATGCGTTTTTTATCTATTGCTACCGGCCTTCTCTGCACCTGTATTCTGCATACTGCCTCGGCTGCCGCCCCGGTGGAGGACTATATACAATACCTGCCTGACGGCGCCAATTTGGCGTTGGTGGTGCAGAAAGTGGGAGCGCCCTCTCCCACGCTTGATTATCACAGCCAGCAAATGGCGCTACCCGCCAGTACGCAAAAAGTCATTACTGCATTGGCGGCACTACTCCAACTCGGTCCCGATTTTCGATTCACGACCACGATGGAAAGCACAGGCTCAGTCAGCAGCGGCGTTTTGCGTGGAAATCTGATTGTGCGTTTCAGCGGCGATCCGACATTAAAACGCCAGCAGATTCGTTCCATGGTACAGGTATTGAAAAAAAATGGTATCCGCGAAATTGCTGGCGATGTGCTGATCGATACCTCCGTATTCGCGAGCCATGACAAAGCCCCCGGGTGGCCGTGGAATGATATGACGCAATGCTTTAGCGCGCCGCCTGCCGCAGCCATCGTCGATAGAAATTGCTTCTCTGTATCCCTCTATAGCGCTCCAAATCCCGGAGACAATGCTTTCATCCGCGTTGCCTCTTACTATCCCGTTCAGATGTATAGTGAAGTCAGGACGCTGGCGAAAGGCTCGCCCGACGCACAATACTGCGAACTGGATGTTGTTCCGGGAGAACTGAATCGTTTTACCCTTACTGGGTGTTTAACGCAGCGTTCAGATCCCCTCCCCCTGGCATTTGCCGTTCAGGATGGCGGCAGCTATGCCGGCGCTATCGTTAAAGATGAGTTACTGGAAGCGGATATCCGCATCGCTGGCAGCCTGCGCAGACAAACTCGACCGGGACTGACGGGGACGGTTTTGGCGCAAACACAGTCTGACTCTCTGCATGAATTGCTGACGGTCATGCTGAAAAAGTCGGACAACATGATCGCGGATACGGTGTTTCGTACCATTGGGCATGAACGGTTTAATGTGCCGGGCACCTGGCGCGCTGGCTCTGATGCGGTACGTCAGATCTTACGCCAGAAAGCGGGGGTCGATCTTGGCAACAGTGTCATCGTGGATGGTTCGGGTTTGTCTCGCCACAACTTGCTTGCACCTGCAACCATGATGCAGGTGCTGCAATACATCGCTCAGCACGATAGCGAGTTGAACTACATCAAGATGCTGCCTCTGGCGGGATATGACGGCACGCTTCGCTATCGAGGCGGGTTACATGAAGCGGGCGTTGACGGCAAAGTTTCAGCAAAAACGGGGGCGTTGCAGGGTGTGTATAATCTTGCGGGCTTCATTACGACAGCCAGCGGTCAGAGAATGGCGTTTGTACAGTATCTTTCCGGCTACTCCGCAGATAACCAAAAGACACGTCGCGTTCCTCTGGTGCGATTCGAAAGCAGACTCTATAAAGATATCTATCAGAACAACTAAGGCGCTGGGAGCCTTAATAAAAAACGCCCTTATCTGCGTCAGCAGATAAGGGTAATTGATACAACAAGCAAACTTTTCTTATTTGGGTATAACGTCAGGCTTAATGCTGGTAGATGATCTCTACGCCATCATCGTCTTCTTCGTCCCAGTCATCGTCCCACTCTTCTTCCGCTTCGTCTTTCACCGTTTCAAGCTGTTCGCGATGATAGTCATCCCACATGAACTCTACTTTCTCAGGCGTCGCTTTCTCTTCTTCAGCCTGCATTTTCGGCTGAGTCTTCAGGAAGCTCATGACATCCCAGCAGAGCGCATTGACGCCATCATGGCTGGCAGCAGAGATCAGGTAGTAATTACCTTCCCAAGCCAGTGCGGCGGCGATATCACGCGCGCGTTTTTCAGCTTCGGCTTTATCCAGCAGGTCGCTTTTGTTGAACACCAGCCAACGGGGTTTCTCAGCCAGCGTTTCGCTGTACTGATGAAGCTCATTGATGATGACTTTCGCATTTTCAATCGGATCAGATTCGTCGATCGGCGCCAAATCAATCAGGTGAAGCAGCACGCGGCAACGTTCCAAATGCTTAAGGAAGCGAATACCCAGACCCGCACCTTCGGAAGCGCCTTCAATCAGACCCGGAATATCAGCAACGACAAAGCTTTGCTCACTGTCCATACGCACAACGCCCAGACTCGGAACCAGTGTCGTAAACGGATAATCCGCGACTTTAGGCTTCGCAGCAGAAACGGCTCGAATGAACGTAGATTTACCCGCGTTCGGCAACCCCAACATCCCCACATCGGCCAGCAGCAGCAGTTCCATCAGCAGCTCGCGCTCTTCACCCGGCGTGCCGTTGGTTTTTTGACGAGGCGCCCGGTTAACAGAAGATTTAAAACGGGTATTGCCCAGACCGTGCCATCCGCCCTTCGCCACCATCAGACGTTGCTGATGACGAGTCATATCCCCCAGGATTTCTCCCGTGCCGGTATCTTTAATACGCGTCCCGACAGGGACTTTGATGGTGATATCTTTACCTCGTTTACCGGTACAGTCGCGGCTTTGGCCGTTCTGACCGCGTTCAGCGCGGAACGATTTCTCGAAGCGATAGTCGATCAAGGTGTTCAGGTTTTCATCGGCAACCAGGTAAACGTCGCCGCCGTCGCCGCCGTCGCCACCATCAGGCCCGCCGTTAGGGATATATTTTTCGCGACGGAAACTGACACAACCATTGCCACCATCGCCAGCCACCACGAGAATGTTGGCTTCATCTACAAACTTCATGAACTCTCTCCGCAAAAAAACCAATAGAGAATAATTGACTTTTTTTAACTGTTATTGGTTCTCTTTGGCGTAACTCTTTGATTTTATAAAGGACAGCGTGTGAAGCTATCCGTCACTGAAAACGACGCAGTCAGAACCATCACGTTAAAATGGGCGCTGATTGTACCTGCTTAGCGCGAAGATTTCACCTGTATTAAAAATAAACAGCCTACACAAACCGCCGGAATTACCTCACGGCCGACTTATTTGCTGTCGGTGTTGATGCCAGGAATTTCGCTTACTTGCTGTTTTACCGGGAAAAAGCGGTGACCCACCGCTGAGAACATCGCCCCAGCCACAACCACAAACGCACCGACGTAACCAATAAAATTAAGCGATAGAGGCGTAAAGATCGAAGGCCACCCTAACGCTAACAAATCGGAAAACATAAGAGTAAACAGTGGCGTCAGCGTAATAATGGCGCTGACCTGAGCCGCCTGCCAACGCGCCATCGCCTCTGCTAACGCGCCATACCCAACAACCGTATTCACACCACAAAACACTAAGCACACCAGTTGCCAGCTACTGAGTTGTAACAAGACGCCAGGCTTTGCCACTGGTGTAATGAAAATGACACACAGCACATAGAGCAGAAACAGGAGCTGCTGGGATGATAAGCGCCTTAGAAGCACTTTTTGCGCTACCCCATAAGTCACCCAGACCGTCGCAGCGCCCACACCCAACAACACGCCTAATGTGTAGTCACTCAGTCGGGTAAAAATCTCAATCAGGCTCGTGTTAAAGAACATCAACAGGCCGCTCAGCAACGTAATAGCGCCAATCACCTGAGTCACACGCATTTTTTCTTTCAGGATGAGTACGCTGGCAAACATCATCCCGACCGGAGAGAGCTGTCCGATGACTTGAGAAGCCGTAGGGCTGAGATATTTTAATGACGAGCTAAATAGAACAAAGTTACCTAGCAGACCGCACGTTGCGATCAATAGCAAAATCCACCAACGGCGACGTCGTAGCAAACGAAATCGAGGCATCGTTCCCTTAAAATACAGAAGAATGAAAAGCCCGAATGAAGCCATCAAAAATCTATACCAAACAACGGTATACGGATCCATCACACTCAAAACCTGCTTCATAGCGATAGGCAGAGCGCCCCAGCAAACAGCGGTGGTTAAAGCCAGACAAAGCCCCAAGCCTGCATTCTGTTTCATGGTGTTATCCGCAGCGGATGATGTTTACAGTATTGCCAAACGAAAAAAGCCCTGCAACATGTGCAGGGCTTTTAAAAGACTTAGAAACTGTAATTATTCAGCAACGATGCTGATAAATTTACGGTTTTTAGGGCCTTTGATTTCAAACTGAACTTTACCGTTAGACAGTGCAAACAGCGTGTGGTCTTTACCACAACCAACGTTAGTACCGGCGTGGAACTTAGTGCCACGCTGACGAACGATGATGCTGCCTGCCAGAACGGATTCACCGCCGAAACGTTTTACGCCCAGGCGTTTGCTTTCTGAGTCACGGCCGTTACGAGTGGAACCGCCAGCTTTTTTATGTGCCATTATTCGCTCTCCTAAGACTTAAGCGCTGATGCCGGTGATCTTCACTTCAGTGAACCACTGACGGTGACCGGCTTGTTTACGGTAGTGTTTACGGCGACGGAACTTAACGATCTTAACTTTCTCGCCACGACCGTGAGCAACTACCTCAGCCTTGATTTTACCGCCATCGACGTAAGGAACGCCGATTTTGATGTCTTCACCATTAGCGATCATCAGAACCTGGTCAAACTCAACGGCTTCACCAGTTGCGATATCCAGCTTTTCCAAGCGAACGGTCTGGCCTTCGCTTACTCGGTGTTGTTTACCACCACTTTGGAAAACTGCGTACATATAAAACTCCGCTTTCCGCGCACCCTATTGATTTTGGAAGTGCGCTATAAATATTCACAATAGGGCGCGAATTCTACGCAAAAATCTGAAGCATGACAAGTGCAGAATTAAGCAACATGAAGAAAAAGGATACAAGCCATTAACTGCCGTTTATCTGCGTCATTTTTCAAGTACAATCAATACAACCTTTTCTTATTTAACGCCGATCTAGAACAGCAGTACGGCGATAGCGTTGAAGAAATCAGCTGGCAGAAACAATGAATCTAGAACAAATCACAGCATTAAGCTCCCAGGATATGTCCGCCGTTAATACGATTATCCTGGAACATCTGTCCTCCGATGTCGCGCTTATCAATCAGTTGGGCCATTACATTGTCGGCGGCGGTGGAAAACGCATTCGGCCGATGATTGCTGTTCTGGCAGCCAGAGCTTTAGCCTATCGAGGCGACAAGCACGTTACCGTTGCCGCGTTAATCGAATTCATTCACACCGCGACCCTGCTGCATGACGACGTTGTCGATGAATCTGACATGCGCCGGGGAAAAGCGACTGCGAATGCCGCCTTCGGCAACGCCGCCAGCGTATTAGTCGGAGACTTCATCTATACGCGTGCCTTTCAGATGATGACGGGGCTTGGCTCATTGCAGGTTCTCACGGTGATGTCCGATGCGGTCAACGTTATCGCGGAAGGCGAAGTGCTACAGCTGATGAACTGTAACGATCCCAATATCACCGAAGACAGCTACATGCGCGTGATCTACAGCAAGACGGCCCGCTTATTCGAAGCCGCCTCGCAGTCTTCCGCTATTCTGGCCGGCGCAACCACAGAGCAAGAAAACGCATTGAAGGACTATGGACGCTATCTGGGAACAGCATTTCAGCTGATTGACGATTTGCTGGATTACAGCGCAGATGGCGAAACGCTGGGCAAAAATACCGGTGACGATCTTAACGAAGGCAAACCTACCCTGCCGCTGCTACATGCCATGCGTCATGGCACCCCAGAGCAGAGCGCCATGATCCGCGAGGCAATTGAACAGGGTAACGGTCGTCATCTGCTGGCACCGGTGCTTACCGCGATGCAGGAATGCGGATCGCTAGGCTATACCCGTCAGCGCGCAGAAGAAGAAGCAGACAAAGCGATTAGTGCGCTGCAGTGTCTGCCAGAAACGCCCTATCGCCAGGCTTTAGAAGGCTTAGCGCATTTAGCCGTTCAGCGAGAGTTCTGACCGACTCCTTGGGTATCGCTTGCTGGCAACGAGCTATCCAAGCGAGCCAACATCGCCAGAGCACCTTCATGCAGAATATAATTTATCAGTAGCGTGCGCTCGCGTCCTGTTAGCTGGTGATAAACCTGTATCCACGTCGGCAATAATTCAGTCTCTGCTGACGTGATGTATTCTGGGGTGGGTGACTCTTCCATCATTAGCGAGCGCTGAACACTGTCGGGTAAGCTCCAGATAGCGTATTCAACCCCTTTTCCCTGAACGCCTTTACGACGCCGCTTCTCCCAGCCGTTCTCGTTAGCCCTTTTATTGAGCCCCTGTCTGGATGTCGGTAATCCCGCCACACCCAACAGTTCTTTCGTCGCAAACCACTTTTTATCCATACATCCCTCCACGTTGGCCTGACATTCCCTGCGTAACGATTCCCAATAGGGCGACATCAGACACCCGGATTACATAAAGTTTCCACATAATAGATCAACATAAAGGAAAGCTCTAATCATTAAACATAAGAAAAGACGTAATGCGTTAATGCAGTACGGACTCAGGAATCAGGCAGGAATTAACGGGGAGATGAGGACAAGAAGCGCTGCCATTCCTGCAACAGGAATGGCAGAAAAATCATTCAGGGGTCTCGCTTGTAATAGGTGAGGTAGAAGGTGAACACAACCCTAGCTGCTTAAGAGTTGCATAGACGCCTTCCCGCATGATGTAGCTAATCAACTTTTCGCGCTCAGACACGGAAAGTTGTTGATATATCTGCATCCACACCGGTAGCATATCCGATGGCTTCGCTGAATATTCTCCGGGTGTTTCCTGCATCAGCAATAGAGACTGCTGTACGGATTCGGGCAAACTGTGAATGGAATATTCAACACCCCGCCCTTGCACACCTTTTCTGCGACGTTTTTCCCAACCATCTTCTCGGGCACGTTTATTCAATCCTTGCCGTGATTTAGGGAGTCCGCCGATGCCAACCAACTCGCTGGTCGCAAACCACTCTTTTTTCATGTCCATTTCATCCCGATAGTGCTACTCATTACAAAAAAAGATTTATTGGGAAATTAATTTGGAAATAATTAGAAAACTGGTGATATATTATTTCCAAATAATGGTTTTTTAGTTAATGAAACCATTTAACCCAATTCGTTAGTTATACCACTAATACACTGTCGTCTTATAGCACTAAGGGAAGGATTATGAATTCAAGGAAACATGACTGGCACCCTGCTGATATCATTGCGGCGTTAAAGAAAAAAGGTACTACCCTTGCCGCAGTATCACGGTCTGCCGGATTAAGTTCGTCCACGCTTGCTAATGCTATATCTCGCCCATGGCCGAAAGGAGAGTGGCTAATTGCGGATGCGTTAGGGATACATCCTGCCGAAATCTGGCCCAGCCGTTACTACAATCCTGAAACAAACGAACTGCTCGATCGCAAAAAATTGATTCGGCCGCAGTGAACGAAAAAAGCCGGAGAAAGAGTTCTCCGGCTTGTGATCGACAACTGGACTTACCGCGAAGGTTACTTATTGACGAAGGCGACGCCCATCGCAATATCTTCTTTTAACGTCTCCAGCATCTCGTTTAGAGAGCGCTGCTCAAAGTCGCTAAGAGGGCCAATTGGCATACGCTGGGCAATGCCGTCTTTGCCCAGTAACAACGGCTGAGCAAAGAAGCGGGCATATTCGCCATCGCTTTCGACATACGCACATTCCACAATATCGCTTTCACCTTGCAAAGCACGAACCAAAGACACGCCAAAACGTGCGGCCGCCTGGCCCATGGACAAGGTCGCAGAGCCTCCTCCGGCCTTAGCTTCAACCACTTCAGTGCCTGCGTGTTGAATACGATCTGTGAGATCAGCCGCTTCCTGTTCAGTAAAGCTGAGCCCAGGGATCTGCGACAGCAACGGCAGAATAGTCACGCCGGAATGGCCACCAATCACAGGCACCTCTATGTCCTGTGGTTGTTTGCCTTTAAGCTCGGCGGCAAAGACATTGGAGCGAATGATATCCAGTGTCGTCACACCAAAGAGTTTGTTCCGATTATAAACGCCGGCCTTTTTCAAGACTTCCGCAGCAATGGCCACAATAGTATTGACCGGGTTAGTAATAATGCCGAGACAAGCGTTAGGGCAAACACGAGCCACTTGCTCGACCAGATTACGAACGATGCCTGCATTGACGTTGAACAGGTCGGAACGATCCATACCCGGCTTACGAGCCACACCAGCTGAAATCAGAACGACATCAGCCCCTTCGAGTGCGGGAGCCGCATCTTCACCGCAAAAGCCTTTGATTTTAACCGCGGTGGGGATGTGACTTAAATCTACAGCAACACCTGGCGTTACGGGCGCAATATCATAAAGTGATAGCTCTGAGCCTGAAGGAAGCTGGGTTTTGAGAAGAAGTGCCAGAGACTGACCGATACCGCCGGCGGCTCCAAGAACAGCAACTTTCATCTTAAACTCCTTATTTTATTATCATTAGTTAAATATGCCGTGGATTTGTTTCGTTACAAACGTCCGTGCTCATAATAAAAAGTAGAATCAGGCAACCAATCAGCGCGTCGAGAGCGCTATGTGGCGAATAATAAATTAAAATGTACACAGGTTATAAAAATGTAACTAAGGTAAGTAAAGTAACAGGGCGTTATACGCTGAAGGTACCAACCCCGTTCGTTACCTGAGCATGTACAGATTAATCATGGCAAACAAATAACAACTCACTTCATTTGAGTAACATTTCAATTACCTTTATGTGAGTAGTCGCACATTCTCCATTTTTATTTTCGGCTCGCAACTTTTTCCTCACCTAAGCGCGCCATATCGATTGGCTAGGCGCCCAGATTGCATAAAAATTCATTGCGCAGCATAATATCGTTATGATTAACAATGATGGGCTGCAGCCAAATGCGTCATTCAACAAAGCAAGAAGATTTGGTTAAGGCGTTCAATGCGCTATTAAAAGAAGAAAAATTCAGTTCTCAGAGCGAGATTGTGCAGGCACTGCAGGACGAAGGATTTGAAAATATTAACCAGTCCAAAGTCTCAAGAATGCTCACCAAATTTGGCGCGGTCCGCACGCGCAACGCCAAGATGGAGATGGTTTACTGCCTTCCCGCGGAACTTGGCGTGCCCACCACATCCAGTCCGTTAAAAAATCTGGTGCGGGACGTGGACTTCAATGAATCCGTCGTCGTCATTCATACAAGTCCGGGCGCCGCTCAGCTCATCGCACGGCTGTTGGATTCTCTGGGGAAATCAGAAGGAATACTCGGGACGATCGCCGGGGATGACACCATATTTACCACCCCGGCAAAAGGCTTCAGCGTGAAACAGCTGTATGAAGCCATTCTCGCCTTATTTGAGCAAGAGCTTTAAGCCGCCTCACAGAGACGGCAACTCAGCCAGCGGCCAGCGCGGCCGCACCGTCACGCCCAATAAGGTCGTTCCCCCCTGCTGCAATCGAATGGCTCCCGCATAGGCGATCATCGCGCCATTGTCTGTACAAAACTCAGGACGGGCATAGAACACCTCGCCACCGCGTTTAGCCATCACTTCAGACAGTCTTTCTCGCAGTGTACGGTTAGCGCTGACGCCGCCGGCAATGACAAGTCGTTTAAATCCAGTATCATCCAGCGCCCGTCGGCACTTAATTGCTAACGTGTCCACCACCGCATCTTCAAATGCCCGAGCGATATCCGCCTGAGTTTGCTCGTCCTTGCCCTGTTCACGAATCGTATTCGCGGCAAAAGTTTTCAGTCCGGAAAAACTGAAATCCAATCCGGGGCGATCGGTCATTGGACGAGGGAACGTGAAGCGTCCAACCTGCCCTGACTGGGCCATTTTCGACAATAGCGGACCACCGGGGTAATCGAGTCCCAACAGCTTTGCGGTTTTATCGAACGCTTCGCCCGCGGCATCGTCAATTGACTCGCCCAGCAAGCGGTATTCGCCGATCCCCGTCACGCTGATTAACTGGGTGTGCCCCCCGAAACCAACAAGGCGACAAAGGGAAACGCAGGCGGATTCTCTTCCAGCATAGGGGCAACTAGGTGGCCTTCCATGTGATGAACAGGAATAGCCGGAACATCCCACGCAAATGCCAAAGAACGCCCAATGGTCGCACCAACCAACAGCGCCCCCACCAGACCAGGCCCCGCCGTATAGGCGATCCCGTCGATATCTGTGCGCTGAAGCCCGGCTTCCTGCAAGGCCGCCTGAATCAAGGGTACGGTTTTACGGACGTGATCGCGGGAAGCGAGCTCTGGAACGACACCGCCATAATCTGCATGCAGTTTGACCTGGCTATAGAGCTGGTTTGCCAGCAGACCGGCTTCAGTGTCATAAATCGCGACTCCCGTTTCATCACAGGACGTTTCAATACCCAATACGCGCATTGCTGTTTTTTCACTCTCGGTTACGGTTAACAAGCGGCTTGCTTCAAGCGGCGAATAGTCTACCATAAGCGCTCCCATTTGAGCGTGGACATAAGACCGCGAGGTTTGTTATTGCCGCAGTGCTTTACAACGACCTCGTAGTTGCAGTAGAATTCCGCACCATTTTGAAAAGGCTGGCACCAGGTCAGCGACAAACCGAATTTATTGAGGTGAGAGGCACATGCCGGTAATTAAAGTACGTGAAAACGAGCCGTTCGACGTAGCTCTGCGTCGCTTCAAGCGTTCCTGCGAAAAAGCAGGGGTTTTGGCAGAAGTTCGTCGTCGTGAGTTTTATGAAAAACCGACTACTGAACGTAAACGCGCTAAAGCGTCTGCAGTAAAACGCCACGCGAAGAAACTGGCTCGAGAAAACGCACGCCGCACTCGTCTGTATTAATTTTAGGAGGTGCCGCCTCCGATCGCGTGATTAATCCGCAGACTTAGCAGTTGCATACGAAGGCCGTGCATTTCCGAAAGGAATGCGCGGCTTGTTGTCGTTTATAAGCTATGAATCAGGGGCTTATGGCTGGACGAATCCCACGCGTATTTATTGGTGACCTGTTGGCTCGCACCGACATCGTCGACTTGATCGACGCGCGCGTGAAGCTGAAGAAACAGGGCAAGAATTATCACGCGTGTTGTCCATTTCATCACGAGAAAACCCCTTCATTCACTGTTAACGGCGATAAGCAGTTCTACCACTGTTTCGGCTGCGGTGCCCATGGTAACGCCATCGATTTTTTAATGAATTTCGACAGACTGGAATTCGTTGAAACCATTGAGGAACTGGCGACCATGCATGGCCTTGAGGTGCCTTACGAGGCAGGTTCAGGGCCCACTCAGCTCGAACGTCATCAGCGGCAGAGCTTGTACGGGCTGATGGAACAATTGAGCACGTTTTACCAACAAACTCTACATCAGCCCGCCGGCACCCCAGCCAAAACCTATCTGGCGAATCGTGGTCTCAGTGACGACATCATCAGGCATTTTGCGATTGGATGCGCGCCGCCCGGATGGGATAACGCGTTAAAACGTTTTGGCCGCAGCAGCGAAGATAAAAGAACGCTGAACGATGCGGGCATGTTGGTGACTAACGATCAAGGCCGAACTTATGATCGTTTCCGCGAACGCGTCATGTTCCCTATCCGGGACAAGCGAGGACGTGTTATCGCATTCGGCGGTCGGGTATTAGGGGACGGCGTTCCCAAATACCTTAACTCGCCGGAAACAGAGATCTTTCATAAGGGTCGCCAGCTTTATGGCCTGTATGAAGCTCAGCAAAAACATCCCGAGCTGAGACAGCTGTTGGTGGTGGAAGGGTATATGGACGTCGTCGCTCTGGCGCAGTTCGGCATTGACTATGCCGTGGCTTCTCTGGGGACGTCAACGACCGCAGATCACATTCAGTTGCTCTTCCGCGCAACCGATCGCGTTGTCTGCTGCTACGACGGTGATAGAGCCGGGCGAGATGCTGCATGGCGCGCGCTGGAAACAGCCCTGCCTTATCTGGACGATGGACGCCAACTGCTGTTCATGTTTTTACCGGATGGCGAAGACCCGGACACGCTGGTGAGGCAGGAAGGGAAAACCGCTTTTGAGCAGCGTATCGAACAGGCAATGCCGCTATCTTCATTCCTGTTCGACACGCTGTTACAACAGGTCGACATGAGCACGCCGGATGGCCGTACCAAGTTAAGTACGTTGGCACTGCCGCTGATCGGTCAGGTGCCGGGCGAAACGCTGCGGTTATATTTACGCCAGCAGTTGGGCAAAAAGCTGGGATTGCTGGATGATTCCCAGCTTGATCGTTTGATGCCCAAGACGACGGAGCACTCATCGTCTTATCAGCCTCCACGGCTAAAAGTCACAACTATGCGTATACTGATAGGACTTTTAGTACAAAATCCCCGGCTGGCGGCCGAGGTACCGGCGCTGGCGCTGGAAGGCAGCGACGAAAGTAAAATGGCGGGACTGGGCTTATTCCTCGATCTGGTTCAGACCTGCAATGAAAGTCCGGGCATGAGCATGGGACTGTTGTTGGAAAAATATCGCGACAGTCACTATCGCAAACAGCTTGAAACCATGGCTGCCTGGAACCATATGATCGTAGATGAGGAGATCGAGGAAAAATTCAGGATCAGCCTGGCTGAACTTTACGATCAATTGCTGCAGCTTCGTCTGGACACGCTGATAGCCCGAGATAGAACACATGGGCTCAGTGCGGAAGAACGAAAGGAACTCTGGTCATTGCAGCTGGCCCTTACAAGAAAAAACTGATTACCGAGGCTTAATTGCCGATAAATAGTAGGGTTGAACCCTACAGAGTGCCGTGACGGGGGCTGCGGCGATAGCAAAAACCCCTACTGTTATTGTCAGCGATTACGCTGACCGACACCAACCCAAATACTCTGAAGTGTGGATACCGTCTTATGGAGCAAAACCCGCAGTCACAGCTCAAGCTTCTTGTCACCCGTGGTAAAGAGCAAGGCTACCTGACCTATGCTGAGGTCAATGACCATCTGCCGGAAGATATCATCGACTCCGACCAGATCGAAGACATCATCCAGATGATCAATGACATGGGCATCCAGGTGATGGAAGAAGCACCGGATGCAGATGATCTTCTGCTGGCAGAAAATACCAATGACGCAGACGAAGATGCGGCAGAGGCAGCTGCGCAGGTGTTATCCAGCGTTGAATCCGAAATTGGCCGCACGACCGACCCAGTGCGCATGTACATGCGTGAAATGGGTACCGTTGAACTTCTGACGCGCGAAGGTGAGATTGATATCGCCAAACGCATTGAAGATGGTATTAACCAAGTTCAGTGCTCTGTGGCCGAGTATCCGGAAGCCATCACCTATCTGTTGGATCAGTACGATCGCGTTGAAGCCGGCGAAAGCCGCTTGTCCGATCTAATCACCGGTTTTGTCGATCCCAATGCGGAAGAAGACATCGCACCCACCGCGACTCACGTGGGCTCCGAGCTTCCCAGTAAAGAACTCGATGACAACGATGACGATGACGACGATGACGACAGCGATGACGACAACAGCATCGATCCGGAACTGGCTCGCCAGAAATTCACCGATCTACGCGATCAGTATGAAGTGACTCGTCAGACCATCAAGGCCAACGGTCGCAGTCATGCCAAAGCCGCGCTGGAAATTCTGAATCTGTCCGAAGTCTTCAAACAGTTCCGTCTGGTACCTAAACAGTTCGACTTCCTGGTCAACAGTATGCGTACCATGATGGATCGCGTGCGTACGCAGGAACGTCTGATCATGAAGTACTGCATCGAGCAGTGCAAAATGCCGAAGAAAAACTTTGTGACGCTGTTTGGCGGCAACGAAACCAACGATAAGTGGTTCGATGCGGCTCTGGCCATGAATAAACCATGGTCCGAAAAACTGCGCGAAGTGCAGGACGACGTTCATCGCAGCATGTTGAAACTGCAGCAGATCGAAGAAGAAACCGGGCTGACGATCGAACAGGTTAAAGACATCAACCGCCGTATGTCTATTGGTGAAGCGAAGGCGCGCCGTGCCAAGAAAGAGATGGTTGAGGCGAACCTGCGTTTGGTGATCTCCATCGCCAAAAAATACACCAACCGTGGCCTGCAGTTCCTGGATCTGATTCAGGAAGGAAACATTGGTTTGATGAAAGCCGTGGACAAGTTTGAATATCGTCGCGGTTACAAGTTCTCAACCTATGCCACCTGGTGGATCCGTCAGGCAATCACTCGCTCTATCGCCGACCAGGCGCGTACCATTCGTATCCCGGTACATATGATTGAAACCATCAACAAACTCAATCGTATTTCGCGCCAGATGCTGCAGGAAATGGGTCGCGAACCAACGCCAGAAGAGCTGGCAGAACGTATGCTGATGCCGGAAGACAAAATCCGCAAAGTGTTGAAGATCGCGAAAGAGCCTATCTCGATGGAAACGCCGATCGGCGATGACGAAGATTCGCATCTGGGCGACTTCATTGAAGATACCACGCTGGAACTGCCGCTCGATTCAGCAACGTCAGAAAGCCTGCGTTCTGCAACGCATGACGTTCTGGCAGGTCTGACGGCTCGCGAAGCGAAAGTCTTGCGCATGCGCTTTGGTATCGACATGAACACCGACCATACGCTGGAAGAAGTCGGCAAACAGTTTGACGTTACGCGTGAGCGTATCCGTCAGATTGAAGCTAAAGCTCTGCGTAAACTGCGTCACCCTAGCCGTTCTGAAGTGCTTCGCAGCTTCCTGGACGACTAATTCTGTCTGTTTAAGTATAGGATCGGTAAGCCGATCCTATACTTACCCTTCCTACAGACATACAGGCAAAAACAGATGAAAACCTACCACCTCAACGCATGCATCGCTCTTGCGGCATTCCTCTCATTTTCTTCCTTCGCAGCCAACCACTCCCTGAGCGGTTGTCAGGCAAAAGAGCACAACATCGAACAGGAAATTTCTCAGGCTAAAGCGCAGGGTAATCACAACCGCGTGGCCGGACTGGAGAAAGCGCTGAAAGAAGCAAAGGCAAACTGCACGGACAGCGCGCTGCACAATAAGCGTGAGCAAAACGTCAATGAGAAACAGCACAAGGTGCAAGAACTTGAGCGCGAAGTTCAGGAAGCCAAACAGTCAGGTAAAGCGGATAAAGTCAGTAAAAAAACCGCCAAACTGGAAGAAGCGCGCCATGAGCTGAAGCAAGCTCAGGCGGAGCTCACCCACTAACTAATTCAGCATACCCGGTGGTTGGCGGATGGCGGAGACTGCCTCCGTCCCGCGACAGGGTTTTCTTTCATTACCTTTCCATCGCTAGGCCTGCAACGCCCGATAGAGCTCATGGTAGGATGCCGTCAGTGATTCCAGCGTCGCACGATTCAATCCGCTCGGATTCGGTAAAACCCACACCTGAGTTTGTCCCAGAAAAATATCTTGCTGGCCCCATTCCACTTTGCTGCGGCCAAACGCCTGGGAAAACGCCTGCTTACCCAGCACGGCAAGAGCCTGTGGCTGATATTGCATGACCTTTTCGCGCAATAGCTCCCCACCCTGCTTTAACTCGTGGCGTGCCAACTCCGAGGCTTCCACGGTGGGTCTTTCCACGAGCATGGTTATCCCACAGCCATAATCCGGCAGGAGACCCTCTTCTTCCGGGGCCAACTGACGATGGGTAAACCCCGCCTGATGAATTACCCGCCAGAAACGATTATTGGCATTTGCAAAATGATAGCCGTGATGTGCAGTAGACAGACCAGGGTTGATACCACAAAAAACCACCTGAAGATGTGAAGCCAGAATATCCGTTATCATCTCTACCTCCTTATGTTGTTTCGGACGTTTATGACAAATTCCGGCAATAATAACAACAGGCTAGCCTTGTGTAGAAAAACGCCACCTGACCGTACATCTATAGACCTACCTATAAAGGGTAACGTATAATCAGCACCCGCTGGCCCCTTAGCTCAGTGGTTAGAGCAGGCGACTCATAATCGCTTGGTCGTTGGTTCAAACCCAACAGGGGCCACCAAATTTTAGCTTTAAAATCATGAAATTAAGCCACTCTCGCGAGTGGCTTTTTTGTTGGGAAATCGGATAGTGTCGCAAAAATGTCGCACGGTTTTTCTTGTCTCGCATATAGGTATAAAAAAACCTGCTTTCGCGGGCTTATCAGTGAAGCAAGGACGGCTGTTTTTCATTTTGCGTAAAAATCGGCACTTTATTAGTTTGCCCTGGCGATACAATCATCCCGGCAATGATTTCATGGGTTTTGAATGTACAGCTGCAATTTATGTTTTGGCTCTGTGACGGCCCCCCCTGATAGCTGTTTGCATCATTGAAGAGGTTCAGTGCCTTTAGTTTTCTTGGCAGTGCCATTGCAATTCCTTAGCTATTTACGGAGGCGACAAAGTTCGCCAGATAAGTGTCGGTAATACGCTGGCGTAAGGTCAGATCTTCCAGCGGAGGAACCGGCGTGTAGTCGTAGTCGTAGTCGATAAAGAGCTTGCCCGCTTTCAGCGTGTCTTTATCGTTGGCGGTATCGTCGTACCAGCAGGACGCGCCGAGGAGATAACCGGCCGAGACCAACTCACGGAATTTGGCATTGATACCCGCGATAATATCGCGTACCAATACCGGCGTTAGCGGTTTATCGTTGGCCCACATATGCGCCTCAGCCATCGTATCGGCCAGCACCTGCGCAGTGCGGGTATAGTTCTCAAACTGGAAAAGCGGATCGTCGCTACAGGTACGGTTTCCCCAGAAGCGAAAGCCATCTTTGCGAATAAGAGTGGTCACACAGGCTTCATTAAGCAGATCGGCGTCAGTGCCCGTCTGCTGTAAATCCCAAAATACGCCCGCCGAAATTCCGGTCACGCCATTCACACCGACGTTTGACAACGTTTTATGCCAGCCAGTGTCGTTGTCGATTTTGGCGCGCAGCCCTAGTGCTCTAGCGGTGGCGTACGCCGTCTGTGACTGATTGGCCGAAGTGTTCCAGGCAATAAAATCAGGCCAGATCACCATGATTTCGCGCTGGCTGAAGTTGTCGCGATAGAGGCATGCTTCGGAAACGGTTTTGCAATTCCACGCCGACACATAGCAAAAGGCACGCAGCTGTTGCGCGATACTGGCAAGCGCCGTCGCCACTTCCAGCGAGTCGAGACCCGGCGCGCCAAGAATTCGCGGTTTAACGTCAAGCTGCGTTTGCGCGGCCAGCAGTGCTTTCATGCCGGTGTACTGCCCGTTCTCGTCTGTCTTGCCGATGATGTTGGAAATGGTTTCAGCTTCGGTGGCCCCCTCGGCGACGCGTACGACGACTGTGACGGGCTTCGCCTGATCGGCGATAGCCTGCAATGAGGTGGCGAGTGTCCCTTTCGTTCCTGCCTTACCGATGGCAGACAGTACATTAGTGATCAAGACCGGTGTATTCAGCGGAAACGTACCTGCATCAGCATCCTCGGCGGTACACACCATGCCGACGATGGCGGTTGATACGGTGGAGATAGTGCGCGTGCCGTCGTTGATTTCTACGACGCGAACACCGTGGTGATAATCTGCCATCTGTTGCACTCCTGATTGAAGGTGTGCTCAGGGTGGCAGGCCATAAAGGGGGACGCATGTTATTACGGCTTAGTGGTCTGCCAGCGGGCAGGATCCCGCCTGCGGCGTTTAATCATGGCACACTGGCAGGACATAGGTAGCCGTGTAATAATTAATCATCGGTCTATGATGCTACGCCGCCGGTTATGCCAGGACGGCACAAGCCTTTCCGACACGACACCGTATTCTGTTGATATAGTTGATTTTATAGTAAAAGGATTATTACTATGCCGGGAGCCGCCCGTCTAAACGATATAGGTAGTGGCCACGCGTGTTTTCCAGCCACTCCCGTCGTCGAAGGTAGTCAGGACGTTATCATCAATGGCCAGCCCGCCGCACGACAAGGTGACGCCATTCAGCTCCACGGTTGCCCCTGCCCCAACATGCCCACGGTCTTCATCCGCGTCAGATAGCCGCAGGTTCCTCCACCGTCATCATTAACGGTAAGCAAGCCGTCCGTATCGGAGACGATATCAACTGCGGTGGCAATATCGTGACCGGAAGCAGTAACGTCATTATCGGGGATACCCCTTATCAATCTCCGGTTGCTGGCTGTGCGCAACAATCCGCCCAGCGGCGTGATCCACTCCTCGCTTTATCGCCTATGTTGACCATCCCGCCAGTTTTTGCGAAATCCTGCCTGCGCGGTGAAGGCTGTACTGACGCGGGAACGGAGAAAGAGACGGTTGATAACTTTGGGCAGACGGCGTTATTTGCTCAGCCCGTCGTCGACGATTGCTGTGGGTATCATCGCCCTCACGTAAACAAACCGGTGGTACAGCACGCGCAAGCTGCGAAGAAGAAAAACCCCTCTCAGTTGACTGAACCGACCGCGGCATCAACACCTGTTCAACTCACTGGCTCGGAGCCTTGGTATAAAACGCTTTATTACCTGATGTCCTCAAAGGAAATAGCAGTAACGCCGACGCCATTAGCTAAATCAGCCATCACGCCAGTTGCCGCTGCCGCGGTTCCCGTGGCTACGATGTCTGCCGGAAACACGGTAGCAACCCGAGCCGCCGTCACCACGATGACGCAGGTTTGGGGGCAAGTGACATTGACTGAAGGCACACTGGCGGCATCAAGCACGGTGCCTTTACTCGGTGTGCTGTTTGCCGCTTTTTACAGCCAATCAGTCGGCGAAGGCAGCGACAAAGTACCGGGACGTGATGATCACTGGCTGGAAGATACCCTACGGCAAAAAGGCTGGGCAGGAGAAACCGCTACGACCCGCGTGCGCTTTTTCTGGCGTCCCGACATTCACGGCAAGATGCAGGTCTACGGTGTTCATACCGGCGAAGGCACGCCGTACGAAGGTGTGCGCGTCGCAAATATGGTGTGGAAACCCGAGCAAAGCCGCTACGAATTTACGCCCGCACCGGGCGTCGACGGCCCGAAAATCACCTGGACGCCCGCCAATCCGGAAGGCTCTGAGCCAATATCGCAGACAGAAACGCCGGTCGCCCCTATCGATCAACCAACCATCCTGGTACACCCCATCCCGGACAGCGCAGAGGAAACAACAACTCCGCCGTTCCCGATGCCGGATGAGCAAGACTTTAATGACTGGATACTGGTATTCCCGGCGGACTCTGGCATAAAGCCGATTTATATATATTTATCAGAAGATAAGGTTTCATATACACACGGATACAAACATTACCCACCGAAGGGATTACCGTGGCGTGAAGTTGTTAAAAGTACGAAAAGCGGGCCAGCTAAATTTAAACCTGATATAGATATCCCATCCATGGATGGTGACGTTTGGGAGCGTGGTACACCAACATCAAATGGTCAAAATTGGAAGATCATGAAATTTGATGAAGTAAAAGGAGCATACAAAGGAAAGGAAACTATGTGGGTAGTCACAAAGGAGTCTCAAGGAACCATTCACTCTCATCCTATCGGCGAACAAGAAGCACAGAGGTTAATGAAATGACACGCGACATCATGATTCTAGGCGAAAAATATAACATTCAATCATTAGATAATGTTTTCGACGAATTATCTGGCATCAACTTTGATAAAACTGCCACAGAAGAGATCGATAAATTGGATGAGGATTTATTAATGATATCTTATTCGAATGGAGACTTGATAGATGTGGGATGGTATCCATCATTTGAAGTGCCTGGTGCTTTTAAAATCTACATAATAAAAAATGGGGATTGGGAAAACCCATTTTTTGAAGAGGTCATGCCTTGGGATGTTGAAGTGCTAAGAAATAAAATAAAAGAATCTATAAAAAAACTAGAAATGCAGTAACCATCAGTTAATAAATGGAAAACCCCATACTCATTCATCTGACTAACTGGCTGCTAAAAATGGGTCACCAAGAGCCATAACGTCTAAAATTGATATATAGTGACCCGGCACATGAAATCAGCAAGCTTAAAATAAACATACCTTAAAATTTATTTATACATACAAAAAACAGCCCCCGAAATGAAACTTAAAAAAAATATTAACGATTATACAGAGAGTGAATTCATCGATTTTTTGAAAAAGTTTTTTGAAAATCCTAACAAATTTAAAGGTAGAGAATTAAAAAACCACATAGGGAAATTAGTTTCTCACTTTGAAAAAATTGTCGAGCACCCAGAAGGTAACGGTCTAATCTTCAACCCGTCCGATGATCGAGACGACTCACCTGAAGCTGTGATCAATGAGATAAAGAGGTGGCGAAAATCGCAAGGATTATCACTTTTTAAATATTTGGACTGCTCCTGCCACGGTAGACAATCCAGCCCTATATCAGAGTCGTAACCCCTAAACGACATATTGACATTCATAGAGGTAAATGACGTGAAATCCATCAACGACTATACAGAACAAGAATTTTTAGAGTTTGTTCGAAAAATATTTAATGTCGACGGGACTACAGAGAAAGAGGATGTCGCAAATGTCCTTGAATTCAAAAGATTGACTGAACATCCAGATGGTTCTGACTTGATTTATTATCCACCAGATGACCGTGAGGATAGTCCTGAGGGGGTAGTCCAAGCGGTTAAAGAGTGGCGGAAATCGCAAGACCTCCCGTTATTTAAAGACTCAAAATGATCATGTAGGGCTGACAAATCACTGTCAGCCCCCATACACCCTAAGACTTTATATGTTAGTAGCCATCCCAGACAAGATATCGCAGCACTAAAAAGTGTATTCACAGGGAGAAGTAATCATGATTATGAAAAACAACTTAAGTGACTATACCGAACATGAATTTGAGTTATTTATAAACGATATTTTCCGTGTAAATATCGCAGAAAATGATGAAAAACTTGATGAATTACTTGAGAATTTTGAAAAAATAACATCTCACTCTGATGCTTCGGATCTTTTCTTTTACACACTTGAAGATGACCAATGCACCCCTGATGGTGTTACTAAATACATAAAAGAATGGCGAAAATCGCAAGGATTACCACTTTTCAAAGATTCGCAGTAACCATGGGGAGGATGGTTAGTCCTCTTAGAGAAATAAAACCGCTTTTTTTCTTTATTCAGCAACAATAGAAAATGGCGCAGCCCTGCTTCAAGGACAAATGAAGTTAAAAGCCCCAATAGGGTTAATTTCAGTTGGGAACATCCAACTATAGGGCAGGGTTATCTACGGTACGGGTCAGTCCAGCTCCGAGCGCTGCGCCCTCCCTAAGCCGCCCGTAAAAATAAATATCAACAAGATAGGCTGGGGATGAATAGTCTGGCGGAAATAAAAATGTTTTTTGGATAAAAGAAAAAAAATACATCAATGCCCACGCTGAGTTAGTAGATAGATTTAGGCGTCTCCGCCTCTATTTTTACTTACAGTTTCTTCTAAATTTCAATTTTATAAAATGGTTAATTCCCAACGGGCCCAGATAATCAAATGATGAGTAGTAAAGTAATAGTTTAATAAATAAGACCTCAATGCAATCAATATCATATTACCCACCAACCAATATTAATGAGCCAGGTTGATTATTTCTACTTGAATATTAAAAACCTTCACCGACCAACAAAAGCAGTAAATGAGCTAAAAAACCAATATCAAGGGTACGAGATTGAATAAACCTGTAACGCCGTTGCCGCACACAAAATCAGCTCTTTGAACTAATTTTCATAAAAAAACAGAATATAAAATTAAAAATAAATCAAAATAAGATATATTATAATTATTTAACCACCCAATTTGGTTTAGTCCTTAAAGACCCTATAATTTAAATCAGTATTCATTAACATAAACAGGAGAAGTGGGTAAATTCATTCATCCAATAATGAATTCATGGGTATTAATACCCTGCCATCTATTTAATTAACGTCTACCTTCGCTTGCGATCGTTAATAACAAGCGCTGTGAATTTCAATTACCCTACCTATATATGTCTCTTTGTCATAAGGATACATATAAAGAAGTGGTCACCTATGACTGAGGAATAATATGAAAACAGTACGTTCTCTTGCTCTTTCCCTGTTGAGCACCGCGCTAACATTGTCTTTTGTTGGCGCGGCTCATGCGGCTACCGGGTCATTGACCGGTGAGATTGGCGTTCAACTTACCATTGGCGAAGGTTGTACGGTTTCCAACAATAATTCATCCGGCGGCACGAATGAATGGGGAACCTTGAACTTTGGTGAATACGCCGACTTGACCAACGCCGTCAACGGGACCGTTATCGGTAAAGATGGCAGTAGCACGGTGTCCATCACCTGCAGTAATGGCCTATCCCCTTCTTTAGCGCTGGATGGCGGCTTATACGGTTCTTCCTCTGTTCGTAATTTGTCATCCAACGGCGGCAGCACCGTCATTCCTTACCACTTGTATTCAGACAGCGGCCGTAGTTCAGAAATCGCGATTAACGGCTCCATGTCTCTGAATGCTGACGGCAGCGCGCAGAGCATTCCGATCTATGGCCGTATTTCTCCGGCGGATCAGTCTACTACCGCTCCGGCATCCGGTACTTATACCGATATCGTGACCGCTACATTGTCCTGGTAAAACAGGCGATCAGGGAGAGACGCATTGAGGTTCGTTATTGAGGCAGGTTCGGTAAAGCGTTTGTGGCAGTGGATGCCGCTTTTCGCTGGCCTGCTTGTATCTCCCTGTGCGCCGGCCAGCAGCGTTAGCAAACAGTTCACGGTAGCGGCCGTCATCAACAGCGGCTGCGTATTCGGCAATAGCGCCAAAAGTACAACCTCCAGTTTGGGCACCTTGAACTTTGGCGAGAAAGCCTTTTTGGATAGCAACGTTGACGTCACAAGCACCAGCGGTGGCGGCTCTATTGTCGTGACATGTACGCCCGGCCTCGCCATCAGTATTGCGATGGACTATGGGGTGAATGGCGGAAATAGCGCGTCCCGCTACATGGTAAGAGCCAACAGCAGCGACACCATTGCCTACCAGCTCTATCAGGATGCCGGACGCAGCATTGTCTGGGGAACGGGTTCTCTGGCCTATGGCGTCTCTTCTTTTCCCACCGGTACGCAAACTTATCCGGTCTATGGCCGTCTGTTTTCATCCAGCACTCAACCTTCGGCAGGCACGTATACAGACACGGTCACAGTAACACTTACTTATTGAAAAAATTGAATAAAATGGAAATAACTCTCACAAAATGGCATTTGGCGATTTTTGCAGTTTTGCTCGGTTTATTCACCTCTTCCGCTCTTGCGGCCAGCTCGGTTTTAGTATGGCCGATTTATCAGGTCATCGAGTCGGATGAAAAGGGATCCGCTCTCTGGCTGGAAAATCGCGGCTCAACACCGGTGACGCTGCAGATCCGTGTCTTGGCCTGGCAGCAACAGGACAGCAAGGATCGTTACGCGAATCAGACTGATGCTATCGCCAGCCCACCGTTCGCCACCGTGCAGCCTAATCAACGCCAGATGATCCGGCTCATGAAAACGATCCCTGTCGCGCCGCAAACGGAACGCTCCTATCGCATCGTGATCGATGAAATCCCGACGCTCAATACCGCCGATAATAAGCAATCAGGGTTGAAGCTGCAGATGCGCTATCTGCTGCCGCTGTTTATGACCGGCGACGGTATCGCGCTCAAACCGCCGAAAAATAAACACTCAGACGACTCAATGTTGACCCGCCCGCTACTCAGTTGGCGCCTGATTCGCAAAGGTGACCAGACTGAGCTTGCCA
This sequence comes from Lonsdalea britannica, assembly GCF_003515985.1. Classification (GTDB taxonomy): domain Bacteria; phylum Pseudomonadota; class Gammaproteobacteria; order Enterobacterales; family Enterobacteriaceae; genus Lonsdalea; species Lonsdalea britannica. The sequence continues at coordinate 1,660,730 of NZ_CP023009.1, read as the reverse complement.
TCAAAAACAGCGGCATCGTTCATGCACGACTGAGCAACACCTTCTTTGGCGATAAGCCGCGCGCGACCAAATCGTCTATTTCACTGGCGCAGGGGTTTTTCGCTTATGTTCTGCCAGGGCAGGAGATCCGCTGGCCGCTGCCCGCGAATAAGCGCCCTGCTATGCAAAGCCACCTCTACGCCCAATTAGCCGATAACCACCAGCCAACGCTCATCAGCCCCGCGCCTTAATAAGGGAAGAGAATGCTTATTTTATGCCATGGATATTGGCTGCGGCGCCATATGGGGGTCATCCCCTTCCTCATGTTGACGTGTGGCGCGCCGGAGGCCGCGGCGGAAGAGTATGGGGATTTGCCCAAACCGCCGCAGACCGCGCCCGCCGTCGAAAACACTATGTATTACCTGACGCTGATCGTGAACGGCGTTTCAGATCGTCAGGTCGTTCCGGTGCAGTACATTCGCGGACACTTCTCGGTGGAATCCGGCGTTTTAGCCAAAAACCACGTCCATATCGGGACGCAACGTTCCGGATGGGTCGACGTCAACGCGCTTCCCGAAGTGAAGGTCTATTATGACTCCGGTAATCAGTCTCTGAATCTGACCGTACCATTGGAATGGCTGCCAGAGCAGTCGGCCAATAGCGGAGAGATGGTCAAGGCGACGAAAGCGCAGAGCACGCCCGGTCTGGCGTTTAACTACGATGCGTATTACTTCAAAGGCTATCAGTCCTCGCAAAGCGTGACCACCTGGCTGGAACAGCGGCTGTTCAACGATTACGCCCTCATATCCAACACGGGGACCTACTCACACTATTTCGGCAACACTCAAAACGACAGCCGTAACAAAGGATATCTGCGCTACGACACCTTTTGGCGTTACAACGATATCGACGACATGCATACCTTTCAGGCGGGCGATTTCATCAGTAATTCGCTGACCTGGAGCAATTCGGTGCGTATGGGAGGCGTGCGGGTGAGTCGCGATTTCGCCGTACGCCCGGATATCGTCACCTACCCGTTGATTCAATACGCCGGGGCGAATCCCTTGCCGAGTACGGTGGATCTGTTTATCAATGGCTACAAGGCCAGCAGTACCTCGTTGAATTCCGGACCTTTTACGCTTACCAATGTGCCCTATATCAATGGCGCGGGCGAAGCGACGGTCATCACGACCGATGCGCTGGGACGGCAAGTGTCCACCAGCGTCCCCTTTTACGTGTCCAACGCCTTGCTGCGCAAAGGGTTGGATGACTTCGATATGTCTCTCGGGGTTTTACGCCGCAACTATGGCGTGAAAGATGCGGATTACGGTCAGGCGGCGGCCAGCGGTATTTATCGTCGCGGCCTGACGAACTGGCTAACGCTGTCGAGCCATCTGGAAACCTCGGAAGACCTGCTGCTGAGCGGCGTAGGCGGCGATCTCGCCATAGGCCATTGGGGCACGCTGAGCAGCGCCTACAGCCATAGTCAGGACAACGGTCAAGGCGAGCAATTCGTCGTAGGCTACTCCTATTATGCGAATACGATGGGCATCGCGGCGCAGCATGCCGAACGCAGCAACAACTATCGGGATTTAAGCGTGGCCTCCAGTGGCGGCCATCTCAGTAAACAGTCCGATCAGATGACCTTAAGTACCGCGCCGTTTGGACGCGGCAACGGCACGTTAGGGCTGGGCTACTTCGACATTCGCGCTTATGACGACACCCGGACTCGTCTGGCCAACCTCTCCTACAGCTGGTCGATTTGGGACAAGGCCAGCATGTATTTGTCCTTGAATAAAACCATCGGGAGCCACGGCTACGGCGCGCTCCTCCAAATGATCGTTCCGCTGGACAACGGAATGTCCGCCACCGCCAGCGTGCAGAAGAATTCGATAGGCGAATACACCGAGCGCGTGTCGATGACGCGCACCACGCCGACAGACGGCGGTATCGGCTGGAACGTCGCCTACTCGGGCGGCGACAACCACGATCAGCAGGCCAGCCTGACCTGGAAAACACAGCGGGCAACCTATCAGGCAGGCATGTACGGCACGACCTCCGCTTACAACTACTGGGGCGATCTCAGCGGTTCCGTGCTGTATATGGACAACACGTTTTTCGCGGCCAACAAGATTAACGACGCCTTTATCGTCGTCAGCACCGACGGCTATCCCGATGTTCCCGTCAAATATGAAAACCAGCAGGTCGGCACGACCAGCAACACCGGTCACATTCTTGTCCCCTGGGTTAGCGCCTATTATCCGGCTCGCGTTGAAATCGATACGCTGGAACTCCCTTTGGGCATTGATGCCCCCGAGGCCGAACGACGCATAGCCGTCAAGGAAGGCAGCGGCGCGCTGGTGAGATTCAGCGTCCGACAGGTTCATTCGGTCAACCTCAATCTGGTGGACGATAAAAAAGCGGCGCTGCCGGTAGGCTCCTACGTCACGGATACCGTCAGCGGACAAACCGCTATCGTTGGCTATGACGGCCAGGTGTTCATGGAGCAGGTGACGCCGCACATCAAACTGCGCGTGCAGCGTTCAGACAGTGGTATCTGTGTGTTGAATCTCGATTTACCGGACAACAAGCCGGGCATCGCCATTCTGGGAGAGAAAGTGTGTACAGCTACGGGAACGAGGGCGGATACCGCGTCTTCGAAGGATCAATAACATGACTATGTTTCGGTTTTTTATGATGCTGTTGTTGGGGATATCGGGGCTGTCCACGGCCCATGCGGGCTGTAGCTCGTCGTCCAGCAGCTCGACATTCGGCTCCATCAGTTCGTTTTCGCTCGCCAGCAGCGCGCAAACGGTGCAATCCGGTAGCGGGTTCACCTGCTCCGGCAGCCTATTGTCGCTGATCAGCACCAATACGGTGACCGCCACGATCGCGTCCACCAGCAACGCCTCCGGCGCCACGCCGCGGTTGTATAACGCCAGTACCGGTGAATATATCCCCTACACCATTTGCCAGGACTCCGGCTGCAGCGCCACCTACCCGATCGGGGATACCATTAAATGGAGCAGTACCACGCTGCTCGGATTGTTAGGTCTGTTCAATTCCAGCGACGGCACCTTGCCCATCTATCTAAGGACATCGACAGGCGCCAATGTCGCCGCCGGCACTTACACCGACAACATCACGCTGTCCTGGTACTACAAAATCTGTTTTGTCGGGGTTCTGGGTATCTGCGCCTATACCACGGGGACAGACACCTCCGTCGTTCCGGTCTCCATGGTGGTCACCAACGACTGCTATATCGACAGCGCGCCGGACGTAAATTTCGGTACTCAGGCGCTTCCCAGCAGTTTCTCCGCTATCAGCAATGCGCTTAGCGTGCGGTGTACACGCAACGCCACCTACACCGTCGATCTCACCAGCCTGAATGCCAGCAGCGGCGGTTGGCGTCAGATGAACGCGCTCATTAACGGTTCGACCTACGCATTGCAATATCAGTTCTACCGATCGGACGGCACCGCGTGGACCAGCGATAATGACTACGGCGCCACGGGATCCGGAAATTCGCAAAGCATCAGTTACACCGCGAAGATCAATCCAAATCAGAGCAATGTCCCAGCGGGATCTTACAGCGACACAGTAACGGTGACCGTGACCTATTAGCCGAGCAAAGCGAGGCGGACCGGAGCCGGTCAGCCTTGCTCTCAGCGACTATTGGCCCGGATGCTGCTCCAGCCATTTTTGCATCTGTTCGATTTCCGGCTGCTGCGCCTTGATGATGTCTTCCGCCAGTTTACGCAGCTCCGGATCTTTGCCGAATTTCAGCTGTGTCTTCGCCATCGCGATCGCGCCCTGATGATGCGCGATCATCCCTTGGGCGAAGGCGACGTCCGGATTCTGAGTCGACATGCTTTTCATCATATCGCGATGCATGTTGTCCATATCTTGCTGATAAGCCTGCTCGAAATCCGTTGAATGCGGGGTTGTATGGTTTCCATCGTGAGTGCTTTCAACCGCCAGTACGCTTAACGGCGTCAGAAGAAAACCCACTAACAGCCAGTGACGATGCTTCATCATTTACTACCTCATCATGGTGGGGGAAAGAGAAAACATACCCTTTTTATCAGGGGAAAGGTCAAGACGCGACGCATGAAAACGCCGACGGCAGCGCGTAAAAATCGTCGTCACATGGGGAACCGATGATACGACAGGCGATAAAAAACCGCCGGGTGACGGTCAGCGTCGCTCCGGCGGTTAACAGGCCGAGAATTATTGCTCGGCTTTAGGCGCGTGGTCGGGCTTAGGCGCGTGTTCGCCTTTCGCCAGACGCTTTTCAAAGTTCTCGTTGAACTGTTTTTTCTGTTCCGGCGTCAGCACGTTATAAATCTTGTTCTGCGTTTCAAGATGCTTCAGCGTACGCGCCTTGCTGGCCTCTTCCATCTTGTCTACCAGGCTTTCGGCTTTGGCCGCATCAAAGCTCTCGGCAGCAATGACGTCATGCATTGCGGTACGATCTTCCGGTGCTGGACGAGGCGCATCTTTGCGAGCGCTTTCCATGATGTCATGAATTTTCTGCTTCTGGTCTGCGGTCAGGTTCAGGCCTTTAAACATCATGCCATGTTCCTTCCCTTCGCCTGGGCCATGATGTTTCATCATGTGCTCGCCATGCGGCACCGCCGGTTTGCTGTCCTGTGCGTTAGCAAAGCCAGCCGCGCCGAACGCCAGTGCGGAAGCAATCACGATAGCGGTTAATTTAGACATAGACTCCCCTCATATATGGTTTATCAGCATTAATGCCGTTCATCATTCGTTGTCAGGGATGAGTATAGGTCACAGAATTTAAGGTAATGAGAGTAAAGGTAAAACTTTGAAAGGAGAATCGGCGAGAATATCGCCATTTGTGGGCAAAGCGACAATATTACGTAAGCAAACATGAAGGTTAACAGCACAATGCCAGGTTCGAACAACGTGGGGATAAAGGAGAGAGACTGACGCCCCTCCTTGATTCCTCTGTCAGGGCAAAGACTGGCAGAACGCCTCGGCATCTTTGGCCAACGCATCGATATGAGTCCGAATGGCATTGACCTTTTGCAGCAGAGGATTCCGTTCCGGCGAAGCGCTAACCGAATTCATCCGCGCCACCAGCGTTTCTATCTGCTCTCTCAGTTCCGCTTCCTGCTCACGGGCCAGCGTCAACTGCGCATTGAGCTGATAAACGTGCTCGTGCCAACGCTGCTGTTGTTGCTGCACGCTGGACTCCAACGCCTGCAGCGCGCTGTCCAGTCGCGCTTCCCACTCATCAATACACATAGAGATTCCTTTGCCTGAATATCCAGCGAATTATAATGACAGTCTCACTTGACCACAAATCGCCCCATTCAGGCTCAGGCTACGTTAATCAGACTAGCGGCGTTTGGCAGCGCTTTTGATGGCGCGCAGCACGACAAATTTCGGATTGCTGGCAATGGTTTCGCAATTGCCGAACATACGCTTGAGCTTCTGAAAATAGTTCAGGTGGCGATTTCCGATAATCCGCAGTTCCCCGCCGACGCTAAGACAACGCTTCGCATCCGTAAACATCTGCCAGGCGATATCGCCCGAGATTGCCTGCTGCTGATGAAACGGCGGGTTGCACAGCACGGCCTGCAGACTCCCGTCGGCAATACCGGCCAGTGAGTTATTTACCGCAAACTCGCAGCGGTCGAGATCCTGAGGTCGGTTCAGTTCCACATTCTTCCGGCTTGAGGCCACCGCCATATAGGACTCATCCAGGAAACTGAGGGTGGCCTGAGGATTCAGATCGAGCGCCGTCAGTCCCACAACGCCGTTGCCGCAGCCCAGATCGACCACCTTGCCTTCCAACTGTTGCGGTAAATGCTGCATAAAGAGTCGCGCGCCGATATCCAGCCCGCCGCGCGCAAAGACATTGGCGTGGTTAGCTATCTGGAAACCATTTTCAGGCACCGCCCATTCCGTCAGCGGCAGGCGCTCACTCGGTTCCCGGCCGTCAGGCTGGCAATGAACCAAACGCGCTTTTTTCCAGGCCAGCGACGTCTTGGTCGGGCCCAGAATCTGTTCGAACAACGCGAGCGTCGAGGTATGAATGTCGCGCGCCTTCGCCCCGGCCATGACGACCGTCTGCGGCGTTACCACGTGACTAAGCATCCGTAGTTGGTGTTCCAACAACGCCAGTGTCTTCGGGACTTTAATCACGACCAGCGCCGGAGCGGCGGGCAGATCGGACAGGCTATCCAGCAGCGTGACCCCATTGGCGTCAAAACCGTTCTGCGCCAGATTGTGCCGTGTCGCCAACTGGCTGAGGTATGAATCGCTGATGCAGCAAGGTGATTGCGCCTGCAACCCGCAGGCCAGCGCGCCGAACGCATCGTTGAAAATCAGGCGGGGTCCGTCGCCTAATGGCATATCCGCCAGTTCTCGCAACAGATATTCGTCGGCCGCTTCCCATGCCTGCAGTGCGGTCTCCTGAGCCGAAAGGGGATAGCGCACCAATGTTAAGGTGCTCGTTTCCAGATCGAGTTGGCTCATAGCCTCTCCTGTTAACAATGTAAATTTGCGCTGTTTATCCCCTAAAAGAACGCGGCAGTAAATGCTTTTCTCATATTGGTTTTTTATCAGTCGAGCGCAGCGGGCGGCGGCGTAGACAAGTTCCATCAGACAACGGGCGATATCGGTTTGACCGGGGTCAATATTTCACCTATCTTTAGTCACGCAAAGGGGAGTAACTTCTTCGCCGGTTAGTCGTCATTACAGTGCTCTTGCACTCGGTTACCGGGCAACCTTAATGCGTACGCACATTAAGTTGTAAGTGAGACCTTGCCGGAAGGCGAGGTCCATTTGTGAATAATGCGCGCAAACGGCCCACGCCTTACGACGTGGGCCGTTTTGTTTTTACATTTTAAGGATATGAACTATGGCTTCCATAGGCACACCGTGGTTGTGGGGCAGCTTCGCTGCCATTGTAGTGGTCATGCTAGCGATCGACCTTTTCTCTCAGGGGAAAAAGGGGTCGACGGTCATGACATTCAAGCAGGCGGCCAGTTGGTCCATCGTGTGGGTTACGATGGCCGTGCTGTTCAACGCCGGTTTCTGGTGGTATCTCAACAGCACGATGGGACGGGAGATCGCGGACGCACAGGCGCTGGCCTTCTTTACCGGGTATTTGATTGAAAAAGCGCTGGCCGTCGATAACGTCTTCGTCTGGCTGATGTTGTTTAGTTACTTCTCCATCCCCGCGCAGTATCAGCGTCGCGTGCTGATTTTCGGTGTCCTGGGCGCCATCGTACTGCGTACAATTATGGTGTTCGCGGGCAGCTGGCTGGTCACGCAGTTCCAGTGGTTGCTGTATATCTTCGGCGCATTCTTGCTGTTTACCGGCGTCAAAATGGCGATGGCAAAAGAAGATGACGCGGCGGTCGGCGACAAGCCAGTGGTACGCTGGCTGCGCAAGCACCTCAGAATGACCGACACACTGCAAGGCGAACGTTTCTTCAGCCGCCAGAACGGCGTGCTTTATGCCACGCCGCTGTTTCTGGTGCTGATCATGGTGGAAATCAGCGACGTGATCTTCGCGGTGGACAGTATTCCGGCCATCTTCGCCGTGACGACCGATCCCTTCATCGTACTGACTTCCAACCTCTTCGCCATTTTGGGACTTCGCGCCATGTACTTCCTGTTGTCCGGCGTCGCTGAAAAGTTCTCACTGCTGAAGTACGGTCTGGCGGTGATCCTGATCTTCATCGGGGTCAAAATGATGCTGATCGATCTCTTCCATATCCCGGTATCGCTGTCGCTCGGCATCGTGGCGGCAATACTGTTGGTGACCATACTGATCAATATCTGGGTTAATCGACGCGCGGCACGCTAATCTCATTGACGTCATTTTCACGGCCCTAAATAACACGCCCGGTAAACACCATACCGGGCGTTCTCTTTTTAATATTATCGTCAGGCTTGTCTATACTTTGCCTGTTTATCGCCTTTTTGCAGGGCGGACATAATCGAAACAATAGGAAAAAAAGGTCATAAAACGTCGATTTCTGTCAGTAAGTGTAAAATATGACTGTATCCACGATTATCGCGGCTAAAACCGCGAATTATCTGACTTTTACCGCTGATATTTCCCTATCTCAGCCCTACCTATTTTGTTACAGTTATGGCGTTTTTTTTATGTTTATCGGTAGCAGATTGGGCAAACCCCCTGAAACAGGATGTCAGTCATTTTAACGCGCCGTCACTCCACGGCTGTGATGACCATCCACTGTATTGCCGTCGTCGGTTCAGGCATGCCAGCCTGGAGTCGTTCGAATAATAAAATCAATAAATAACGCGTCATCGAGCAACGTTTCCTTGCCGATGCATCAGGCTAAAGCTGCTTCTCGCCGAAAGAAGCTCTTTTGGCGCAAAATCACGCTACATCAGCAGGATTTGAAACTTACAGTGACCTATTGCCGTTCATTGAGGGCAGCGAATTTATCCCCATGCCGCAGTACAGGAATACCAGATGGAAATGATTAAAGAGCTTCTTAACGCACTCTGGCACCAAAACTTCGACATTCTCGCCAACCCCAAGCTGGTTTGGACGATTTACGGGCTGCTGTTCCTGATCCTCGTTCTGGAAAACGGTTTGCTGCCCGCCGCCTTTCTGCCCGGCGACAGCCTGCTGATTCTTGTCGGCGTCCTCATCGCCAAAGGCACCATGAACTACCCTTTTACCATCGCTCTGTTGACCACGGCGGCAAGCCTGGGATGCTGGATGAGCTATCTGCAAGGCAAGTGGCTCGGCAATACCAGGCTGGTGCAAAGTTGGCTTTCTCACCTGCCGGTGCATTACCATCAAAGAGCGCACCAGTTGTTCCACCGTCACGGCCTGTCCGCATTACTGATTGCGCGTTTCCTGGCTTTTATCCGGACGCTGCTACCCACCATTGCCGGGCTATCCGGGCTGAATAACGCCCGTTTCCAGTTCTTCAACTGGATGAGCGCTTTCCTGTGGGTCATCATTTTGGTTTCTCTCGGCTATGCGCTGGGAAACACGCCGGTCTTTCGCAAGTACGAAGGCCAGCTGATGTTTTTCCTGATGATGTTGCCGCTGGTGTTGCTCTGCATCGGATTAGTAGGATCATTGGTTGTACTCAGGCGCAAGAAGCGCGCCGTTCATAGTGGAAAAGGACATTAAGACATGGTGAGCCGCTGGCTGAAAAACAAGCCCGTCTGGCGTCTACTGTTGATGCTGTTGCCTGTAATTATCATGGTCACGTCATCCCGCCATACGCCCGATGAAGTCACGCTGCATATTAGCCCGCAGCGTCAGGGCGCCACGCTACCGGATGGGTTTTATATTTATCAGCGCCTCAGTGAGCGCGGCATTGGTATTGAAAGTATCATCCCCGCGCAGGACAGCATCGTAGTACGGCTGTCTTGTCCGGAACAAAGCCGAGACGCGCGCGACGTGCTGCGCACGGTGCTCCCGCAGGTCAATGTCGTGACTCAGATAGCGAAAAGCGGCCAGCCCGCGCATAAATACTCCCCACCGCCATCGTCTCATTTGGGGTAATCCCTCGGGGTTATCTCATCACTCCCCTTTTGCGCCGTTGCGGCCGCATTTATCGCAACCAACGCAAGGGTTTACCGCACGCCAATAGAAATATCGTCTATAGTTGAATATCAGCTTTCATAACATTAGGGAGTTTTGCTATGTCTCGTGAATCCAATTCAGAACAGCAGCTACGTGAAGAATTACGATCTCTGGGCGACACGCTCGAAGAAGTGCTGCGTAGCTCCAGCGAAAAATCCAAAGGCGACCTGGATAAACTGCGCGAAAAAGCGGAGGGCGTCCTGCAAGAATCCCGTTCACGCCTGAATGAAACCGGTGAGCGCATCAAAGCTCACACGCGTGAGGCGACCGGACAGGCTGAAGACTATATTCGCGAAAAACCCTGGGCTGGCGTTGGGATCGGCGCGGCCGTCGGCCTCGTCGTCGGCATTCTGCTCGCACGTCGTTAATCGCTATGAGTAATCAAGAACGCCAAGGCCCCGCCATCGCCTGCGTCGCAACGGTGAAACGCATCATCACCTTGGTCGCGGGAATGGTCGAGACGCGGGTCAAGCTTGCTGCTGTCGAGCTTGAACAAGAGAAGAGTAATCTGGTCCAGCTGCTGCTGTTGGTAGGGCTAACCCTGATATTCACCACTTTTGGTCTGATGTGTCTGATTGCACTGGTGATTTGGAGCCTGGAACCTGAGTATCGCCTGCTGGGACTCTGCTGGACAACCGGTATTCTGCTGGGACTGGCGGTTATCGGCGGCCTTTGGGCACTGTTGCGCGCGCGTCGCACCACGCTGCTGAAAGAGACCCGCAAAGAGCTGGCTAACGATCGGGCGCTGCTGGAGGAAAAGCTGAAGTGAGCCGTAAACGGTATCTGGCACAGGAAAAAGCGCGACTGGTGAGTCTCATCCACCAGCAACGCATTGAACTGGTCTCAGAAAAAAGGCAGTGGCTTGAAGCGACTGAACCGTGCGATCGCTATTGGCAAAAACTCGTTGGCCTGCGTCATTATCTGATGGCTGGCGCGGGGCTTGTCGCCGTCGTCGGTCTACGACGCCCAGGCCGTCTGCTGAAGGTTGCCCGCAAAGCCGCCGGCGTTTGGGGCGCGATAAAGCTGGTGCGCAACATTCTTCCGCGCGCCTAGTTCAGAAAGGCACCTTTATTAAGACATCGCCATACCTTTCGAGGTATGGCTTTTTTATGCCCTGACGCTTAAATCAATTTAATTGAATAAAAAAGACAGTTTTACTTGCTGTCTTACTTTCACCTTCCCTTCTAACATCACTCTCAACCGTCACACACGGCTAAAAACTCGATGAATTTTTGATAGTTAATCATCATCAGCCAACTGAATCATATTGTTCCGACCGGAGAGAGAATTGATGAAAAAATCAGACAATGTCCTGATATTAGTTGCCCGTATCCTGATGCCAATACTGTTCATTTACGCCGGTTACGGCAAGCTGGGCGACGCCTATGCCGGCACCCAGCAATATATGCAGGCGATGGGTGTCCCCGGCGCATTGCTGCCCCTGACGATTCTTCTGGAGCTGGGGGGCGGGCTGGCCATTCTCTTCGGTTTCCTCACTCGCACCGTCGCGATTTCGACAGCGATATTTACGCTGCTTACCGCGCTTATTTTCCACCACGACTTTGCACAGGCAGGTAATGAGCTGATGTTTATGAAGAACCTGTCCATTACCGGCGGTTATCTCCTACTGTTCGTGACCGGTCCCGGCGCTTTCAGCCTCGACCGCCTGCTGAATAAGCAGTGGTAATCCCCGATACAGGCATGCTGTACTGATTCCAACCGGCCGTGTAAAAGCGCATTAACACGGCCATCAAACCGCTCCGCGCAGGCGGGTTGGAACTCAAGAGATAGCCGGTATAACCTGGCGTTCTGCGCGATACCACTTAAGGGAGGAGAGCACGATGGGACAATTAGTTGAAGGGCAATGGCACGACGTCTGGTATGACACCTCGTCGACGGGCGGACATTTTCAACGCCCACAGACCTCATTCCGCCATTGGGTGACGCCTGATGGCCGCCCCGGCCCCAGCGGTGAAGGCGGATTTTGCGCGGAGCCTGGGCGCTATCACCTGTACGTTTCGCTTGCCTGTCCGTGGGCGCACCGGGCGCTGCTGCTACGCAAACTGAAGGGATTAGAAACGCACATCGGCGTCTCGGTGGTGCATCCTCTGATGCTGGAACACGGCTGGACGTTCGCGACCGATTTCCCGGCAACCACCGGCGACAGACTCTATCAACACAGCTACCTTTATCAGCTATACCTGCACGCCAAACCAGACTACAGCGGCCGCGTGACCGTGCCGGTGTTGTGGGACACGCAGCAACAAACCATCGTCAGTAACGAGTCGGCGGATATTATCCGCATGCTGAACAGCGCGTTTGACGACGTGGGGGCGACGCCGGGCGATTACTTCCCGCTGGCGCTGCGCACAGAGATCGAGGAGCTGAACGAGTGGATTTACCCCCAGGTTAACAATGGCGTCTACAAAGCGGGTTTCGCCACACAGCAAAACGCCTATGACGAGGCGGTCGCACAGCTGTTCGACGCGTTGGATCGGCTGGAGCAGCGTCTAAGTCAGCAACGTTATCTGACCGGTTCACGTCTGACGGAAGCCGATCTGCGGCTGTGGACCACGCTTGTCCGCTTCGATCCGGTCTATCACACCCATTTCAAGTGCGACCGCTGGCGTTTGACGGATTATGAGAATTTGTACGGGTTTACACGGGATATTTATCAGCTGCCGGGTATCGCGGAAACGGTCAATATGGACCACATACGCCATCACTACTACCGTAGCCATGCCACGATTAACCCCTACGGCATTATTTCCGTCGGCCCAGAGCTGTCACTTACCAAACCGCACGACAGAGAGAGCCGCTTCCACCGCTAACTCCCGTCACCCACATGACGGTCAGTCTCCGCGAGACGGCAGAACGGGGGAATTTCCGCACTACCGTCTCGTTGGATCGTGATCAGGGCTCACGCAATACTTTGGGGATTTCCCGTAGTAGCCAGGACTTGGCTTCGCCCATGTTGTCACGGCGCCAGGCCATGATGATCTGGCTTTCGAAAGTGCTTTCCGGACTCACCACGCGCAGACGTCCTTCAGCGATATCCTGAGCCACCAACTCGTAGGGGATCGTCGCAACACCTAATCCAGCAAGCAAAGCCCGGCGCTTATCGTCCATCGTACTCACCGTCAGGCGAGGCTGTTTATCCAACAGCTGTACGGTAAGCACCGGGCGATCGCGCGCGGTATCCGCAATAGCGATCCCCCGATATTTGACTCGGGTCACTTCGGATAACGGTTCAGGTTCGTCATGGATGGGATGATCCGGGCTGGCGACATAAACGCATTTTACCGAATAGAGCTTGCGCGTATTGACCTCCGACGTCGCACGAAAATGCATATCCGGTGAGATCACGATGTCGGCGCGATCCTGTTCCAGCCGTTCCCAGGCGCCTGCCAGCACCTCGGTCAGAATAGAGACCTGCGTATTGGCCTTTTGCGCCAACTTGTCCAGCAGCGGAAAAAGGCGCTCCGTCGGCACCAAGGCTTCCGCGACGATGGTGACATGGGTCTCCCAGCCGCGGGCAAGCGCTTCGGCGTCCGTCGTCAGCTTATCAGCTGCTTCCAGCAGGACTCGCCCACGCTCCAGCAGCATCCTTCCCACATTCGTAAATTTGGTGCGATGACCCGAGCGGTCGAACAGCACCACGTCCAGTTCATCCTCTAATTTTTGCATGGTGTAGCTCAGCGCCGATGGCACTCTGCCCAGCTCATCAGCCGCGGCCGCGAAGCTACCCCGGCGATCGATAGCATCCATCACCCGTAACGCTTCCAATGTTAACGCCCGATCTTTCGACATAGATATTCTCATTCAGGATTTTTGAACGTCCCCACCAGATTAACTAGCTAACAATCTACCGTCCAGCCTATTACCCTTGTAGAGTCGACTAATTACGAGGGCCTGACACCATGATCATTAGCAGAGCAGCAGAGCAATGCGGCAAGGCTGACTACGGGTGGTTGCAGGCGCGATACACCTTTTCTTTCGGCCATTACTTCGACCCCGACCTACTGGGATTCGGCTCATTGCGGGTATTAAATCAGGAAGTCCTGGCCCCCAAGGCCGCCTTTCAGGCGCGCACCTATCCGCGCGTCGATATCCTTAATCTTATTCTGCAAGGCGAAGCCGAATATCGGAACAGCAACGGCAACCACACACAAGCCACAGCCGGCGACGTCATGTTGTTGGCGACCCAGCCCAACCTCAGCTATAGCGAACAGAATATTGCCAGCGATACTCCGCTGACCCGCATTCAACTATGGTTGGACGCCTGCCCGACACGCGAAAACCGCGCATTGCAGCGTATGACATTGAACGGCGATCGCTGTCAGCTGCTGGCTTCTCCAGACGACGAAAATGGCAGTCTGCACCTGAGACAACAGGTTTGGGTTTACCATCTGGATCTGGCCGCGGGAGAGTCGTTGACGCATTCCGTGAAGGGGAATCGCGCCTACATTCAGTCCATCCACGGTGAGCTTGGCCTCCGCTGTCATGCCGATGAGGGCAAGACGTTACATTGCGGCGACGGTGCCTTTATTCAGCAAGAGACCGCCATCACAGTGAATGCGAAAACGCCGGTGCGAGCGCTGTTGATCGACCTGGTGGCGTAACGGATCCCCCGCCTGACTCGGCGTTTTTGCGGAGTCATGGTAAGATAAATCATTATCTTCACCACTTTTCTTCAGGGTTACAGCGATGGATTCAACCGATCCGGTCAAACTTCTTGCCCAGGCTGAGCGACTGTGCCAGCAGCGCAACGTGCGACTCACGCCGCAGCGTCAGGAAGTGCTACGTCTGATGACCCAACAGCCCGGTGCCATCAGCGCCTATGATCTGCTGGACCTGCTGCGTGTCGCTGAACCTCAGGCTAAGCCCCCCACCGTTTATCGCGCATTGGATTTCCTGCTTGAACAGGGATTCATCCACCGCGTGGAATCCACTAACAGCTACGTGCTGTGCCATCATTTTGAAGAACACAGCCACACCTCGGCGTTATTTATCTGCGACCGCTGCCGCCAGGTAACGGAAAGCCCCACCGAGGGCGTCGAAGAGATATTGCAGCAGATTGCGCTCCAGACCGGATTCGCTCTACGACACAGTGTAGTGGAAGCGCACGGCCTGTGCGTTGAATGCAGGAAAGTCGAAGCCTGCGAACATCGTGATAGCTGCAACCACGATCACAGTATCGTCATCAAAAAACGCTGAGCCGCGTGAGGTTTTTAGTGGAGATGTAATCAGCGCCGTACGATGATACTGAGCATGGAATCTGAGAATAAAAGGAATTAAGAAGGGATTAACGAGCAGGCTTGCGATTAACGTTGGATTCGGATGTTATTTCGCCCGTTACGTTCAGCGAGAAAAACCAAACGTAACGGAAGATGCATAAACGGGGCGTTCAGCAAGCAAGTCTATCAACTCCAGTCGCTATTGCGAATGACGCCGACGGCCAACCCTTCAATGGAAAAGTTTTCTTTGCTCAAATCGACGACGATAGGTGAAAACTCTTTATTTTCAGCCAACAACTGTACTTTGTTGCCCTGCTGCTTCAATCGTTTTACCGTCACTTCATCTTCAATGCGCGCCACAACCACCTGACCGTTGTGAACATCCTGCGTTTTATGCACAGCCAGTAAATCGCCATCCAGAATACCGATATCTTTCATCGACATGCCGCTAACTCGCAGCAGAAAATCGGCGTTTGGCTTGAACATGGCCGGATCGACCTGATAATGACATTCGATATGCTGTTCCGCCAGCAGCGGTTCCCCTGCGGCAACACGACCGATCAAAGGCAGTCCGAGAGACTCTTCTTCCATCAACAAACGAATACCGCGAGACGCGCCGGTGACAATCTCAATCACACCTTTACGGGAGAGGGCTTTCAAGTGTTCTTCAGCGGCATTGGGTGAGCGGAATCCCAGCTGTTTAGCGATTTCCGCTCGGGTGGGTGGCATACCGGTTTGTGAGATATGATCGCGAATAAGATCATAAACCTGCTGTTGTCTGGTCGTTAAAGCTTTCATTCCGCCCCCTGGTTGTTTATACAGTTTCGCTGTGAGTATATACAGGGAAACTGCCTATGGGAACTGAGAAATCGCGTTATACCTTGTTTTTCGGCGCCATTCATGAGAGCTGTCACGCAAAATGGCCCCACAGCAAGACACCCCAAACCACGGCCGCTAGCAGGCAAGCAACCAGCACCGCCGCCGAGCCCAAATCTTTCGCTCTTCCTGCAAGCTCATGATATTCCGGGCCAATTCTGTCCACCACAGCTTCGATAGCACTGTTCAGCAACTCGACGATCACAATCAACACGACTGAGCCAATCAATAACAATCTTTCTAATATTGAAACTGGCAACCAACAGGCAATAATAATGCCTGCCAGAGTAAGAATAGTTTCCTGACGAAAGGCCGCTTCATGCCTCCATGCTTGTTTGAGTCCTTGCAACGAATAGCCCGTTGCCTTGACAAGGCGGGTAATCCCGGTCGCCTTATTCATGATCCTTTCTTACTCCTTTTTATTTAGTTTCGAACGCAATTTTCGCGTCACCCCATTGTCTCATGACCACAGATATCCGATAAGGTTTCTGTTATCCTTGCGGCGCATTGCTAATAAGAGGTTCTCAGTTGTTATGTCAGGTTGGCGTAAAATCTACTATAAATTATTGAATTTCCCTCTGAAACTTTTGGTAAAGAGCAAAATCATTCCTCTGGATCCGATTGCTGAGCTGGATATCGATCCTACACGTCCTATTTTCTACGTTCTGCCCTATAACTCCAAAGCGGACTTACTGACGCTGCGCGAAAAGTGCCTCGCGTTGGGGCTGCAGGATCCGCTCGAACCGTTGATTGTCGACGGTCAAGCGCTGCCGAGCTATGTATTCGTCAATAGCGGCCCGCGCGTATTTCGCTATTACGTGCCCAAAGAGAAATCCATCAAGCTTTTTCATGACTATCTGGATCTGCATCGCGACAATCCGTCGCTGGATGTTCAGATGGTGCCGGTTTCAGTCATGTTTGGTCGCTCGCCGGGCCGTGAAGGCCACCAGCAAGAAGCGCCTCAGCTTCGCCTGCTGAACGGTATCGAAAAATTTTTCGCGGTTCTGTGGCTTGGACGCGACAGTTTCGTGCGCTTTTCAACGCCGGTATCGCTGCGCTACATGGCGACAGAGCATGGCACAGACACCACCATCGCTCATAAGCTGGCGCGTGTGGCTCGGATGCATTTCGCCCGTCTGCGTCTGGCCGCCGTTGGTCCGCGTCTGCCGGTCAGGCAGGAACTGTTCAAAAAACTGCTGTCATCGAAAGCCATCGCTAAAGCGGTAGATGACGAGGCGCGAGCGAAGAAAATCTCCCGAGAAAAAGCCCAGCAGAACGCCATTACTATGCTGGAAGAGATCGCCGCCGACTTCTCCTATGAAGCGGTGCGTCTGACAGACCGTGTGCTGGGCTGGACCTGGAATCGGCTATATCAGGGGATTAACGTCCATAACGCCGAGCGCGTACGACAGCTGGCTCAGGACGGCCATGAAATCGTTTATATTCCCTGCCACCGCAGTCACATGGACTATCTGCTGCTGTCTTATGTGCTGTATCACCAGGGGCTGGTGCCGCCACACATTGCCGCGGGCATTAACCTGAACTTCTGGCCGGCGGGGCCTATCTTCCGCCGTCTGGGCGCGTTCTTCATCCGCAGAACCTTCAAAGGCAGCAAGCTCTATTCCACCTTGTTCCGCGAGTACCTCGGTGAACTGTTCACCCGCGGTTATTCGGTAGAGTACTTCGTGGAGGGCGGACGCTCACGCACTGGTCGCCTGCTTGATCCGAAAACCGGTACGCTGGCCATGACGTTGCAGGCCATGCTGCGCGGCGGTACACGCCCCATCACGCTGGTGCCGATTTACATCGGCTACGAGCATGTCATGGAAGTCGGCACGTACTCCAAGGAGCTGCGCGGCGCCACCAAGGAAAAAGAAGGTTTTCTCCAGATGGTGCGTGGGCTGCGCAAGCTGCGAAATCTGGGTCAGGGTTACGTCAACTTTGGCGAACCGTTACCGTTGATGACGTATCTCAACAACAAGGTGCCGCAGTGGCGCGACGCCATTGACCCGATTGAAGCGCAGCGACCCGCCTGGCTGACGCCTACCGTGCAGGACATCGCCTCCAACATCATGGTACGCATCAACAATGCGGCGGCGGCCAACGCGATGAACCTGTGTTCCACCGCCCTGCTGGTGTCTCCACAGCGCGCGATGACCCGTGCGCAGCTCGAAGAACAGCTCGAATGTTATCTGCATCTGATGCGCAACGTGCCGTATACCGAAAACGCGACGACTCCGGATAAAACGCCTGCCGAGCTGATCGATCATGCGCTGAAGATGGACAAGTTCACGGTTGAAAACGACAAGCTGGGCACCATCATCAGCCTCCCAAGCGATCAGGCCGTGCTGATGACCTATTACCGCAACAATATCCAGCACTTGCTGATCCTGCCGTCTCTGATCGCCAGCATCATTGTGCATCATCGACACATTACGCAGGCCGAGCTGTTGCGCCAGGTCACCTTGATTTATCCCTTGCTGAAGGCGGAACTGTTCCTGCACTACGACACCGAGCAACTGGCCGATGTGCTGCAGGCGTTAACGTCCGAGCTGGCGAATCAGCAGTTAATCGTGATTGAAGGAGAAACACTGACGCCGAATAGCGAACGTAGCCGCCCGTTGCAACTACTGGCTGCCGGCGTTATCGAAACGCTGCAGCGGTACGCCATCACTTTCCTGCTGCTCAAAGGCGATCCGACGATCAATCGCGGCACGCTGGAGAAAGAGAGTCGTGCGATGGCACAGCGCCTGTCCCTGCTACACGGTATCAACGCGCCGGAGTTCTTTGATAAGGCCGTCTTCTCGACGCTGGTCAATACGCTGCGTAGCGAAGGCTACATCAGCGATAGCGGGGATGCGGTTCTGGAGAAGGTGCAGGCAATCTATGCGATTTTAGGCGATGTCATTACGCCCGAGGTCAGATTGACGATTGAAAGTCCCGCCGTCGTCGAAACGATGCCGCAGCAGAATAAAGAAGTGAAGTAACACGAGAGGATGTGTGCCTGCGGCAAGTCTGCCGCAGGCCTTGTTGCTAGAGACTCAGTACGATCCCGATGAACAGCGCCATCCCTACGTAGTTGTTATTGCGAAACGCCTTGAAGCAATTATCTCGCTCCCGCCCCGCAATCAGCGTTTGCTGATAAACAAACAATCCCGCAGCGACCAGCAACGCCCCATAGAACACAGCGCCAAGATCGGAAATACGTCCTAAAATCACCATCGCTCCCAGCATCAACAACTGCAGTATACCGATAATAACGGTGTCGTAACGACCGAACAGGATAGCGGTCGACTTCACGCCGATAGTGAGATCGTCATCGCGGTCCACCATCGCATACTCGGTGTCATAGGCCACGGTCCAGCACAGATAGGCGAAAAACATCAGCCAGCAGCTGATTGGCAACGACTCGCTAACGGCGGAATAGGCCATAGGAATAGACCAGCCGAAAGCCGCGCCCAGCACAACCTGAGGAAGGTGGCTGACCCGCTTCATAAAGGGATAAATCCAGGCCAGAACCAGCCCGCCGACCGATAACCAGATCGTCATGGTGTTCAACGTCAGCACCAGCGCAAACGCCACCAGCGCTAAAATGACGAATAGCGCTTTCGCGGACTGTTCACTGACCATGCCACTGGGTAGAGGTCGCGATGCGGTGCGCTTCACATGACCGTCAAAATGACGATCCGCATAATCATTGATGACGCAGCCGGCGGCTCTCATCAAGAAGACGCCTAACACAAACACCCAGAGCGTCCAGCTCGCCGGCGCTCCTCGCCCCGCCAGCCATAACGCCCACAGCGTCGGCCACAGCAGCAACAGAGATCCTATCGGCTTATCGATCCGCATCAGGCGACAATACGCCGTCCACCGTCCTGTCGTTAAAATTCGTTCCAACGCATCGTCTCCTCTCTACCGTTCAGCATCAGAACTGAGCGGAGAATAAATAGGGGCATCAGGCAAAAAAATCTCTGTCAGTAATAACGGGTGACCCGCCAACCGTAACCGTGAGCGGCGAGCCCACAGATCGCCACGACGACCCGGGTTGATAAAGTCACGCTCTGGCGTCCCAGCTTGAAACAAATATCGCCCAAGCGGAGCACTTCCGATGCGTGCCAACGCGAGGTTGGACATCTGCAGCGTGCGCTCAGGGATCACCGTACGACCGAATAACCAGGGCCTGCCGTCGCCGTACAGCGTCACTTCCCGCAGCCAGAAGCGGTCACTGACCGGCAACAGAGGTAACGCCTCCCCTGAGTCCGAAGGCGAGATAAAACCTTCATGGGTGACTTCCACATCAAGACGCTG
Organism: Lonsdalea britannica; assembly: GCF_003515985.1. Taxonomy (GTDB): domain Bacteria; phylum Pseudomonadota; class Gammaproteobacteria; order Enterobacterales; family Enterobacteriaceae; genus Lonsdalea; species Lonsdalea britannica. The sequence continues at coordinate 1,640,714 of NZ_CP023009.1, read as the reverse complement.
GCAATGCGTTTCCAAGCGAGTGGTCATTGAATCTCGATGGCCAAGCCAATCGGCGACGGCGGCGGGGACATCGGCGAACTCGCACCATGTCACCGGGCGCAGGAGATCTACAGTCTCATCAGTCATCGTTCCCTCCTCGCCTCGGGTTTAGTAAATAAAGTAAACGATTTCCATTGTAGCGTAGAATAGCGCACTGATAATCCGTTCTGCCCTTGCGGTGCATGATCTGCATGATTTTCATACTTTCTTTACGCCCAAAACACGCTTGAAGACAATAACCGGTTTTCGAGCCACATAGAGTCAGGATAACGAGTTCATGCCTGCCACACATCTAAATTTCATCATATTTCAATGCAATGACACCAGAATGTATTCACGCGTCACCGCCCGTTGAATGCGCTATTAATACAATAAAAATCCAGCTATTAATAGGGCGGCTTATTTTCACTTTTCGCGATTAGAACAGCTTGCGATGAAAAAGGCTAATTGTCTGATTGTAGAGATAAAAAACCATACAATCATAATGGATAATCCCTCTCCTTAGGAAATAGACTTCAGTGCGTCAGATGCCAAAAAAACAAACCCCATCTCTTTAAAGGTTTCTCTGTATTATTCATAAACCCCCATCGCGGGTTTATTTCGCACCGAGGATTGCGCTCAAAATACAATTAACTTTGTCATTGATAAGCGACGTTTTTTGTTCGCGACATCCACGACGTTCCTTTTATTTTCCCTCTCTATATGAAGGGTATTTAATCGTCCATTTCTTTGCTCAAAAATTAAGGTCCCGCCAATATCCTGTCATAACCGACGCAGCGCATGGCGTCGGCTCAAGGTGAACGACAACGCAAGTAAAATGCATCGCCGCAAGACATAAAAAAACGACCGGTCAATGTTGACCCGGTCGTTTTTTATCGGCTATCAAGGCCTGGGGGAAACCTGCGGCGTGAAGCACGCTGTCAGTCTGCCCCCGAGCTGATGATACGATGCTTAACGCATCTTACATCATGCCGCCCATACCGCCCATGCCGCCCATACCTGCAGCGCCTAAGTCCGCTTTATCTTCTTTCGGCAGATCAGTCACCATACATTCGGTGGTGATCATCAGGCCAGCAACAGAAGAAGCGTACTGCAGAGCAGAACGAGTCACTTTGGTCGGATCCAGGATACCCATGTCGATCATGTTGCCGTACTGTTCGCTCGCGGCGTTGTAACCGTAGTTACCTTCGCCCGCTTTCACGTTGTTGGCAACAACAGACGGCTCTTCACCGGCGTTGGCGACGATCTGACGCAGCGGGGATTCCATCGCGCGCAGCGCAACACGGATACCCACGTTCTGATCTTCGTTTTCGCCAGTCAGAGAACGGATGGCGTTAGCCACGCGAACCAGCGCAACACCACCACCGGCAACCACGCCTTCTTCAACCGCAGCACGAGTTGCGTGCAGGGCATCTTCAACGCGCGCTTTTTTCTCTTTCATTTCAACTTCGGTAGCCGCACCGACTTTGATAACGGCAACGCCGCCAGCCAGTTTCGCTACGCGTTCCTGCAGTTTTTCACGATCGTAGTCAGAGGTCGCTTCTTCGATCTGCTGACGAATCTGAGAAACACGGCCCTGAATGGTCGCTTCTTCACCCAGACCATCAATCACAGTGGTGGTGTCTTTGGTGATGACAACGCGCTTAGCCTGACCCAGATCTTCCAGGGTCGCTTTTTCCAGTTCCAGACCGATTTCTTCAGAGATCACGGTACCAGAGGTCAGCGTCGCGATATCCTGCAGCATCGCTTTACGACGGTCGCCGAAGCCCGGTGCTTTCACAGCCGCGACTTTCACGATACCGCGCATGGTGTTCACAACCAGAGTCGCCAGGGCTTCGCCTTCAACGTCTTCAGCGATGATCAGCAGCGGTTTGCCGGCTTTAGCAACGGCTTCCAGTACCGGCAGCAGTTCGCGGATGTTGGAGATCTTTTTGTCAGCCAGCAGGATGTAAGGACTTTCCAGCTCAACAGAACCGGTTTCCGGCTTGTTGATGAAGTAAGGAGACAGGTAACCACGGTCGAACTGCATACCTTCAACAACGTCCAGTTCGTCCTGCAGGCCAGTGCCTTCTTCAACGGTGATCACGCCTTCTTTACCCACTTTTTCCATGGCTTCAGCAATCAGCTTGCCCACGGTGTCGTCGGAGTTGGCGGAGATGGTACCTACCTGAGCAATGGCTTTGGAGTCAGAGCAAGGCACAGACAGTTTTTTCAATTCTTCGACCGCGGCGATAACGGCTTTGTCGATCCCGCGTTTCAGATCCATCGGGTTCATACCCGCGGCAACGGCTTTCAGACCTTCGTTGACGATGGACTGCGCCAGTACGGTAGCGGTAGTGGTACCGTCACCGGCAGCGTCGTTCGCTTTGGAAGCCACTTCTTTGACCATCTGCGCACCCATGTTTTCGAACTTGTCTTCCAGTTCGATTTCGCGGGCGACGGACACGCCGTCTTTGGTGATGGTCGGCGCGCCGAAGGATTTATCCAGCACTACGTTACGACCTTTCGGCCCCAGAGTGACTTTCACTGCATCTGCCAGTACGTTCACGCCGCGAAGCATTTTGACTCGTGCGTCGTTACCGAAAATTACGTCTTTAGCTGCCATTGGTTGTTTCCCTTAAATTCGTTCAGTTCAGAGGATTACGCGCGATTAGGCTTCAACGATTGCCAGAATGTCGCCTTCGGACATGATCAGGACTTCATCGTTGTCGATTTTTTCTGTCTTCACGCCGTAACCATCATTGAAAATAACGATATCGCCAACTTTCACATCCAGCGGTTTAACTTCACCGTTTTCCAGGATACGCCCATGACCCACAGCCAGGACTTCGCCACGGGTGGATTTACCCGCTGCAGAACCGGTCAGAACGATGCCGCCAGCAGATTTTGATTCAACTTCTTTGCGCTTGACGATAACGCGGTCATGCAATGGACGAATTTTCATTGATAGCTCTCCTTTGAGAAAGTCCATGTCAGTTTAGGTAACATGCCGGATACGCTTTTATATCCGACCTTGTGGAAAAGTAAGTGGGGACGTTTCGACGGGCTTCAAGGGAGGAAGGCAAAATTTTTTCGCTTTGTTCGCGCTTTTTCACACCCCTCGAAAAAAAACGCAGCAGATCAGATAGCTAATAAAAAAAGACCGCCTGAATCAGCGGTCGTCATTTTCATCATGTTTCTCAAGTCGTTCAGGGCGTTGATCCTTACGTTGATATTCACCCTCGAAGACATCGCCCTGCGATCCTGCCGGACCCGAGCGCGAGCGCCAAAGATGCAAATGCGGCATCAGTTTCAACGTCAGATGTTTTTGCAGCGCCGGCAGCAACAGCAGCAGGCCAAGAAAGTCGGTGAAGAACCCCGGCACCAGCAGCAGAAATCCTGACATCACCAGCGAAACGCTTTTCACCATCTCTGCGGCCGGACTCTCGCCCGCTTCGATTTTCCGCTGCATCTGAACAAAGGTTCTGACTCCCTGATTACGGACCAGCGAAACGCCGAGGCAGGAAGTCAACACCACCAGCAGCAACGTGATAGCGATACCCAGCACGTGGGCGACCTGAATGAAAATGAAGATTTCAATGTAGGCCAACAGGAAAATCAGTATTAAAGGTATCCAGCGCACCCAGTGCTCCTGTAATTGATATTTAACGTATTGATAAAAAGTATATTCCTAAAACTTGCGCTCGTAATATGCTATTGACGCAGTCATAAGCGGCTTTCTGTAAGAGCATTCAACGCGCCCGTCATTTCGTTACAATACTGTTGAGATGGTAGCTCATACGCTATTTTTCAACCTACGTACGTGGTTTTTTTTGGCTGCTATCGTTTTTCAGCTATAGTCACGCCGAGTGACTATTCATTACGATTCACTCAGGAGACAGACAATGGAATGCCCAGATGTGATCAAGGCGACTATTTCACGCACAGGTTAAGAATATAATAGTGGAATACCCGTTAATAGCGGTCAAATGCACCACCCCTCTTGGGAAAATACCTTACGATAAGCTGTACAAACGCTAACTTATAGAAGAGTAAGAGAAGGCTCTTTATGTCAGACAATATCCGTATTGAAGAAGATCTGTTAGGCAGCCGAGAAGTACCCGCCGATGCTTATTACGGCATCCATACCCTTCGCGCTATTGAAAACTTTTACATCAGCAATCAGAAAATCAGCGACGTCCCGGATTTCGTTCGCGGCATGGTGATGGTCAAAAAGGCCGCCGCTATGGCTAACCGAGAGCTCCAAACCATTCCACGTAAAATCGCCGACGTGATCATTCGCGCCTGCGACGAAGTACTCAACAACGGTAAATGTTTAGACCAATTCCCGGTGGATGTCTTTCAGGGCGGCGCAGGCACCTCGTTGAATATGAACACCAACGAAGTCCTGGCCAATATCGGTCTTGAACTCATGGGGCACCAAAAGGGCGAGTACCAATACCTCAACCCCAACGATCACGTTAATAAATGCCAGTCGACCAACGATGCCTATCCCACCGGTTTTCGTATCGCCGTTTACAACGCGATCCTGAAGCTGATTGATGCCAATACGCATCTGGGCGAAGGGTTCGAGCGTAAGGCCAAAGAGTTTGAAAACATCCTGAAAATGGGACGGACTCAACTGCAAGACGCCGTGCCAATGAGCCTGGGCCAGGAGTTCCACGCCTTCAACATTCTGCTGCAGGAAGAGAACAAAAACCTGCTGCGCACCGCTGAACTGCTGCTGGAGGTAAACCTGGGCGCAACGGCGATCGGCACGCGGCTGAATACGCCGGACGGCTACCAGCAACTGGCCGTGCAAAAGCTGTCCGAGGTGAGTCACCTGCCCTGCGTTTCCGCAGAAGATCTGATTGAAGCGACATCCGACTGCGGCGCTTATGTGATGGTGCACAGCGCGCTCAAACGTCTGGCGGTCAAGCTGTCGAAAATATGTAACGATCTGCGTTTGCTCTCTTCAGGCCCGCGCGCGGGGCTCAATGAGATCAACCTGCCTCAGTTGCAGGCCGGGTCATCCATCATGCCCGCGAAGGTCAATCCGGTCGTCCCCGAGGTGGTCAATCAGGTGTGCTTCAAGGTTATCGGCAACGACACCTGCGTCACAATGGCGGCCGAAGCAGGCCAGTTGCAGTTGAACGTGATGGAGCCCGTAATTGGACAGGCCATGTTCGAGTCCACCCACATTTTGACCAACGCGTGCTACAACCTGTTGGAGAAATGTGTGAACGGCATCACCGCCAACCAGTCGGTCTGTGAGTCTTACGTGTTTAACTCCATCGGCATCGTTACCTACCTGAACCCGTTTATCGGTCATCATAACGGTGATATCGTCGGTAAAATCTGCGCCGAAACCGGGAAAAGCGTACGTGAAGTCGTGTTGGAACGCGGCCTGCTGACTGAAGCAGAACTGGACGATATTTTCTCCGTACAGAACCTGATGCATCCGGCTTATAAAGCGAAACGTTACACCGACGAAAACGAACCGCAGTAACCTCCTCAGCTCCCTTCGGCGCCGAGCCATGCGTCGAAGGGAGATTTTGTGACTCTTCTCACTTCCCACAGCGTCTATTTTCGACGCGATCCGCGCTTACGCTCACGCTGGCCTCAAGGTATAGTGTGGCGATAATTTCACGTTTCCGCTGCTGAGGTCATTATGTCTGAACTCATCGCCTACGACGCCGTGGTGGTGCTGTGTACCGCCCCCGACGACGCCAGCGCCAGATCGCTAGCCGCCGCCGCGCTAGAAGCCAAATTGGCAGCCTGCGTCACAATATTGCCCGGCGCCGTTTCGCTTTATCGTTGGGAAGGGAAACTGGAGCAACAGCAGGAGATCCAGCTGATGCTGAAAAGCGACCAGGCGCATATGCAAGACCTGTTCACGTTGCTGAAACAGCAGCATCCTTACCAAACGCCGGAATTATTGGCGCTTCCGGTTCACGACGGCGATAACGATTATCTCTCATGGCTCAACGCGTCCTTACGCTGATTATCCTCTTCGGCACATTGCTTTTTACTGCCGTCGTGCCTGCCGAAAATCCTTTCGGCCGTGCGCAAACGTCGCGATTTCTGCCTGCCCCGCAGGCGTTTGTCTTCGACTTCCAGCAACAAGGGAAGCAGCTCAAGCTTCAGTGGATCATTCACCCGGGCTATTACCTGTATCGCCAGAAAATAGCGATTCACTCCGGCACCACCACGCTAACAAGCATTGAGTTTCCGGCTGCCGAACGGCATCAGGACGCGTTTTTCGGGGTGGTCGACATTTTCCGGGATCGGCTACAGCTCAATGTTCCTCTGGATGAACTCCCACAGGGCAGTACATTAACGGTCAGCTATCAGGGCTGCGCCGATGCCGGGTTCTGCTATCCGCCGGAGCAGCAAAACATCCCGCTCAACACATGGGATAGGGCCGACGAGACGACGGCCACCCCGCCGCCACTGCCGTTTTCTCCGTGGTGGGCCATAGTGATCGGTATCGGAGTCGCCTTTACGCCCTGCGTGCTGCCGATGTACCCCTTGATCTCCAGCCTGATTCTGGGCCGTCGGGAACGTCTTTCCACTCGACGCACTTTGCTCTTGGCCTTCGCGTATGTGCAGGGTATGGCACTGACTTATACGCTGCTGGGATTGGTCGTGGCGGCAGCCGGTCTGCGCTTTCAGGCGGCGCTACAGCACCCTTACGTCTTAATCGGATTGGCGTCGCTGTTCACCTTGTTGGCGCTATCCATGTTTGGCCTTTTTAGCCTGCAATTACCTTCCGCCATGCAAACGCGACTCGTTGACTGGAGCAACCGACAGGAAAGCGGTTCATTATCCGGCGTCTTTTTGATGGGCGCGCTCGCCGGTCTGATTTGCTCCCCCTGCACCACGGCGCCGCTCAGCGCGCTGCTGCTGTATATCGCCCAGAGCGGCCATATGCTTGCGGGCGGCGGTACGCTGTACCTGTATGCGCTGGGAATGGGTTTACCGCTGATTGGCGTCACCCTGTTTGGCAACCGTATCCTGCCCAAAAGCGGTCCGTGGATGAATCATATTAAAGAGGCCTGCGGTTTCGCGATGCTGGCGTTGCCGGTATTTCTACTGACGCGGCTACTCGGCGACCTCTGGGCCTGGCGGCTATGGGGCCTGCTCGGCGTCGCGTTTTTCGGTTGGGCCTTCGCCCTCAGTCTGCGCGGACGAGGTGGCTGGATACGCGGTCTTCAGGTCTTGCTGTTGCTCGGCGCGCTGGTCTCCGTACGGCCAATACAGGACTGGCTGTTCGCCTCGGCTGAGCCACAAACCGAATCGGCTTCCGACATCGCTTTTTCGCCCATCAACAATCTGGACGATCTGAACACCGCCCTTCGCAGCAGCCACGGCATCACCATGCTGGATCTCTATGCCGACTGGTGCGCCGCCTGTAAGTCGTTCGAAAAAGTCACGTTCAGCGATGTCCAAGTGCAACATCAGATGGCTCGCCTGCGGCTCCTGCAAGCCGACGTCACGGCCAATACGCCTGAACAGAACGCCCTATTGACGCAGTTGCAGGTGCTCGGCCTGCCAAGCATTCTATTTTTCGACGATTCCGGCAAAGAAATTCCGGGGTCACGCGTCACCGGTTTTATGGATGCGGCGCAGTTCCGGTCGCATTTGCAGAAACTATCTCCGTCAACGACACTTGTTGATTAACGGCCACGTACTGAGAGGAGAACACATGCAACGGGAAAAAGTACTGGAGCATGCGCTGACCTTGCTGGAACAGCATGGTTTCACCGCCATGACACGGGAAACACTGGCCGACAGTCTGCACATTTCTTTGGAGACGCTGGCGCCGTTCTGGCCCGACGATGAGGCGGTGCTGTATGACAGTCTGCGCTATCACAGTCAACAGATCGACGGCTGGCGCAGGCGACTGATGCTGGACGACTCGCGCGATGTAGAGCAAAAGCTGTTGGCGCGTTATCACGTTCTGAACGAGGCGGTTAAACAAGGGCGCTATCCGGGTTGTTTGTTCATCGCGGCCTGCAGTTTTTACCCGGACGTTCACCACCCCATTCACCAACTGGCCGAGCAGCAAAAGCAGGCGTCATACCACTATACCAAGGAGCTGCTGAGCGAATTAGACATCGACGATCCTGCGATGGTCGCACAGCAGATGGAACTGATTTTGGAAGGTTGCCTGAGCAAACTGCTGGTGAAGCGCCAAATCACCGATATTGCCGTCGCCAAACGGTTGGCGGAAGACGTATTGCGCATCGCTTGCTGCCGCCTAAACGGCGCGCTGAGTTAAGCCAGGCCGCTGATATATATCAGATAGCATGGCTTTGACTGAAAAGTCAGCAGTCAGCGCTATTTTCCCATAAAGCCGTTGACGGCGCGGAACCAATACGGTTTAATGCGCCCCGTTGCCCGGATAGCTCAGTCGGTAGAGCAGGGGATTGAAAATCCCCGTGTCCTTGGTTCGATTCCGAGTCCGGGCACCAAAATTTAGTTTCAGGATGTCCTTATGCGTCCGGGAACGTTGAAAAATCAGTAAGTTGATAAGAATCTGGAGTACCAACAGGTACTACCAGATTTTTTGACATCCGTAGTTTTTGGGGGCTTAATTGGGGGCCTGCCGGTTCGATAAACTATGGAGCCCCCACCATGCCTCTGACAGATACCGCCATCCGCAACGCCAAGCCGTTCGATAAACCTTACAAACTCAGCGACGCGCAGGGTCTGTACCTGCTGATTAAACCCAACGGTTCTAAACTCTGGCATCTCAAATACCGCTTCGGCGGCAAAGAGAAAAAGCTGGCGTTTGGCGCTTACCCCACCGTCACGCTGGCAAATGCCCGTAAGCTACGCGAGGAAGCCCGTGCGGTACTCAGTGCAGGTGCCGATCCCGGCGTAAAAAAACAGCAGGAGAAGCAGGCGAGAAAAAACGGCAATACCTTTGAAGAGATCGCCCGCAAGTGGGTGGCGGGTAATACCCGTTGGACTGAAGCCCATGCCGCCAAAGCCCTGCGCTCGCTGGAACTGCACGTCTTTCCGCTGATCGGTAAATTCCTCGTTACCGACCTGAAAACGGCCGATCTGCTAATCCCGCTGCGGGTGGCGGAGAGAAAAGGCAATCTGGAAACCGCCGCGCGGATACAGCAGCGCACCACGGCGATCATGCGCTATGCGGTACAGGAAGGACTCATCGCCAGCAACCCCGCCAACGATCTGGCCGGAGCCATTGCGCCGCCGCCAAAAAACCACTACCCCGCCCTACCGCTGGAGAAGCTGCCGGAGATGTTGGAACGGATCGAAGGCTATTCCGGCAGATTACTAACCTGTCTGGCGGTGCAGCTTAACCTGCTGATCTTTATTCGCTCCAGCGAGCTACGCTTTGCCCGCTGGACGGAGATCGATCTGGATGGCGCAATGTGGACCATCCCCGCGCAACGTGAACCCATTCCGGGCGTGCGTTATTCAGAGCGCGGCGCGAAGATGAAAACACCGCATCTGGTGCCGCTGTCAACACAGACGGTAACTGTACTGAAGCAGCTAAAACTGCTGTCCGGTAGCAGTGAGTTGCTGTTTCCCGGCGACCACGATCCGCGCAAACCGATGAGCGAAAACACCATCAACAAGGCGCTGCGCACGATGGGCTATGACACGCAGGTGGACGTTTGCGGTCATGGTTTCCGCACGATGGCCTGTAGCGCGTTGATTGAATCAGGCCGCTGGTCAAAAGATGCAGTGGAGCGGCAGATGAGCCATCAGGAGCGTAACCACGTTCGCGCCGCCTATATCCACAAGGCGGAGCACCTCGACGAACGCACGCAGATGATGCAATGGTGGTCGGACTATCTCGACGCCTGCCGGCAGAAATTCATCCCGGCTTACCGTTTTGAGAGGCATATTCAGGTTGCCTGAACCCGCGACTGATTGACGCCGAAAAGCAGATCTCTGCGCCAGCGGATCTGCTTTTTTATTTGCACCAACACTGGGGCCTATCACAGCCCTCATTCACTGACGCCGGTAAAATCGCAGGACTGCACCAGATTCCCCGTCGAACGAACATCGAACTGCGCCAATCACGGCCTTTTCAGCCCTTTGGCCCTTTCCGGTTTGGCGCTGTTACCCTTAGCATCCTTTACCCTTTAGCCCTTTTTCCTTTTGGCTGACGCAATGATCGAACATTCATCAACGGCTGCACCAGCACGGAAACTCACTCCTCTCCCCGCCGTCCGTAAACCTGCGCCACATAACGCCCGCGCCCGTCGCCGTGGCCTAAATCCATCGCGACCAATGCCAGAGCCTCTTTTTCACTGAATCTCTGCGCCAGGTAATGGCGAATGGCATCCTTCGCCCAGGCGTAGCGCAATGAATGCGGGGAATATGCGCCGGTCAAGCCGATACGCGAAGCCTGACCGTGCCAGTACTTCATCGCGCTTTTCAGATCGGGTTTATCAATCAGCCTGCCGTTGCGTTGTTCCGCCACAGCCAACGCATTTTCCAGCGCTTTTCTGACTGCGCCAGCATCCAAAATCACCGTCTCGCGGGGCCGCCCACCTTTGGTGCCGAACACCACGGTCAGCCGGGATTCACCGCGTTCCAGCGCCTGTTTCCACGTCCTAAGCGATTGCGCGCACTGCACTGCTTCCTGTGAACGCAGGCCCATCAACTTTGAAAGTTCCAGCGCCGCCGCCATCCCGGCGTCTTTTGCGCGAGCGATTTCCAGCACCTGCCAATAATACTCCGCCGTAATCGCCCGCCGGGTGCCGTTGCGGGATGCGCCGGACAAGCCGAGCGATTTATTGGACAGCCGTTCACTGGCTGCTAACCGATCACGCCCGGCCTGCTTCAACAGACAGCGGATCGCCGCCATCTCGTTTTGCAGGCTACGTTTCGTTATGCCCTGATCCAGTCGTTCCCGAACGTAATTCTCAATATGCCGCGCTTTCAGTTGCTCCACCCGGCGGATCTGTACATTCTGTTCCAGCAAGCGCTCACAAAATCGCTGCGCCAGCGCCATGCGATCGTGGACAGTTTTATGACTGCCACCCGCCTGCCGCGCCAGCATTTTCATTTCCTGCTCCAGAAAACTCATCTTCTCTTCCCCCTTTCATGATTGCCGCAACTCCAAAATCTGATACAACTTTTCCCCGGCGCGTAGGCCGATAGCCCTGAATGATGGGTCGGGCTGCGAACGATACCTGAGCGCCGGGGCGGCAGCCGTTGAGGTGTTGTGGGGCTTCGGTTGTGCTCTCTGAGCAGCCGCCCGCTTGCGCGGGTTATCCCCCAGATCGTCCTGATCCCCCTCCGGTATCGGTTCACGTTCTCCTGTGAGTGAAAGTGGGTGGAATCACGGTGTCGGAATCCCGCCGTGCGTTGGCGCAGCTAAATTGTCTGGTGCAGTGAAAGGGCGTTGGTGCGTCACTTTCCCGCGTTGCGCGGTTAAAGTGACGCACTGGACTGGCACAGTGATTAAAAATTGAAATTCTGGTGCAGGATTGCGGTCACGCGGCAGCAAAGCCGCTGTCTTTGCAGGCCGCGGCCCGTCACGTTTATAGACTGGTGTAGAGAGTGAAGGATGACCTCAACCGTCTGTTAGACGGTCTGGCAGTTTACAAAGGTAGCCGCCATAAGGGACGACCATCCTGATTCATCAGGCGCTTCTCTCAGGTCGTGAAGCATTTTGTGCAGGTGAAAACTTACACCCGTGGCAACAAGGCAGAAAGAGAAAACTGTTTTTTGCTTTTACACAGTTGTTTATTGATTTTTTGATCACTTCATGAATAACAAGCTGCCACGCTTCGCTTGCCTTCTCCCGTCCTGTTATCTGCGTTCGCCGATAACAGGACGGGAGAGATTGTTTTACTTTAGTGCTCCTCTGGCTTGCGGTAACGGGAAGGCCAGATTTCCGCAGGCGCAACACCCAACGCTTCCGCAATCAGCCGTTCTCCCTTGGGCCAGTGTTTTGTCAGCGCATTCGCCAGCGTGGAAGAGGCCAGCCCCGCGTTACGCGAAACCGCCGCCATCGACGTTCCCCGCTTTTTCAGCGCCGCAATAATATCGGCGGAATGCCAGTCCTGTTGATTCATACCGCCTCCTCATTAATACATTTCACACCATCCGCTGTACGTATCCAGCGCGGGGCTTTCAGTTCAGCGGCAAAGTAATCAACCAGTTCCGCCAGAAGCCAACGCAATTGTTCTTCCGCTTGTGGTGGAAACATCCGGCAAAGCAGAAGCTGAGTCAGGGTAAAACAGTAATCGCAAAGCGTATCCGCATCGGGGGCAAAACGGGGAGAATTTGTGGGCAAGGTATCAACGGTTAGGCTGTCTATCAGGTGAGGCGGAATGGGATCGCTTAGGCCCGGTTTCAGCAGCGCAAGACCGGCGGCGAACCGACCGCAGAGAGCCATCTTCAGTACAGGATCGTAGCTTTCCGCCTGAGTATCTGCGCACTTTTCACAATGATCGGCCAGTACGGTGAAATCTGTATCGGCATTAAAAGGGTGGGAAAGTAACGGATGAGTTTGATCGAGGGTTGTAGCCATAGGGCAGCCTCCAGTATGTGATGTTTAAACCATCACCGAAGAGACCAATCTTACTGGTGGTGGACTGAACGGAGTTGGTCTTACCGGCCATACTGGAACCGGCGCACCTTGCGGTGCCCCCGCCCAGCCCACCATAATTCGGCATAGCTAAGCATTACGACATAAAAAAAGACGCAAGGCGCGTCATATGTCGCCAGTATGGTATTCGGGAGACCAATCCCGGCACCTGATTTTGCAGGTACGCAAATATGCTACGACTGGCGATGAAAAACAGCAAGAAGTTTCCGGATGAAATAATCAAATCATAAATACGGTAGCGCAGGTATATATATACACGTCACATATGTATTAGTTTACAATCATATAACATGAATAATGTTATTGCATCAGGTGAAAATTTGCGCTTGAATGATTCTATATCTCATGAAATGTCACTTTTGATGTATGAACAGTTATTTAGACAAATTCATATGTAATTTTATACAGGTGATGATTAAAAAATGGTCACTCAAGAAGCCAGTTCTAAATTTTTAGGTTTTCTTTATCAGATTGAGCGCGCACTGTATCGCATCTTTGCTAGTGAGCATGATTCTGCGGTATTTGGAATTGAAACCGCAGATGATGTAGTAGAAGAAATTTCATTCAATAACGGTCAGCTTCATGTCTCTTTTGAGCAAGATAAACACGCTTTGGATATCAGTGGACAACCCTATCAGGATAGTAGCAAGAATCTCTGGCATACTTTACATATCTGGCTTTCAACAATGAAAGGTGCTCGAGAAAAATACGAGGAAATTTCTTATTGTTTAGTAACTAACAAAAATGTAGGTGCAAACACCCTTGCCAACTTACTTTCCAAAGCACAAACAGATGAACAAATAAAAATAGCATTAGGAGAATTAAGGAAACAGGCGGATGCTATTACAGGAGCAGTAAAAGAAATTGCAAAGCAAGTACTTAATTACTCTGAAGATGACCTTAATTTTTTGGTTAAAAACATTGTATTACTTGATAACCACGGGACTATTTCAGGCCTTGAAACTAAACGCGCAACAATAAACCTATTGCACCTCCCATCAGAAATCAAAAAGCATTCAGAAACAATATATCAGTCGTTATTGGGCTTAATTGTGGATAAATGCCAGTCAGCATGGAAAGCCAAGCAACCTATCGAATTAACAAAAGAACCGTTTTTTAATTTATTACATGCTGAAAGCAGTAAAATAAAGCGTAGGAATTTCATTGACCAACCTATGTTCAAAACTTCATATAAAGAATATTTAGAAAATGATGGAACTAGTCATACTTTTATTAAACAACTTCAAGATATTGGTCAAAGTGCTGATGCCTGTATCCACGCCCTGTCCAACTATTGGGCATTTTATGCTGAAAGAGTCAGATTACTAGATATAGGTGAAGTGTCACCTTCTGCATGGGAAGATCGTGACGATGAACTTTATAATAGATGGTTAAATATAAAATTCAGCTTACCTGAATCGGAAAATACGCATGAAAAGAAATTATCTTACTTTCAAAAAATATATTCAGAAACCATGAGCCCAAACTATAAAGCATCTCTCGATGGTAACGATACGGATAATTCCTATTTCACTATCGGAAATTATCACGAATTAGCAAATAATCCCGAAAAAAAATCATTTATATACTGGCATAATAGTTATAAAAAACACAAGGTCGAATAATTATGTTTTACATGGATAAAAACATCATTAACAACAGTTCACTTGCTTGTTTTTTATTTGTACTTTTCGTAGAAGAGTACGAGAAATTATCTATTGACGATCGCGTTCCAGATCTAATGCAATTTCTTCTTATACTACCATTTACATGGAATAAAATCAGCCGAGAAGCAATAAAAACAAAAAAATCATCAACACCGTTAGATGTTGTTATACAAGCAACCCCAATAATAAAATCAAATATAAATCAACGCATTGCTGATTATAGTGGCATAACACTTCAGGGATTAAATTTCGCTGTTTCATCAGGACTATTAATTAAAGTCGAAGCAGATAATAAAATTCTGTTCAAAAGAAGTCCTGCAAAATGGCCGACTAATGTAAAAAAAACATTACCTTCTGATATGAGTAAAACTATAATTCGGCTGGCAAACTGGTTCTACCATATGGATACTCCTTTACTTTATAGCTTACTTTTAGGGAAATCATTATGAAATTCATGATTGACTCACTGATTCTTTGGCCAACTAATCCTGAAAATGAGCTTCGTAAGATCTCTTTTAAAAAAGATAAAATAAGTATCATTCATGGAATTAGTGGAACAGGAAAATCATCGATTATATCAATAATTGATTACTGCCTTGGGGCTAGTAAATGTGCTATCCCTGTCGGGATAATTCGAGAATCCGTTATGTGGTTTGGCTTAACTGTTGATATTCAGGGATACAAATATCTTATTGCTCGCAAAACGCCGGGGAACAAATCTGTAAGCAATGAGTTTTGCCTTTCACTTTGCCCAGAAGAACTTCCGCTTGAACTGAATACCACTCACAATAATTCTGCATTTAAGAATAAATTTAACCAATTAGTCCAATTAAGCGATCTTCCTCAGTCAGAGGATAACGAAAGACCAGGTTTTGATGCCAGAGCTTCTTATAGAGACATGGCCGCGTTAAATTTTTTACCACAACACATTGTTGCAAATCCCTATACATTATTTTTTAAAGCCGATTCCTATCAGAATAAAGAACGATTACAAAGAGTTATGCCTTTCGCATTAGGTATAATTAATCGTGAATATATGATAAAAGAAAAAGAACGTGTAGATCTACAAAAAAGACTTGATTCATTACATAAACAACAAGAGGTTAATAAAAAAGCTTTGGCCGGTTGGGATTTTGAAGTCGATCGTTTATGGAGAGGGTGTATTGAATTAGGATTAACACCTTCCCCAGAAGAACAAGAAAAGGATACAGATTATAAGGTTGACAGGCTTACATTCATCAATAAAACTTACCTCGAAGGGAATCTTAGCAAACTATTAAATACTCCAAATTATGAATACACAAATGAACAATTAAAAAGACTTAATATTCTCGGAGAGGAAAAACAAAGAGAAGTTGATTCCTTGCGAGTAAAAATAAGAAATTATGAGCAATTATTTTCTAAAGGAAAATATTTCGCTCAAGCAGTAAGGAAAGAACAAGAACATATTGTAGGTTTTTACTGGCTCAAAGAAAATTTATCACCCAATGGAGAATGTATTGCTTGTGGATCAAAGACGAACGCTTTATCTGCTGTTGTTAATAACCTTGAGAGAAAAGTTTCAAAAATTAATATAATGTCCAATGCACTCTTTGATAATCCTGTTGCAGATAAAGAGTTAAACAATCTAAAAAAAGAACTAAGAAACCAACAAGATGAACTTCAAAATATAAGAAAACAAAAATTTCAATTTGAAAATATAGATAAAGCAACCAATGACTCATTAAATAAAGTATATGTTATAATTGGCCGAATTCAGGAGACATTGTCATCACTAAATAAGGTGAAAAACACTGATGACATCGGCGAGAAGATCAAAGAAATTAATACTCAACTGACTCCACTTGAACAATATTTCAAAACATCAAATCGAGAGAATTTAGAATATTCTGTTTATAAAAAAATAAATTCACTTATCGAAAAATATGTGGACAAGTTTGAACTTGATCGTCGGGGTGATATTAACTTTGACAAAAAAGAACTAACATTAAGCTTTAAAGCATCAACATATAGCAAAAATGAATATTTATGGGAGGTTGGTAGCGGTGCCAATTGGATGGGATATCATATTTCAGTATTCTTAGCTTTTCATGAATTCTTATCTCATGCGGACAGATTTACATTACCCCCTTTTAGTTTTCTGGTGATAGATCAGCCCAGTCAGGTCTATTTCCCTAGCGCTGACTCTGGCGAAAATATATTAGATCAGGCAGATAAAAATGGAGATTTACAAATAACCAGACATGACGACATTACTGCAACACGACAAATTTTCGAAATACTTTCATCCGCGATTGAAGAAAATAGTTACAATTTTCAAATTATCGTATTGGAACACGCCGATAAATCAATATGGGGAAAAGTAAGTAATATCCACGAATCTGCATGCTGGAAAAATAAAGGTGACGGGCTCATTCCTAAAGAATGGTTTTAGTAACTTTTAATAACTTAGACCTGATATGATACGTCAAAATTTCAAATATAATGTCAGATCAGGTCCGAGCAAATATAGGGTACGAGCATACTATGTTAAATTTCACTGACATTGCGTACTCATGCAAATAATCACAAATCAGGAATAAACCCTTCTTCCCTCAGAGCCTTAATCACCCCACGAATCAGATACGAGTTAGAGAACTTCGCTGTATAGGTACGAGCCCCTTCTTCTACTGGCTGGAGCAATCCCCGCTCAATCAGCTTACCAAGCTGGTAAGTCACCTGCGTCGGTTTCAGATCAGGTAAAACGGCGCGGAGATCGCCTGCTTTTATCGTCCCCAGCTCAACGGCGCGTTTCAGAACTTTCGACTCCAGTGGGTTTATCAGCCCTCTCTCCGAGGAAAAATCGATAGCCGGATACAAGATCTTTTCGCTCAGAAAAGCGTGGTTTGTCAGTTGATCGACTTTCTTCAGCTCAGAAGAGATCCCCGAAAGGACATATAAGCACCATTCCTCGAGCCCCTGTTCCGTTCCTTTATCGGCTAACGAAAGCATGGCGTAATAGAGTTCACGATCGTTACAGAATACCGCTGTCGGATTGAGAACCCGCCCACCAGCCTGAACATTAAAATCATACTTGATAAGCAACGCATAGGTCAGCAGCCTGACCGTTCTGCCATTACCATTGCCAAAGGGATGTATCCAGCCAAAGCGGTGATGCACCAGTGCAATCTTCATCAGATCGTACTTTGGTTTATCGGCACGGTTAATAAAGGCGGTCAGTTCTGCCATATAATCGGGAACGTGGATGTGGTCCGGCGGCAAATGGTCAGACTGAGCGATGCTGACATTATGTTGTCGATATGCACCGGGCGTTCTGTCGCCTTCCTGTTGCAACCCGGCTACCGCCAGACTATGCAACTCGCGGATAAAATATTCCGTTATCTCATCGCCATCGTTCAGGTATTCGTCAATGAACTCCATCGCGGCTTCAATATTGTTGATTTCTTTGAGCTGATCCGTCGAACTCTGTGTTCCCTCAACCTTGCTTTCAACATAGTCGGCAAGCGTGGTGTGGTTTCCCTCAATCCTTGCAGAGCCAAGACTCTCCAACATGTGGAAAACCGCCTTCAACTGCGCAAACAGGATAGGGTGAACATCGGTTTCCAGCCGTAGATGCCGGAGTAACTCCAGCTCCGTCAGCGCATCGACCAAAGGGGAGTCAAAGCTGGGATTCAGAAGCGAGAGTTCAAAGTGATTAAATTGAGCCATGATGTTTAGTTATCTCAACTGGTGCATGACGATATCTCAAAAGTATAGCAAAAATACTAATAGAATCTATAAATTAGAAATTTCATCTTTTCTCATTATCTCAAAAAACTTTGTTCCAACATATCAAATGTAAGTTTGAACGATGTTCAATCGGAAGGGTAGGATCCATTGTCCGCATGCTGTTAGCAGGTAAATTGTTAGGGGCTAGTCAATAAGAAACTTATTAAGAAGATTGCGGCTTTCCGAGAGCGCTTCAAACTGACGGTCTATCTGCATCAGTTGTTCTCGCACTTTAGCTTTTAGTTCCTCGCAAGGTGAGGTTCCTGCATGTACGCAGTTCAGCAAACTACGCACAACCGGTAACGTGAAGCCTGCACCATTCAGAATAAGTATCCGTCTGAGAATATCCACATCTTCTGACGAGAAACTTCGATAGCCTGCGTCGGTTCGCGAAGGATGAAGCAAACCTGCGCTCTCGTAGTACCGAAGCATCCGTATGCTAACGCCAGTCAATGCCGCCAGTTTTCCAATCTGCATAACGTCCTCTTGACTCTGACACCACTGTCAGAGTGTAAGCTTTGAACTCCCGAAATGACAGGAGTAGCGACATGTTAAAACTAGTCATGTGTGTCAAAAGGCGCGCCCATTTAACGCGAGAAGAATTTGATCATTACTGGCGTAATCAACATGCCTCACTGGTGGTTAAACACTCAGAACGTCTTGGTATTCGTAAGTACATCCAGACAGTTCCCTTTGCGAATAATACTGCGCAATCGGCGCTTCAGCAGACAAGAAATTCATTGCCCGTCGATTTTGATGGTTGCGCCGAGTTGTGGTGGGACAGTCTGGAGTCGCATCTTGCAGCCCGAAAAACAGAAGAAGGATTAAGCGCCCTTCAGGAGCTTATTGATGATGAGGGGAAATTCGTGGATTTGCAGCATTCGCAACTCTGGTACGGTGAGGAGCGGTGCGTGATTTGTGAGTGAAACGTCGACGGGTTTAAAAATTACTCTATTCGTCTATTCAGAAGCGACTTTTTGGTGAAAATTTAAACCAACTCATTCTAGCGTTATATATGGACCTGGACACATAACGGAGCCCCTGCCCTTAAACATCGATTTTTCGTAATAACCCTCACAAAAACAAAGTGATTTTTTATGGGGGCTTTCATGGGGGCGCTGTTTACAAGAAATACCAACAAAACCAATAATAAACAGCATATTAATCGTCGATATGATCCCGAGTCCGGCACCACTTATTCAGAAAAACCAGCCTATTGGCTGGTTTTTTGCTTTCTGGAGTATTGCCTTTTCACCGAACCCCGTTCGATGATTCGCCGCAAGCGGCTCACCCCTTCGGGGTCAGCGCGTCAACGCGCAGTTCAACGCCTACGGCGTAGTCCGCCCCCCTTCCTTTTTTATGCTTTCTTATCAAGACCTATAATGTTTCGATTCAATGAGTTGGCATGAAAACCATTCCAATGCGTTTTGATATCCCTTCGTATCGGGGAATTTGTGGGTCAGAACGCGGGTCATTTAGTTCGATGAACGGGAGTGACCCTTATATGTTAACTGACAACAAAGCCAGCAAGACAGGCGTCAAGTCGCCCGCAGAGCGCCATTCTCAGCGCCGGAGCGTTGCTTTCTATCAGGGGTTCGGTGAAGTTTCGCTATGGTCGGCCAGTACGGTGAAATTCATGGCGGCGCTGAAAGGTACTGTAAGTAATGGAGCAAGATGCAACATGGCAGTAAAAGGGGCTAAAACCTGGACCTATGATTTAACCGTCGAACTGACCATGAGATAAACCGGCCCTTTGACCTAATATTCAGGCGTGCCATTTTTTTTCAGGCGCGTCTGATAGCGATGATGAGGGATAACAATGAATGTAAATGGCCTATCTGAGTCCGCAACTTCTTTCCGTTCTGGCGAAACAAAGGCAACGGGAAACAGCTCGGGCGTATCTACAAGTCATCACCCCGATATTATTTCCGGTGAGACGGAATCAAAATCACAAAGCAGCGTTTCCACGCTCGCTCGTCAGTTGGCCGATGCCGCAGTGAGAGCAGAAGCCCGAGACGCCAGCTGTAGCCGTGATGAACTGCCGAGGAGCTGATGAGTGATACTCCTCTGTTTTTACTGAAAAACATCACTCATGCCTAAGATACCGGCGCATCTACGCAGCCGGTATTGCATGGCGTTTCTCTATCCATTCCTTCCGGCCAGAGCTGTGTCATCGGTGATGAGTAGGGCTGGGGCAAAAGCACTCTGCTGAACATCATCGGACAACTCGACCAACCTACTACCGGAAGTCTGCTGCTGAATGGCCGTGACATGGCACAAGCCTATGCCGACGATCCCGCAGCAACTACAGGAGGGAATGCCGCAACAGTCGCGTACCTTCTCTTGGTTGCGGGCAATATTGGGGGAATCGCATTGGTGGTGGGCGGCGTGGATGTAATGAATGTGATGGTGATGAACATAACCGAACGACGACACGAAATCAGTGTGCGCATGACCTTGGGGTACGGCCATAGACATTAGCCGCTAATTTTTGCTGGAGACGATCGTACTGAGTGGCCTGTGCGCTTGCCGAAGCAACGTTTGGTCTGACCGCCGCTTGTCTATTCGTAAAATTTTCCGGCTGGGCGTTTTCCCTATGACCGCTGTCACTGCCGCAGGGGATCGTCAGTTCGATGCTTGTCGCGCTATTATTCGGCCTGCACCCGGCCCTGACGGCAGCTCGATTCGAACAGTAGCGAGTCGATAATTTTTAAAATTATATCTTGTATAGTTTTATGATAAACAATCACGTTAAACCTGACTTCAGCAAAAGAGAAGACAGGTTTAACACGCTTTTTATCTGCCTATTCGCCATAAGCCTACGATGCTAGAGCGATGTCATATATTCCATTGTTCAGGCACTGAAACTGCATACTCGGCGCCAATTTCCCTGAAGTGTGCCTCGGCGGACTTAATCTTGGCATTTTCAGATGGCCTCCTTTTTTGCTCATCCATGGTGCTCTTAGTTTCGCGAACCATATAGATGTGGTCTTCGCCATCTTCGGATTTCATGATGGCCCAGTCGGGATTATAAGGGCCAACCGGCGTGTCAATCTGGAATCTTGGCGGTAATTTCATAAACAGCCTGATATCCTCGCGGTGATCGAGAAACTCTGCGAACTTTCTCTCTGGACTGTCTGACCCACCATCAAATACGACACAATCGAAATCAGTTTTCTCGGTATGTATGACGCGGTACAGATGTTCTTTGAAGAAATCCTTTTCGGCAAGGCCATCGGATTGCAACTCGCGGAGTTCGTATACAGAGCCGCCAATCTTTTCATACTGAACGCCTTCGACAATGACACGCTGTAGTTCACCCTCTACGCAACGGCGTACCATCGCCATAAAGTCGTTCGGATTGGCAATGAACTCCTCCAACCTGCCGCTGCCGATGAGAATGTCCACGAGCGTCTTGCGCGTAAGAGACGTACCTTGCTGCAACTCACCGATAATGTCCGGCAGATCATAGCTGCCTTTGAGGTCGACAGTCCGCGCCCCCAGCTCTCGCCCTTGCGTGCCACCTCGCAGTACCTTCACACCCGCACGCGTGACATCAATACGTAACGGCTGGATTTTGGGTTCAGCCTTAAGCGCCTTTATGCACGACTCAATCAGCATAGGATATTTAACTGTCACTCGATAAGTCGTTTTCTGGCTGATAGCGCTCCAAAGTCTCTTAAAATCCGGCGAGGCATAGAGTTCTTTGTTAAATTTGCGCTTGGCCCTCATGCTTACAGGCTTCACATATCTCTCAATACCCGCATTGTAGTGGTCAACGAAAACTGGCCACCGCGTTAGAGTTTTTCCAGTATCGGTTTTCCGATTCGTTTGGTGGTAACCCACCATTATATTCGTGCGGTCTTAGTGCACTGTAATATCCAACGATATAGTTCGTTATGGCGTGAGCTGCATCGCTGAAGCTTACGTAACCCGTCACCGGCACCCATTCGTTCTTCAGACTCCTGAAGAAGCGCTCCATTGGGCTGTTATCCCAGCAGTTTCCGCGCCGGCTCATACTCTGTCTGATTCTGTATCGCCACAGTAACTGCCGGAACTGCCTGCTTGTATAGTGACTGCCCTGGTCGCTGTGGAACATCACCCCAGCGGGCTTACCGCGAGTTTCCCATGCCATTTCCAACGCCTTCATGGTGAGTCTGCTGTCCGGCGAGAACGACATTGCCCAACCCACTGGTTTTCTTGCGAACAGGTCGAGAACAACGGCGAGGTACGCCCAGCGTTTACCTGACCAGATATAGGTCACATCACCGCACCACACCTGGTTGGGCTCCGTTACGGCGAACTGTCGCTCAAGATGGTTCGGGATAGCAACGTGCTCATGACCGCCACGTTTATACCGGTGAGTCGGCTGCTGGCAACTGACCAGTCCCAGCTCTTTCATGAGCCTGCCGGCAAGCCAGCGCCCCATCTGGTAGCCTCTCTGGGTTGCCATTGTGGCGATGCTTCTTGCTCCGGCCGAACCGTGGCTGATGCCATGCAGCTCAAGTACCTGACTGCGTAATATAGCCCGTCTGCCGTCTGGCTTTTCAGGACGGTTTTTCCAGTATTTGTAGCTGCTGCGATGAACCCCGAACACATGGCAGAGTGTGGCCACAGGATAACGCGCCCTGAGTTTCCCGATTATCGAGAACTGTTCAGGGAGTCTGACATCAAGAGCGCGGTAGCCTTTTTTAATATTTCGTTTTCCATTTCAATACGTTGCATCTTCTTCCTGAGCTCACGTATTTCGATTTGTTCCGGCGTTATCGGGGAGGCTTTTGGTGTTTTGCCCTGACGCTCATCACGCAGTTGTTTGACCCATTTCGTCATCGTGGAAAGACCTACATCCATAGCCTTGGCGGCATCAGAGACGGTGTAGTTTTGATCGACAACCAGCTGAGCAGATTCGCGTTTGAATTCAGGACTAAAATTTCTTCTTTTCATTGGAGCACCTGTGTTGTTCTGAGGTGAGCATATCACCTCTGTTCAGGTGGCCAAATTCAGTAAACCACTTCACATTAAGGATGCACTGGATAATATCTGATTCGTAGGGCCCGAACTCGTCAGGCAAGTGTAATGAGAATCCTTCTGCATCCGGCAGAAACATGGAGGTTGTTTCACCATCCTTGATAAATCCTTCTTTTTCCAGATGCTTGAATATGGCAGAGGATATCTTGAACCCCAGCATGTCATCTGTCATCGCGCCATGAGGATCCCGCTTCATCAGCTTGGCAAATTCATTGAGTCGTAGCTGTCCGATGGCTACGCCCGCGTCTTTGTATTCGGCTTGCAGATTCTGAGCGAACGTAGCATAAGATTCGTTAGCCACCACCGTAAGCTGTGCAATGCTGCGATCGGCAACACGCTCATAGCCTTTTACTGTTTTCGCTACCGGCAGGCGCAGACCACGCCCCAACGTCTGCCGACGTTCCGTTTCCGCGCCCATTTCACGCAGCGTACAAATCTGAAACACGTTGGGGTTGTCCCAGCCTTCACGCAATGCAGAGTGGCTAAAAATAAAGCGAACCGGTTCATCGCCGTCCAGCAGACGCTGCTTGTCTTGCATAATGAGTTTGTAGGCATCGTCATCTTTCGCCGTTGTACCGGACGAATCCACAGCGGTCGTTCCGCCACGCGTTTTCAGTTGGGAAAAATACGCCAGCCGTAATTCACAAGGGTCCTGCGGCAGCAATTTTTGGTAAAGGTTCGATTTGTTACGTTCTTCCCTGAACACCTCATCGAACCACTTCGTGAACTCGCCGTTTGCGTCTTCGTTGTTCACCCCATCGCCGAGAAAACTCGCCACCTTGTCTACGAAAAACAGACTCAATACTTTAATCCCATACGGGCGTAACATCGCTTCCTTGCGCATATGTTCACGCACGGTTTCCCGAATCATCTCTTTGTAAATTGCGCCCGTTGCTCCCCAAGAGACTCACCTTCGTACAGCAGACTCCCGTTCGGCGTCAGTTCAATACTGGCCGGGTTACCGAACGCGGCGATGCTTAAAGCATTAATACGCCAGCCAGCGTAAGCAGGATTTCCAGTGACGTCGGACAATTCCTGATGCGGTTTGACCTTTTTGATACCACGAGTGATGGATCCATCAGCCTTACGACAAGCCAGTTCAAGTTTCGCGGCTTTCGTGTCTTTCACTTCTATCAGCTTGACGTATGGCGCCACGTCCGCGCCATTTTGAGCAACTTCCGCTACGACGATCTGTTTCACTAAACCAAGATCGTGCGCGTCAACCGGATCGAGCCGATAGACCAGATTTCGCCGCTGCTTGTGCGTGGCCGAGTAGCGCAGCGTGAATATAGGATCGAGTTCGCCCACTGCGGACTGCGATAGCCGTGATTCCATATTCTGAGGTTCATCCATAATAACCACGGGATGCGAGCCTTTCAGGTAATCCAGAGGACGCAATCCATTGAGTTTGTCACGCTGCTGGTGGATGATGCGCGTATTCTTGTTACCGCGTATCGCATCGATCGTCATCACCAGTATTTGCACGCTGGTTGCAGTAGCAAAGGCCTGTACTTCCTCGGCTTTGTCGCCGCTGTAGACACTTGCGTCGAAAGGCTGCGCCGGATAGAGGCTGCGGAAGTGCTCGCACATAAGGCGAATACTGGTGTTCACGCCTTCGCGGATGGCGACGCTGGGAACCAGAACAATAAACTTGGTGAAGCCATATTTCTTTGCCAATTCGAAAACGGTACGCAGATAAACGTAAGTTTTACCCGTACCGGTCTCCATTTCGATGTCGAAATCCAGTTTATCATCAACAAGTTTTCCACATACCTCCAGCCCGTTGCGATCCTGTACCGCTTGTAAGTTAGCAAGGATAGTGCCTTCATCCAGTACCAGATGATTGCCGATAGCGCCAACCTCCTCTTCAATGCATAAATCCAGCTCCCCCTCCCGGCTGACAGCGCTGCCACGCAAGGCAATCGCGATCTTGTCGGCCTCCTTTGGCTGACCATCGAACAAATCCACCACGGCGTTGATGGCATCAAGCTGATATTGCTGATGCGAATCAAATTGAAAGCCCATATTTTGAGAATGACTGTTCATCACGCGGTCCTCAGCTCAATACCTTTGCTCCTGGCATATTGAGCAATATTGGTTTTCAATTCATCGTCGCCGTGGAAGGCATCCTCCAAAATGATCAGGCGCGTAGGTTCGGCATTCACCAGTTCCCGCAATTGTTCCAATGAGGGTTTGGTTCGCTCGTTTAAGTAGGCCAGCAGACGCGGCTTGTCGGCATCGCCAGCGATGGCATGGATGTCCAGCCCGGCGATAGTCTGTATGCTGAGATGTTCGTTCAACGAATAGCCAAGTTTCAACAGCAGCTCAGTAAGCAGATCATCGGGACTGGCATCATCAACGCTACTACCACGCAGGTCGAGCAAATGCTGGGTTAGCTTGTCAGGTTCGATATCGCTGGTGACGCGCCATTTGGTGAAATTGGTGTCCGTCAGCTTATAGGCGCGGAAGCCGGTATCTATATTGCTTTCTGCAACATCGGATTTTATTTTCTCGCCCGCTAGTTCGATACGCTTGCGTGAGATATCAGCAATAGTGGCAAAGCCTGCCTTGCGCGCTTCTGAAGCTTCAGGCGTAGGTTCTGGCAGTTGTACCATGATAAAACGACGTTTGCCGTTGTCTTCAGCATTAAGCTGCATTACGGCATGAGCGGTGGTGGCACTGCCAGCGAAGAAATCCAGTACAGTAAAATTATCTTCTTTTGAAGCTATAGTGAGAATGTGCTCAATTAACCGAACAGGCTTAGGACTATCAAAATAAGCTTTATCATCAAATAGAGCTTTTACTTCCTGTTTAGCTTCTTGATTATGCCCTACATCTGAATGCATCCAGATAGTATTTGGTCTAAGTCCATCTTGAACCTCAGAAAAGAAAGTTTTGAGCCTTGGTGTACCACTCCCCTCTTTACCGAACCAAATGCGTTTACCTCTCACCAGCTCGTCGAATTTTTGTTTACTTACGCTCCAAAAACGCCCATCTGGGGGTGGGCAAACTCTACCACTAGGTGTAGTTATGTCATAGCGAAGCTTATCTGTACCTGATTTAGCAGATAAAACAACAGAGGTCCAAATCCCTCTAGGGTCGTTATCAGGATTCGAGTAACCGGCTGGTATTTCCTTTCCCCTTGGAAGTAAGTTCAGTACCCACGAATTTTCAATACGTGTCAGAGAGCTCGACTTTACATAGCACAATATATGATCATGCATTGTGGAGAAGTACCTAGCATCATTCGAACGACTAAACTTTTTTTGCCAAATTATATTTGCAACAAAATTATCCTCACCAAAGACCTCATTGCAGAGTTTCTTGAGATTATCCGCCTCATGATCATCAATACTAATAAAAATCACCCCATCATCAGCAAGCAGATTACGGGCTAATTTAAGGCGCGGATACATCATGTTCAGCCAGTTGGTGTGATAACGCCCTTCGGTCTCGCTGTTGGTGGAAACTTTCTTACCTTCCTCATTCACCTGCCGCGTCCACTCCAGATAACTGTCCAGCCCCTCCTTGTAGTTATCGGGATAAACAAAATCCTTGCCAGTGTTATAAGGGGGATCGATGTAAATCAGTTTGATCTTGTTGTGATAGTGTCGTTGCAGGATCTTCAGTACCTCAAGGTTGTCTCCCTCGATAAACACATTCTGCGTCTTGTCCCACTCTTTCGAATTGGCGAAGTCTGGTTTTAGGGTAGCGGTAGTCGGTGCTTGCGCGGCACGCAGCGCGCGCTTTTTGCCCGGCCAGAACAATCCAAAGCGCTCGCTACTGTCAGCCACATCTTCGGCCAGCAACTCACGGAGTTTTTCAACATCCAGCTTGCCATCAGCAACAGCTTCAGGAACCATTTCGGCAAGCTGACCAGCCAGTTCGGTGCGGAAATTCGGGGTAGTGTTCGGGATCTCAAAAAGGTCGTTGCTGAGATCGGAAAGTGGGGAACAACACTCATCCTGTCTGCGTTCAGCCAGAGCATCAATACTGTAACTCGATTCAGCATTTTCAATATGCCCATAGCCATGCCTAGCAATACGTTTATTTGCCATACTTATAATCCGATATGTGTAGTGTTTGTTGCACTGGCCTAAAGCAAGGCCTTCAAATTTGATACCGCATTCTTTTTCAAGCTATGTCTTTAATTAAAAACTGTTTTCTACGGCTTGTTGGTGAGTCACACAAAACTCAATGAACTCATCACAGATACTTTTATCCATATGGGCCATTTGGTACATATGATAAAATCGGTCATCGCTGACCAGTCGATAACGTTTAACGATCCTTTTCAAGGCTTCTGGGCTAAAGATATGATCAAATTCCACTTTGGAAAAAACAGTCGCTAACCCGCCTTTTACAGAGAATGCATTTTTAACGCCCAGCGTGGTACTGATGTTATTAGCCAGATAGCTCGCTAACAAAATACCTTTATTGACGCACTCAGTGATCTCGCTTTTTTGAATATTGCTCAGCCTTTCATACACGACCCCGGCGCGAAAACCATCCCGGCTGCCATAGACCGTCACGTCATCCTTATTTTCAAACAGCTCTATTTTATTAACCTGTTGTTTAAATGCCTCATAGACCTTCCATCGCGAAATAAAGATATTGGATGGCATAGGCACCCCGATCACTTTATGGCAACTCACCGTTAAAGATGAAATAGATGGATTGGCGAAGGTGTAGTCCAACCGGTCAGGAAAATCTTTATCCTCGATAAACAGCAAAATAAACCCACCCAGCGCGGCATCTAAGTGCAGATAAAAAGGGCAACTTTTCTCTTTTAATGTATTGATAACACGGTTGATATCATCGTAGGCCGACGTAATGGTTGTTCCCGCCGTCAGGACGACCACCAGTTTTTCATTCTCGGTAATACGTGCTGCAAGGTCGTCGATATCAATACTTCCCTCTTGCGTCGTTTTTATCACTTTGACGTTATTAAACTTAAGCATGGAGCCAAATTTGGGGATACTGTAGTGCGCCTGGTCGGTGAATATCAGGGTGGCGTCTTTATTCAATGCCATCCCCATCCACATGCCCTGAAGATTACCAATTGATGACCCTTCCCCGACATACCCCCATGTTTCATCTTTATTTAAATTTAACCACCCCGACACTAATTCAACGGCGGCTCTTTCTTCGCTCATCGTATTAGGAAGCGGGCAAACTTCTTCTTCATAACAATCACCCAGATTATTGGTCAATCGATGCAGGGCGTCTATCGTCCTATCGGAAATATTCAACCTCCTAAGATTAACCTGAATGCCAGTGTAATGCTTAACAGGATCATTATTCATATTTAATAGACCACATCTCGTTTACTAAATAGGGAAAAAGTATAGTCCGTTAAAATAAACCCATATTTAGAACACAAGCTAATCGTGATGAAATAGTGAATGACATGATCTGAAGAACGCATAAAGATAATGATGGCGGGGAAAAAGAAGGCGGCATTTTAGCTTTTGAATTCATACGCTACCGTGTTTACACGACATCCCCTTCGTAATTTAAAGGATGGAATGACGTGAAATAAGAAATTGATATGGATAAATACTTACCTTGTCGATAAACCCCATGTCATTGCAGTGACAAAAAGAGTGCGGCGATCCTCTTACCGCTCAGAGATAACCGGTCAGTAAAGAATACGACGCCGCTCCCGCTCTAGGGGATAGGTTTCTCCACGTCCGCGCGTTTCAACAACCTCCCCCGCCGCTGGTGTACGCGGCCCTGCTCATAACTCACCACGCCATTGACCACCACCAGATCAATGCCCGGCGCGATTCGGCAAGGATCGCTGTAAGTCGCGACGTCCTGGATCGTCGCCATATCGACCAGCACGACATCAGCGAACGCCCCTTCCCTCACCACGCCGCGATCTTGCAGCCTAAAACGCGCGGCAGACAGCCCCGTCATTTTGCGCACGGCCTCGGGAAGCGCAAACAGCTTTAAATCCCGGCAATAATGCGCCAGTACGCGTGGAAAGGTTCCCCACAGCCGCGGATGAGGATTGGGATCGTTGGGCAGCCCGTCCGAGCCCACCATCGACAGCGGATGCGCCAGGATCTGGCGCACATCGTCCTCGCTCATCATGTGATAGATCGCCCCCGCCGGACGCAAACGCTCGGTGGCCTCCCACTGATCGACGCCCCACTGTTCGGCGATCGCGTTGAGCGTCTGGCGGGCCATCTCCGGATGGGGATCGGACCAGGTGATGAAGATCTCCATCTTGCCGTCGACGCGCCAGGCGTCCAGCGTGGTTGAGCTGGCCGAATAGGGATAACAGTCGCAGTTGCAGGATTGCTCGTCAGCGGCCTTTTCCAGCGCGGCCAGCGCCAATGGCGCGCGCCCCCAGTTGCCCGCACCCGCGCATTTAAGGTGGGAAATCACCAGATCGGCGCCCGCCCCTCGGGCGGTGCTGAACGACTCCTGCAACGAATCCAGCAGGCCGTGATGTTCGTTGCGCATATGCGTGGTATAGAGCGCGCCGCGCGCGCCGACGATATCCACCAGACGCTGCATCTCCGCCATCGGCGCCTGCTTCGCATTGGTGTAAGCCAGCCCGGAGCTGAGGCCGATGGCGCCCGCGTCGAGCGCCTTTTCCAGCGTCTCGCACATCCGATCCAGCTCGGATGGCGTGGCCGCGCGATCGAAGCGATCCATCACGTTGGCCCGCAGCGCCGTATGGCCGATCAACGCCGCCACGTTGACGCTGGGACAGGCGCATTCGACGGCGTCGGCATAGTCATCGAAGGTCGGATAAATGAACGCGTCTTCGCCCCCCAACAAATTCATCGGGTCCGGCGGCGCGCCCGGCAGTATCACCGGCGATGCGCTAATCCCGCAGTTGCCGACGATGACGGTGGTGACGCCCTGCGAGATCTTCGCCAGCATGTCTGGCGTGCGGATGACGTGCGTATCGTCATGCGTATGGACATCGATAAATCCCGGCATCAGGCAGCGGCCGTCGCCTTCGATCGTCCGCACGGCGTCATGTCCGGCCAGCGGCCCAATCGCTGCGATCCGATCGCCGCTGATCGCGACGTCAGCGATATAGGGATCATTGCCCGTTCCATCGACCACGGTGACGTTCAGGAACAGCAGATCGTAGGCCATCGTCACATCCTCCGTCCGGCGGCGAAGTCCCATCCCTTACCGGGGACCGCCTCCATCAGTTGCTGGGTATAAGGCTGCTGGGGATGAGCCAGCACATCGGCCGCCGGCCCATATTCGATAACCTGACCGTACTGCATGACCAGCACATCGTCGCAGACCTGAGCGGCCACGCGTAAATCGTGGGTGATGAACAAGATGGCGACCTGCATGCGTTCCTGAATGTCCGCCAGCAGTTGCAGCACCTGCGCCTGTACCGACACGTCGAGCGCAGAGACCGCCTCATCGGCGACGATGACATCCGGCTCCATCGCCAGCGCGCGGGCAATCGCGATACGCTGCCGCTGACCGCCGGAAAACTGATGCGGAAAGCGGTCGATGGCGTCCACGGGCAGCCCGACCAGCTCCAACAGTTCTTGCCCTCGCGCCCAGGCCTGCGCGAACGGCACGCCGAAATTCACCGGTCCTTCCACCAGACTCCGGCCAATGCTCATGCGGGGATTCAGCGACCGGTTCGGGTCCTGAAACACCATCTGGATCCGTTTGCGATGCGGTTTGAGCCCTACCGGCGTCAGCTCGGAGATATCTTTGCCGGTCACTCGCACCGCGCCGCAGGTCGGCGTCAGCAAGCGCATGACGCAACGCGCCAGCGTGGACTTGCCGGAACCGCTTTCCCCAACAATCCCCAGCGTACGGCCGCGCTTGAGCATAAATGACACATCGTGCACGGCCCGCGTACCTTGCCGCCGTTTCCGAAAGAGTGACCACGCGCTGCCCGCCGCAGGATAGGTTTTACCCAGCTCGACGACGTCCAGCACCACCTGTGCGCTGGCGGCCTCGCGCCGCGCCGCCCGGGGAGCCAGACTCGGCACCGCCGACAGCAAAGCCTGGGTATACGCTTCTTGCGGCGCCGAAAGCACCTGCTGTACGCTGCCGGACTCCACGATATGTCCCTGACGCATCACGCAGACACGGTCGGCGATATCCACCACCACGCCCATATCGTGTGTGATGAACAGCACCGCCGTACCGTGCTTCTGCTGTAACTCGCGGATCAGTTTGAGAATTTGCTGCTGGGTCGTGACGTCCAGCGCGGTGGTCGGCTCGTCGGCAATGAGCAGACGCGGTTCTAGCACCAGCGCCATGGCAATCATGATGCGCTGACGCTGGCCGCCGCTCAGCTGATGCGGATAGGCTGCGTACACTCGCTCAATGTCCGGCAGATGCACCTGAGACAGCGCGTCCATGACCCGCGCCTTACGCGCCTGAGCGTTCAGATCCGTGTGGGTCTGCAACACTTCGTCAATCTGCCGCCCGACCGTCAGTACCGGATTGAGCGCGGTCATCGGCTCCTGAAAAATCATCGCCATGCGGCTGCCGCGCAGCGCTTTGAGGCGACCGTTGCTGACCTGCAACACATCTTCGCCATCCAGCAGGATCCGTCCGCCGGTCGCGCTCAGCGCGCCTTTGGGCAACAGCCCAAGGGTCGCCAGCGACGTCACCGACTTGCCCGATCCGCTCTCTCCCACCAGGCAGACCGTCTCTCCCGCCTGAATCTCGAATGAGATGCCTTGCAGGATGGGCGCGCCCTGCGCCGTATTCACGCAGAGGTTTTCTACGCGCAGAATATCTTTCCGGTCTTCGCTCATGCGGCTCCCCTTTTCTTCAGGCGCGGGTCGAGCGCATCGCTCACCGCATCGCCCAGCAGGTTGATCGACAGAATACACAGCGACAGAGCCAACCCGGCCCACAGCACCAGCGAAGGCTTAAGCTGGAAGTACACGCGCCCTTCGGAAATGATGTTGCCCCAGGTCGGGATCTCCGTGCCGATGCCCGCGCCGAGGAACGACAGGATCGCCTCGGTGAGGATGGCGGAAGCGCAGATATAGGTGCTTTGTACGATAAGCGGCGCCAGCGTGTTCGGCATCAGATGCCGGGTGAGCACCTTGAACGTCGAGGTACCCATCAGCACCGCCGCCTCGACATACGGCTCTTCGCGAGTCGACAGTACCCGCGAGCGCACCAGACGCACCACCTGCGGGATCTCCGGCACCATGATCGCGACCATCACGGTCCAGATACCGGCGCTGCTGAGGGAGACGATCGCGATCGCCAGCAGGATACCGGGGATCGCCATCAGGCCATCCATCACACGCATCATCAGCGCATCAATGCCGCGGAAATAACCGGCCAGCAGGCCCAGCGGCAGGCCGATCACCACGCTCATCACCGTGACGCCCACGCCGACGATCAGGGAAATCCGCGCGCCATAGACAATGCGCGAAAACAGATCGCGTCCGTAGGCGTCCGTCCCCAGCCAGAATTCCGCGCTGGGCGGTTTCAGGCGCATGGCCGGCGACAGCGCGACCGGATCGTGAGGGGCGATCCAGGGCGCGAAGATCGCCATCGCGACGATGAGCGTCAGGATCACCAGCGCGATCGCCGACGTCAGCGGCATGCGCGGCAGTGTGATCCATCGGTATCGGGGCGCGGGCAGGGTCAGAGAATCAGGTTTGCTCATAGCCGGGCCCTCAGTAACGAATGCGTGGATCGCTGATCGCATAAGACAGATCGATCAACAAGTTGATGACGACATACACCCCGCTGGTCAGCAGGATCATGCCCTGAATCACCGGATAGTCGCGCGCCAATACGGCATCGACGATCAGCCGTCCCAGCCCCGGGATGTTGAACACGCTTTCGGTCACCACGACGCCGGAGATCATCAGCGCGAAGCCGGTGCCGATCACGGTGAGGATCGGGATCATCGCGTTGCGCAGCGCGTGCCGGAACAGCACGTGGATCTCCGCCAGCCCCTTGGCGCGCGCGGTACGGATATAGTCTTCGCCCAGAACTTCCAGCACGCTGGCCCGGGTCATGCGCGCCACCAGCGCGATGTACACCGACGACAGCGTCAGCGCCGGCAGCACGATGCGCTGGGCGAAAGGCCCCACGCCGCGCGTGATACTGCTAAATCCCTGCACCGGGAGCCACCTCAGCTCAAGCGAAAACACCGTGATCAAGACATAGCCGATGACGAACACCGGCACCGAAAAGCCCAGCACCGAAGTCGACATCACCAGATTGTCGATCCAGCTGCCGTGCTTCCATGCCGCCAGTACGCCCAGCGGCACGGAGATTAAAATGGTGAAGGCGATCGCCACCAGCGCCAGACTCAGCGTCGGCTCCAGCCGCTGGCCGATCATGGTCAGCACCGGCGTGTGAGCCATCAACGACGTGCTGAAATCGCCGCGCAGCAGCTGTGAAATCCACACGAAAAACTGCTGATACAGCGGCTGATTCAGACCCAGACTTTCGCGGATCGCCTCCAGTTGCTGCGGGGTCGCCATGTCGCCGGCGATGATCGCCGCCGGATCGCCCGGTGACAGCCGCAACAGCAGGAAAACAAACAACGCGACCACCAGCATCACCGGGATCGCCGCCAGAACGCGGCGAATGAAGTAACCAAGCATAGGGACCTCCGAAGGCATTAATCACACAGTAATCAGTCGCTTTTTTCGACGTTCCAGAACACCGTGGACGGCCCTGTCATCAGGTGGCTGATGCGGCTGCTCCAGACCGCCACATCGTAGAACTGGCCGAGCGGGATATAGCTGACCTGATCCATCGCGTGTTTCTGGATGTCTACCGCAATCGCTTTCTGTTTGGCGGGCTCGGTGGCGGTAGCGAACGCCACGCGCAGCTCGTCCATTTTTGGATCGGTCGGCCAGCCGAACCAGGCGCCCTGCCGTCCGCCGCCGTCCAGCATCGGGTTCACCACCGGGTTCCAGATGGTTTCCGCGTTCCAGTAGGTAAAGAACAGGTTCCATCCGCCTTGAGCCGGGGCGTTCTGATTCGCCCGGCGCGAAACCAGAGTCTGCCAGTCCATCGGCTGCAAAGAGACGTTGAAACCTGCCTTGCGCAAGGCCTGCGCCACCACCACCGGCTGCGGCGCCTGGCTGGGAACATCGGTCGGCTGCATGATCACTACCGGCGTGCCGTCATAACCCGCTTTCTTCAGTAGCGCCTTGGCTGCTTCGATGTCTCCGCCTTTGAGCAACGACTCGCCGCCCGCCTGCGTCTCCAGCGCGGTGCCGCAGCCAAACACGGAGGCGCACAGCTTGAAGTATTCCGGATTGCCCACCAGCGCATCGAGCACGTCTTTCTGGCTCATCGCCAGCATCGCGGCGCGGCGAATATCTGGGTTATCGAACGGAGGATAGAGGAAGTTCATACGCCCGCCGGTCAGCGATCCGAGCTTGCTCAGCACCCCGGACTTCAGTTCCGGATTGGCCTGCACCATCGGCAACAGATCGATCGGCAGTTGTTCGATGAAGTCGATATCGCCGGAGGAGAGCGCGTTGATCGCCGTCATACGATCCGGCATGTTGATCCACTCCACCCGATCGACCTTGACCACTTTGCCGCCTGCAGTGCCGCTGGCTGGCTCTTTACGCGGTACGTATTGCTGGAACTTCTCGTAGACCACGCGGTTACCGGGATCGAATTCGCTGGCGACGAACTTATACGGGCCGGAACCGGTGTAATCGGTGATCATCTTGCCGTCAGGCGTATTGGCGACGCGCTCCGGCATCATGAAGGCCGCGACGGAGGAAGGTTTGGCTAACAGTTGCAGCACATAGCCAAACGGTTTGGACAGCGTCAGGACGATCGTTTTGTCATTGGTGGCGGTGATGCCGGAGGTGTACTTCATCATCAGCTGACCGCCCACGTCGTAACGCGCCCAGCGCTTGAGGGAAGCGACGCAGTCCGCGGCGGTCACCGGTTTGTCGTCATGCCACAACAGACCGTCGCGTAACGTGAAAGTATAGGTCAGGCCGTCGGGAGACACGGTCCAGTCGGCCATCTGCGGTTTAGGGACCTGATGCTCATCCATGCCGATCAGCGTGTCGTAAATCATGTAGCCGTGGTTACGCGTGATCTGGGCCGTGGTCGCAATAGGATCAAGCACGCGCAGGGAGGAGGACATCACCGCGTGCAGCGTTTTCTCCGCAGCCAGCGAGGACGTGGAAAACAGCGCGGCGCTCAGGCCGATCGGCAACAGCAGAGAGGCAATCAAGGAACGGGATGGATACTTTTTCATTCTCAACACTCCTTAAAAGGGCAACGAATGGTGTCGGGACTTGCTGTGTGGTCACGTTAAAAGAGAGCGGTTTGCCGGAAGCCGTGGCCTGCCGCTCGGTTATGTCAATGCGCTCAGCGCATGGTCGATATAGAGACGGCGTAACCGCTGGGCCAGCGGCCCGGGTTTACCGTCGCCGATTGGCTGGCCGTCCAGCGTCACCACCGGGTATACAAACGAGGTGGAGGAGGTAATGAACGCTTCGGCGGCCTGTTTGACTTCATCCAGCGCAAAGGCGCGCTCTTCGAAACGCAGCCCTTGCGCCTTCAACAACGCGAGCAGGGAACCGCGCGTGATACCGGGCAGCAACGCGTGCGACAGCGCCCGCGTGACCACCGCGCCATCGCGGGTCACGATGAACGCATTGTTGGATGTGCCTTCGGTTATCCAGCCGTCTTTCACCAGCCAGGCGTCATCCGCGCCCTGCGCGCGCGCCTGCTCTTTCGCCAGACACGGATACAGCAGCTGCGTGGTCTTGATGTCGCAGCGTCCCCAGCGCAGATCCGGCAGGCTGATGATGTTCATCCCGCGCTCCGCCATCGGGCTGTCGATCACGGCTTTCGCCTGTGTATACAGCACCACCGTCGGCGGCGTTCCTGCGGGCGGGAACTGAAAGTTGCGATCTTTCACCCCGCGGCTGACCTGCAAATAGATGAGGCCTTCCTGCAAATCATTGCGGGCGATCAGCATGCGATGGATCGCCAACAGCGCGGCGTCATCCAGCGGGAGCGTCAGTGACAGCTCGCTCAGCGAACGGCGCAGACGGGCCAGATGCAGTTCTGCATCCACTAACCGGCCTTGCAGCACGGCGGTGACCTCGTAGATCGCGTCGGCGAACGTGAAGCCACGGTCAAAGATCGAGATCTTCGCTGCGTTCTCCGGCACAAACTCCCCGTTCAGGTATACGGTGCGCATGGCTTAGTCTCCAGGTCAGGAACGCTCAACGCCGGTCTGGCGGGTGATGATGCCGTAGTGTTCGATGCGCCGGTGACGGGCAAAGTCGAAGATCGTGGTTTTGCCGAACTGGCACAGATCCATGTCGCAGCGATGCACAATCAGCTCATCATCCTGTCCCTTGGCGCGCGCCACGACAAAACCGTTCGGATCGATGATCGCGCTGCCGCCCATCAGCGGAAAACCATCTTCCACCCCGGCCTTGGCGACGCCGACGACCCAGGTGGCGTTCTGGTAAGCGCCGGCCTGCATGCACAGCTCGGAATGGAACAGGCGGTGTTCTTCGCCCTCGCCGCGATTCTGCGAGTTCACCGACGGCGTGTTGTAGCCCAACGTCACCAGCTCAACGCCCTGCAATCCCATCACACGGTAGGTTTCAGGCCAGCGACGATCGTTGCAGATGCACATGCCCATCACCGTGTTCTGCGTTTCCCAGGTGGGGAAGCCGAAATCGCCCGGTTCGAAATAGCGCTTTTCCAGATGCTGGAAGTCACGCTGGGTGTCGAACTCGACGTGCCCCGGCAGATGGACTTTGCGATATTTGCCGACGATGTTGCCCTGGCGATCCGTCAGGATCGACGTGTTGTAATGATGGCCGTCCGGCGTCAGCTCCGCATAACCGAAGGTGATAGCAATGCCGTGTTCGCGGGAAAAATCAAACAGCGGGCGGGTCGCGTCGTTCGGCATTTCACGCTCGAACCAGCTATCGACCTCCTGCTGATCTTCCATGAACCAACGGGGGAAAAAGGTGGTCAGCGCCAGCTCGGGGAAAACCACCAGCTCACAGCCTTGCTGCCGGGCCTGCTCCAGTAGCGCCAGCATGCGCTGGACCACGCTTTCTCTTGAGTCGCTTTTTTGGATCGCCCCGAGCTGGGCGCCGCCGATAACGATGTCTCGCATGCCGTATTCCTCCACAAGACCGACCCGATGTCGGTCACCATTTACAGTGTGTAGGGCCATTGTGGGAGCTACGGCAGCCCCTGTCGTATGCCTATTTGTCGGTAGGGATTAACCTGATGTTAATCCAGGTTGAACAGGTGAAAACCGCCCTCTTCCAGCGTACCGCGCAGGTTGTCGACAAAGACCTGCGCAAACTGTGCCAACGGCTCACGCCGCAGGTGAACCAGACTGATCGTCAGGCGTTCTTCGTTGAGGATCGGCAGCACCGCCATCCGCTCAGAGCCGGAGGCACGGAAAGAGATCTCGTCGACGACGGAGAAACCGGTGCCGTTTTTTACCAGCGCGCAGGCGTGATGCGGAGAGTCGACGTCGATGCTCGGCCGGTAGGGCAAGCCCACGCGTTCGAACGCCTGCTTCATAAAGCTGTGGAAGGGGGTATCGGCGGCGTAACCGATGAAGGGCGTCTCCGCCAGCGCGTCGGGCAGCTCATTGGCCGACACCCGCGTCAGCGGATGATCCGCCGGGCACACCACCATCACCCGGATATAGCTCAGCGGCACCGCGCGCAGATTGGGGTGATCGATAGGAAACAGAGAAATGCCGAGATCCGCCTGCTGGTCGAGCAGCCTGTCGCGCAGCAGGACATGGCGCAGACATTCCAGGCTGACGAGAATATCTTCGTTGCACCGTCGGAAGGCAGCGATGGCGTCAGGCACCAGCTGATGCCCCAGACTGGGGCTGCTGGCGATGCGCAATACGCCGTGACGTTGCTGAACCAGATTGTGCAGCGTGGTGTTGACCCGCTGTATATCGCGGTAGACGGACTCGACGTCACTGAACAGGCTGCGCGCCTCAGGAGAAGGGTACAGGCGCCCTTTGACCCGTTCAAAAAGCTGGAAGCCGATCCGTGCCTCGGTATGAGACAACATGCGGCTGACGGCGGGTTGGGACACGTACAAGAGTTGAGCGGCGCCGTTGATCGAACCGGTGATCATCACCGCCCGAAAGACTTCGATCTGACGTAGGTTGAGCGACTGCATAGGCGAACCTCGTGGGCATTTCGGCGTCGTCGTCCCATCGAACGCTTAACAATAGGTTATAGAAAGTTAGCAATTTGTATGCCAAAGGGCCAAACGGGCCAAAAATCGCGCTGACAAGCGACGCCGGAGTCGCTATTAATAACCTTCCGCCATGTTGAAAAGGAGGCGCCCGCCGTGGCCATCCCACAAACGATCCTGCCGATCTTTCTCTTGATCCTGCTCGGCTACGCGCTGGCCCGCCGAGGCGCGCTCGATCCCCACGCCAATAAAGCGCTGGGCGTGCTGGCTTTCAAGCTGTTCATGCCGATGGTTCTGTTTACCGGCATGATCCATGCGCCGCTGCACGACGGTCTGAACACCACGCTGCTGGCCGCCTACTTCGTTCCCGCGCTGCTGATCTTCGCCGCGGTCAATCTCTTCGCCCACCGCAGTCTGGGTCGCCCGACGCCTTTCGGACTGACCGCCTCCTTTGGCAACAATGCCTTGATCGGCCTGGCGATGGTGGCGGGTCTTTACGGCAGCGAAGGGCTGATATTGCTGTTTACCGTCCTCGCCGTACACAGCCTGCTGCTGTTCAGCGCTCAGAGTTTCTATGACAGTTTCGCCGGCAGCGAACCATTCAAGCCCGGTATTCTGGTCGCCAGCCTCGCCAACCCGATGATTATTGGCCTGCTGCTGGGGACGGCGGTCAATTTGTCGAACCTGACGCTGCCCGGCTGGAGCATGAAACTGGCGACCTGGCTGGCGCAGGCGGCGCTGCCCTGCGCGCTCATCGTGCTGGGCGCCAATCTCTCCGGCTACCAGTTACGTCCCAGCGCTCATGCCGTCGGCATCGCCGCCGCCAAGCTGGTGTTGATGCCGTTACTGGTGCTGCTGACCTGCTTGCTGCTCCACATTGACGGCATCCCGCGCGGCGTACTGGTGCTGATGGCCGCAAACCCTTCCGGCGTCAACGTGCTCGGCTTTGCCCGTACGCCCGAAGATATTCAGATCGGCAGCTCCGCGATTTGCCTCACGACTTTGCTGTCGATGGCGACATTGCCGCTGTGGATGTGGGTAGCGAGTCTGGGGTGAGCCGTCATGACACGCTCGGTGAACGGAAGACAATACGTTTGAAAACGCAGACGCGGCGAACCGCCATCAGCGCGGAGGCCGCAGGCGCTGAGAAGATGAAAAGTATTTAGGAACGGCGGGACTGACGACGGATCCGCAGGGCGACGACGCGCTTTGCCGCCGCCGCCCTAAATCCGAGCCGTCACAAAAGGAATCGACGGATGCGCGCTGCGTTCGCCGCGAGTTTATTAGCGGATGGGTTGAAGACCCAGATTTTCGCGCAGGGTCGCATGTTCATACGCTTCCCTGAACAAACCGCGTCGACGCAGTTCCGGGATCACTAACTCAACGAACAGATCCAGCTGTTCCGGCACCACGGCGGGCATGATGTTGAAGCCGTCCGCTCCGCCCTGCTCCAGCCACTGCTGAAAATCATCGGCAATATCCTCCGCCGTTCCGACGATCACGCGGTGACCGCGCGATCCCGCCGCAATGGCCGCCAGTTCGCGCAGGGTCAGATTGTCGCGTTTGGCGAGATCCGTCAGCAATTTGACGCGGCTTTGGTTCCCCTCGCCGAGCGGCGCTTCCGGCACCGGTCCGTCTAACGGATAGTCACTGAGATCGAGGCCAAACCGCGCCGACAGCTGGCGCAGACCGTTATCGATATCCACCAGCGCGTTAAGCTGCTGCCAGGTCGCCTTCGCCTCTTCGCGCGTACGCCCGACGATCGGCATCACCCCCGGCAGGATCAGCACCCGATCCGGATCCCGCCCCGCCTCAGCCACCAGTGCTTTCTGGCTCCGGTAAAACGCCTGCGCCTCTTCCAGCGAGGCCGAGGCGGTAAACACGACTTCCGCCGTGGCCGCCGCCATTTTCTGACCGTCGGCGGACGATCCGGCTTCGATAATCACCGGGCGCACCTGAGGCGAGCGGGTGATGTTCAGCGGTCCCTGTACCTGAAAGTGTTTACCGCGATGATGGATAGATCGGATTTTGTCGTCAGCGAAGTAGCGCCCGCTCTGTTTGTCCGGATCGACCGCCCCCTCCTGCCACGCGTCCCAGAGCTGAAAAGCGACCTCAAGAAATTCATGCGCACGTTCATAGCGGTCGGCGTGGACCGGCATGTTCTCCTCACTGAAATTTTTCGCCACGTCGTCGGAATAGGAAGTGACTACGTTCCACGCCACGCGGCCGCGGCTGATATGGTCAAGAGAGGCAAAGCTGCGGGCGAGCGTGAACGGATCGCTGAAGGTCGTCGATGCGGTGGCCGCCAGGCCGATGTGCCGGGTGGAAACCGCCAACGCCGCCAGCAGCGTTAGCGGCTCCAGCCGCGCCATCGTGGAAGGCAGCCGATGAATGGACGTCGCCAGCGCGTCGCCGACGAAAAACATATCGAACGTGCCCTCTTCGGCTTTTTGGGCAATACGAATCAACCAGTCGATATCCGTCGGCGAACCCAATGTCTCGCTGATGCGCCAGCCGCTAACGTGATGGCCCAGCGGCTGTACGAACAAACCGAGACGCAGTTGGCGAACGGGGGAAGAGTGCGGCATAACGCCTCCTTGTGGTACTGACGTTGGGTATGGAACGCGTGCGATGACGCGAATGACCGAGCAAAACGGATGATCAAAGAAGCGGCTATCGGACGGCCCCTTTCTACGATGGTCTTCGAAAGAGACGCTGCCCGTCCATCATGTTGTCTTGCTAGAGTAATGCGTTCTTTGCAGTGTTCAAGAGGGAAGATAGGACGAGAAAGGTTATCAAACGGTATTTTTAGGGAGTAAAACCGAGCCATTGCCCCCCGCATCATACTCGCCCCCACATTCGCCATGGTGGAGAGCGATAAATAGATCAATTTTTCATAAGGTTATATATTTATATCCGTTGATTATCCTATGCCGAGCCACAGCACTTAGCGCGCTATGCGCTGGCCTGTGGATATCTCAACTACCGCCTTGGGCTCAAAGATGAGGGACGAAAACATATAAGCGATAGCAGAACGTCCACCCGTCGTGCAAAAGGAGACATGTCTTCACGCCGGTTTGATTCAATGAGATCGGCGACAGGCCTAACGGTCAACTGAGCCACGGAAATGTCCATTTATTATTCCTCACATTATCGCTGTATCCCGCTGTCAGGGAGAGCATCGCCCCTTCCCCCCATGTGAATGCCGGGTATGTGGAAATTCAGGCT
Organism: Lonsdalea britannica; assembly: GCF_003515985.1. Lineage (GTDB taxonomy): Bacteria > Pseudomonadota > Gammaproteobacteria > Enterobacterales > Enterobacteriaceae > Lonsdalea > Lonsdalea britannica. Next base: position 1,599,224 of record NZ_CP023009.1, on the reverse strand, counting down.
GACCGAGCGCACTTTAAGAAAAAACCCGCGATGCCCTGATTCGCGTCCCTTTTCTGTCTGTCCTCATGAGCATCACTTAACCGTCCTAAGCGCCATCAGTGCGTGAGGAAAACCACACATGATCTCCCTTTTGAATCACCCCTGCGCTTTGTTCACAGATTAATCGGCCAACGGTAGAACAAGCAGGGGGAAAATACCGATATCGGCGGGAGTGCATGGCATGGCGATGTCACCCATCAGCTTGACGAGGGAGGACGCTTTTTCATTGGCGGCAGGACGGCTCTGACGCGTGATGACAGGGGTTGCGCATCTCGGGGATAGGCCCTTTTCCACGGGTTACTCTGGCTCAGTATTATCTCTGCGGGTGGCTCTCGTTTTTTATCCATTTTATCCCCTCGCACCACTCGCTAGTTTCCCCATGTGGCGTGCGATCCATGAAGCGATTTTCACGGTGCTGACAGGCGAAAAGTTCGAGCGCAAAACAATAGCGCTCATCCTGCATTCATGTTTTCATACTCACCCTGACCTTTTCTTACCTTTTATTACATGCCACTTACACTATGGATGGGTGGTCTACGTCTGGGGATCAGAGTTTGAAAGTGAAGCATTTACGGAAAGCCACCGTTCTCGCCATGATTGTCTCCCTAACTTCCAGCTGTTCCAGCATGCACAATATGGGTCAATCCTACGGAACCGCCATTGGCTGCGTCGGCGGTGCGGCATTGGGCGGGGGTTTGACCTATCTCGTCACCCGCAACGCGGAAAAAGCCGTTGCCGGCGGCATTATCGGGGGCATCGCCGGTTGCGCGCTCGGCAATGTCTGGCAGAAACGCGAAAGAGCGTTGGCAGAGATTGCCGCCGATGAAAAAATCGCGATCCATACGGAAACGCTGAAAACCGATCCATCATCCGGCAGTGATACGGTGGGGATCGTCGCGCAGGTGGAAGATAGCGCCATGTTCCCGACGGGAAGCGCCGAGCTAACGCCCGACGGGCTGCGTCAGGTGAAAAAGATCGCCGCGGCGATGAAGGGCGGAGACGGCAACGAGGCCGGACTGCTACTGGTCGTGGGCCACACTGACGCCACCGGCAGCGCCAGCCTGAATCAGCGATTATCCGAGCAACGGGCGCGCAATGTCGGCCGTATCCTTGAGCAGGCCGGCATCAGCGCCAACCGCCTGTATTTTCAGGGTGCAGGGTCGTCACGGCCCATCGCGGACAACGAAACGGACCAAGGCCGCGCCGCGAACCGCCGGGTTGAACTGGTCGGACTCACGAGCGAAGCCCTGCTGAAACAACGTTTGCAGCAGGAGGGCAACAACCCTCGTTACCTGGAACACGGCACCGCCAGCACGGCGAGCGCCGTCGCGAAGCGTCCATCGGCAAACACGAAAACCGCTCCCCGCAAGGCAGAACCTGCCATGTCCATCCCCTCGACGCCATCCATCACCGCGACGGCGGCCCCTCGGCCCGCGAAAACGATTGAGAGCAAAAATTACGTCGATTTCGGCGGCGATGCGGTCAACGCCAGCTTGCCGAGTCTCGCGGCCAATCTTAAACCTCAGCATCGCGGCTTTAGCCTGATCGGCGAAGCTCACGCCAGCGTCATTGCCAAAAGCTGTATCGCCGACACGGTACGCGTCAGCGGCCAAGCCCGGAATCTGGCCAGCGGCAAACCGGTCGACGTCCATGAAACGCGGGAATATCTGCCGGGCATGAACGGACGCGCCTGGGCCGGGCTGGTGAACGGCCATCTGGTCACACTGTCTCCGGTGCGCGTATTGCGGGAAAACGTCAGCGTGACGGAAGATCCCAAAGTCTACATCACGCGTAACTATATGAATAACAACCATAAAGCCGATGCGCCGCTGAAAGCGGTCGCGAATGCGTGGGAAGGCGAAGACAACATTCTCTATCGCGTTTACCTCCAGGATGGACAGCAGCAAAACCTGTCCTGCATCGACCTGCTGGTCGCGAAAGACAAACCTAAAAGCCAGCAGGGGCAACTGTTCTACTTCGGTAACGGCGACAACAAAGAATATATGGCGGCCTACACGCCAGCACGCAGCTAATTTAAGGATAATGATATGGAATTATTTCAGACTATCGCCGAGGCCATTGCGACTTATAGCTACATTTTCTGGCCCCTGTTCGGGTTGATGGCGCTCACGCTGGTGGTGATCCGCTGGTGGAACAACGTCAGCTATTTTTTCCTCAATCTGGCCGCCAGCTTTCCGCTTATCGGCCATATCGCTCGCCTGTCGCGCAGCCATGAACCCCGCCGACCCGGCACCGGTAAGCAAGACTGGTATCCCTCGGAAGAAGCCCTGTGCGCCAAATATTACGCCTATCACCAAACCACCAGCCGCGACGCGAGCTTTTACCGTCGCTGCGTCGATTACCTCGATAAAGTCGAGGAGCGCGGACGCAAACCCACCGGCATCATTCTATGGCTGTGCAGCATCGCCTTGGTGATTCTGGAAGCCTTTATTTTCGCCCTGGTGCTCTCCCCCTTCATCGCCAACAACATCTCTGCCAATCAGGCTGAGTTTTCCGCGCTGGTCATCTCTGTCCTGATCGGGGTGATTCTGGTGCCAGCCACCCATCTGATGGGGCGGAACTGCACAAAAACACGCTGCTGAAAAAAATCCGCTACTGGCACTCCCAAGCGCGCCATAACAGCACCGCCAAAGACCTGATGACCAGCCACCGGATCACGCTGGAAAATAGCCGCGACGACGATAACGAACCGAACTACATCCAGATCCTGAACCGTATTAACCACAGCGTTCAGGTCAAGCCGCAATACTGGTGCACCGTCGTCGCGTTGGTCCTGATCACCACGTTCGCTTTTGGCGCCTATTTTATTCGCGCCTCAACAATTAATGCGATGGAGACCCAGGCCGTCAACGCCTCGCCGTTTAGCCAGAGCAGCGCAGAAAGCGGCGGTTCGCCGTTCGAGCTGCCTGCTGCCGCGGTCGAGGACAACCATGCTGCGGATAAACAGGCCGTCGCCGAAGTCGCCAGCAATCGCGTTTTCGCCTCGAAGCTGACCTTCATCATCCTCTCCGTGATTTTTGTGGGCGTGCAACTGATCGGGATCCTTATCGGGATCTTCCGCTCGTTCGCGGGTATTGACTCCGCCAAGGCTGCCAAATACATCGGTCATTTCAGCGGTTCGGATGAGTTCGCCGCCTACCATGCCGCGCGCCGCGAACGCGTAGAGCGCGATGCGCAGCAGAAGCTCGCCACGCTGCAAAACCGACTGATGATGCAACGGCAAAACGGCCGCAGCGAACCGCTGTCCCAGATGCCGACCTTTGACGACTACGTGCACGGCAAGCAATCAGCTCGCGAACACACCCCGCATCAGCAGAGCCATGAGCCAGCCCCGACAACCACGCCGCAGGCTGCGCCGGTCGTCGCCTCTCCGGCTCCCGAAACCGCCAGTCCGGTCGCGACCGCAACGTCTGATTCATCGCCTGCAACACCTGCGGCTGCCGAGCGCGGTGACAGCGCGCAGATTGAATCCCTTGGCGATCTGACCACGCTGAGCGCAGAAGAGCTGGCGCAGGTGTCGAAAGCACTGGGACTGTCTCTGGATGCGCTGGCGAGCCGCCAACGTGTACAGGCGATTCTCAACAAAGCGCGCGCCTAACAGAGAAGAGGAAGCTGCCATGAAACATTGCCTTGCCCTGCTGCTGTTGGGGCTCAGCACAGCGGTCGCCGCCGCGCCGCGTAACGATATCCCCAGCTGCTATGACTATGCGCATATGCCGCAGTATCGCCCGGCGGAAACCGGCCGGGAACTGGTCATCATTGTCGACCAAACGGTCACGGTGCCGCTCGAACTGAAGAAATCCACCTGGAATCAGGTGCTGCGTTTCGTGCAGCCGGGCGACCACATCATGCTGTATCAGTTCTCGGCGCTGCTGCAGGACAACTACATGAAGCGGGTATTCGACGGACGGCTGGAGATGCCGTTCACCGATCAGAAAACCCGCAACGGTATCGGCATGGACAGCCTCAAATCGCTGGACGGTTGTCTGGTTCAACAGCAGCAGTTCTTCGCCAAGACCCTAGGCGGACACATGGCGGCGAGCTTCGCCGATAGTCAAACCCGCATCGCCAAAAGCGAAATTCTCGATAGCCTGAAGCACATCGCCAGCGATCGGCAGCACAGTCCATCTTCGCAGACCACGGTTTTGCTGATCTCGGACATGTTGGAAAACAGCGATTTCGATAGCTTCTATCGCCAGCAGGCTATCCGTGAACTCTCGCCGAAGGATGAGCTGCAACGTGTCACGCGGCAAGGGCTGCTGGCGGACTTCGGCGGCGCCAACGTGTATGTCGCGGGCGCTGGCCTTATCGACATCAATGCCAAAAACAGCTATCGCTCGGGGAAAGTGTTGCAACAGTTGAAAGCCTTCTGGCAGGCCTATTTTGAGGCATCGAATGCCAAACTGATGGGCTTTGGGACGCCGGAACTGACTGTAGATCTGCGTTAATCGTCGTCCGGAAAGACGGCGGGGCGCTCCCCCTGCCGTCTTCTCTCCTTCCCCGTCGCGGTATCATTTATCCCGACGATAAATTATGCTTTTCACTACCGCTTTCTCGTCGCTCCCCTTAACCACTAAAAAAACGCTATGACGCCATCTTCCGATACCGCAGTAAAAACCCCGGCCGGTTCCGCTTCGGTGGCCGCCGTATTACGCTCCCCCTCCGCGCTCACCCGTGAGTGTCTGGCAGGGATCATCACCGCGCTCGCGCTGATCCCCGAGGTGATCTCGTTTTCCGTCATTGCCGGCGTGGATCCCAAGGTGAGCCTGATCGCCTCCGTCGTACTGTGCCTCACGCTTTCCGTGCTGGGCGGCCGTCCTGCGATGGTGACCGCCGCCGCCGGTTCGGTCGCGCTGGTCATCGGCCCGATGGTGCATGCCCACGGCGTGGGTTATATCCTGCCCGCCGTCATTCTGGCGGGTATCATTCAGATTGTGTTCGGGCTCGTCGGCCTGTCGCGCATGATGCGTTATATTCCGCGTTCGGTGATGCTCGGCTTCGTCAACGCGCTCGGGATACTGATCTTTGCCGCGCAGGTGCCGCACGTGCTGGGCCAGTCGCCTGCCGTTTGGCTGCTGTTCGCGGCGACGATCGCAATTGTCGTCTTGCTGCCTTATCTGCTCAAAAGCGTGCCGTCGCCGCTGATGGCGATAGTGGTCATCACCCCCATCGCGCTGCTGGCCGGGCTGCATGTCCCGACCGTCGGCGATGCGGGACCGATGCAGGCCGGACTGCCGGGGTTCACCCAGCTGACGAAGCCGCTGAATCTGGAAACGCTGTCCATCATCTGGCCGACGGCGCTCAGCGTGGCGTTTGTCGGGCTGATGGAATCACTGCTGACCGCCAAAATGGTGGACGACATCACCGATACGCACTCCAGCAAACAGCGCGAGTGCTGGGGGCTGGGCGTCGGCAATATCCTGGCGGGCTTTTACGGCGGAATTGCGGGCTGCGCGATGATCGGTCAGACGGTCGTCAACGTGGAGATGGGCAAAGCCCGGAGCCGGATTTCCACCGTGGCCGCGGGGCTGGTCCTGCTGATTCTCGTGACCGGTTTAAGCCACATCATGGCGCAAATCCCGATGGTGGTGCTGGCCGGTATCATGATGATCGTCGCGTTAAAAACGGTGAACTGGCACAGTTTGCAGCCCGCGACGCTGCGGCGGATGCCGCTGTCGGAAACCCTGATTATGATCGTCACCGTGATGGCCACCGTGTGGACCGGCAATCTGGCGATTGGCGTCGCAGGCGGCGTGATCTTCGCCATTTTGCTGTTCGCCCGCCGCGTCGCGCATGTGATCGATGCCGAGCGGGAAGTCAGCGCAGATGGGAAGTCAGTGTGTTACCGCGTGAAAGGTCCGCTGTTTTTCGGCAGCAGCAACGATCTGTTCGAGCATTTCCAGTATGCCGAAGATCCGCAGCAGGTCACCATCGACCTCACCCTCGCCCAAATCTGGGACGCGTCCAGCGTGGCCGCGCTGGACGCCATCGAGAATCGCTATCAACGGTACAACACCCGCGTGTCGATTGTCGGACTAGATGCCCACAGCACCCACATGCATCAGCGTCTGTCAGGCCATCTGTAAGCGACACTGCGGCGTTGGAGCATGGCGTTGATGCGCCTGCTCCAGCGCATGCCTGACATTCTCCAGACAGTGATTCTTTTCGCCGTATTTCTCCTGAATACGGCGGCATTGCTTACGCATGTTTTCGTCTGTCATCACGCGGGTTAAATCGTCAGAAAATTTCTCCGGCAGACGGCTTTTGGCCTGAATCCCGCAGCCCAGTTGTTCGACCCGGTAGGCATTATCAAACTGATCGAACGCGCTGGGGAAAATCAGCTGCGGAACGCTCTGATAGAAGCAGTGCGAGATGGTGCCAATACCGCCGTGGTGTACCGCGGCCACGCAGTGACGAAGGCAGGACTCCAGATCGACCTCTTTTCTGACTAAAACCCCCGGCCTCACAGGGACATCGTCCGGATTCACCCCCACGACCAGACATTGCCGCCGCTGCCGCGTCACTTCGGCGATAACGGCATTGAAGAAGTATTCGTCGAACTGCAGCGACCAGCCCGGAGAGAACATCACCGTTTCACTTTCCAGAAAACGGGCCAGCTCTTCGTCGGCGGGCGCGTCTTGCGCTTCAAACAACGGCAGTCCCACGAGGTTGGCATTGCGCGGCCAGTCTGGCTGCGGATGGACGAACCACTCGGGAAACAGACAAATGAGCCCGTCCGCGGACGAGTGAACCCACTGCGACAGAATCCGTTTGATCGGTGGCAGGCCCACGCGCGATCTCTGCGCGTTGACCTCTGCGCAGAGCCGTTTATCCAACACCTTTTTTTCGAACAGGGAGACCATGCCTTTACGCAGCGGCATCGGGAGCTTGTTCGCCAGCGCCAGTTTTCCATGCTGCGGCAGGTTGTAGCACGACAAAAACGTCGAAGGCCCCACGCGTACCGGGAGCGTACAGCAGCCTTTCTTCTCCCCTAACGCTTTGGCGGAAAAAGACCAGAGCGACGTGAGCAGCACCGAAGAGCTATCGATGACCCTCTCCAACTGCTGATACATCTCCTCCTGCTGGTTCAGCATGTAGCGGCACAGGGTATCTAAGGCCGTTTTTTTGTCCCACAGCGCTCTTGAATGCACCCCTGCGATATATTCCTGGGTTGAGCCTACGCTAATAAAATTCAACCCGCGAGACTCGGCCAAACCTTTGAAATAAGGGTTGGTGCACAGAAATACCTTATGGCCACGTTTGGCCATGTGCTCGCCAATCAAAATAAAAGGAAATACATCACCCGACGATCCAAGGGTCGCCAAAAACACATTCATACGAACTCCTGCTGGTTAATAAAAATCTCTTCGAATATCGATTTCACCCCTAAAGAAGCCGCCTTACTCTCTAGGTCAAGAAAGTGACCGGCATCCTTCAGGGTATAGAATCGAGCATCATCGAGGTATTTATCAAGATTTCTGACCTCTTTAGCCGTGGTGTATTCATCCTTTTCGCCGTTAATAAATACGACCGGAATGGATATCTTGCTAATAAATTTTTCGTAGTCGTAATCCCTTAACATCAGGATTTGATCGAGGTGAAAACACGCCTGCCGATATTCATGCTCATCCAGATGAGCCACGTGGTTAAAATTGGTTCTTTTAAATAATCTCGGCAGGTATTTTCCCACCTCATTGTTCAACAGATTCGCTACCGCTTCGAACTCATGCTGATAAACGTACTCACGGGCTTGGAGAATATAACGTTCCATTTTTTCATTGATCGTCATAGAGAAAGCCGCGATCACAGCCATCTCAAGGATGTCATTGTTTTGTGAGGCAGCCATTAGCGCCCCAAGGCCGCCCCAGGAAACGGACATGATGATCTCAGGCCGATAACGTCTTATCAGGAAGTTGATAATATCCACCTCCTGTTCTTTCGTGATGATATCCAGTGAATTATTTAACGGCTTGGATTTACCGGCAAAAGGGAAATCGAAAAGAATCGTATTTACCTTTCCTTTTAGGTGTTTTACCCAAATAAGAAATGAAGACGATGTGGCTAATGCGCCATTGATAAAAATCGCTGTCTTTAGTTCCGGGTTGTATATGTTTTTATCAACATGGATTTTATAACCTTTATAAATGACGATCTCACTCTCAGATGCCATAGCTCTCTCCTCGCAATGTGTGCAAAATATGTCAATGAAATTATTGTTTTGAATAGGTAATGTAACGGTTGTATTTTAATATAATACAATAGTATTTTTAATTCTGCGCGATTCATGAATAAATATTTTAAATACAAGGCCATGTAAAATGAGATCAACGAAAATAAATAATTAAAAATAAGTCATTTTTATAAAAAATAAGGAGGCTAATAAACATTGGTTAATATTCAATGTGTTCCTCTATATATGCCTATTTCACTTAGCTAAATAAATCGAAATAAACGTGTTATTTGGTCAAGGAAATAAAGGAATTAAGCCCCCCATCCATATCATTCTATTGAGCTTTGGTCGCATAACCTGTCGCAGAAGAACGTCTGGCCTTTTCGCGCAAAAAGAGAGGGTAAAGACATTTTTGACAGCACTGTCGTCGTCAGTGGAGACGGCGTAACGGAACGCGGCTTAAACGAGAGCTGACGACGTCGTCGTCCCTCCTACGCTCGCAACGTCACGACGCCCCGACGATGTCGTTTAGAACGGATATGATGCGATGCGATAGAGGCACCTTCCTTAGAACATCGGGCAGAGCGTTGCCTTCCTCGATTTACTAAAGAACGCTCACCTTTCATCGCCGTTTTTTCGCGAGCCATCACGGTCTGATATTAAATAATCGTGATAATAATTCGCATGCAATTTAATAAAGAAAATAACAGGAAGTGTGTCAAGTCCAAGGGGGATTTTAAAAATTAAAAATGGAAGGTGATGATTAATATAGGGGAAATGTCATCCCTGACAGTTTTGTTATTAGAGTTAGTTTTTTATTATTAAAATAGCCAGGCATATTCCTGATTTTTTAACTCGATGAATCAGTTGTAATTAATAACCATGGACTTCACTCCGGGTTCGAGCGTTGTCGTTTTCACATAACCAATATTCTGAGGTAAAATATTGGACTGCGATTGGTTATTTACCTGAATTACCTGGTTTTTCCCAGCGCGGAAGCAGCTAACCGCGATGTGCTGGGCATCTGGGACCACTTCACAAGGAGACTCCACAATCGCTCCCCGGAAATGAATAACGCCAGAGTCAGCAAACGTTTTTGGCAAAACCATTATAAAGATAACGGGTAATACGATTTTGAAAAAAGAATGAATGTGTTTCATGGTGCGTTCCCTATTTGTGTTGGCGAGTCTGTATAAACGGTATTATTTAATAAAACTTTAGTGGGTAAATCAGTTATTTTTCGAATTGAGCCTAGATTTACACTCTGCTGACGCGAATAGGTTAAATTGGTAAATAATTATATTAATTCATTTCCACCAAAGACGGCCCTTATCCCAAAAACCTATAAAAAATAGCACTTGAAAATACGATTAAATCTAGGGATAAAATATTTAAAAACGAGAACTCGATCGTATTTATTTTTAATAATAGCGACTCAGTTATAACAGCAGCAAATTGATAGAAGAAAAAGAAGCAATGCAATGTTACCCCCGTAGGTCCGACGAAAAAGCCCGTGGTGACGATGCCCTCGTATTGGGCATGAAAGTGCCTGTATGAGGCGATTCATTGATTAACGGACGTTCTTTCTGGCCGATACAGGTCATCACTGTTCAGCACGCCTGTATCGCTGTTTCTGGCAGGGGGTTTGGCCGACCATAATGTCAGTCGCTTTTGCTCCATCATTCTTTTCAGCTCTGATATTCCCCCCCAATCCCTCCGTTCTGCATTTCACGGGGATTAACGAGTAAATGTGCCGATAAAAGAGATATCGATCTTCGGCGTCAGCGATATGACTCAAGGCGTTAAACACGCTCAAACGCGTAATAAGGCGAAGAGAGGGGCTATTCAATGCCAACGGCTAGAGGAAAAATGGAGGCCTCAGAGGGCCGTTTTGTCGCTCGGTGGATAACGGCGGGAGGTTAGCTCAAGACTTAACGCGGTTTGCAACCCTGTGACACGCCCCTTAGGCCACGTCTCTCGCGATCCCTTATCAGACGTGTTGACCCCTAAGAACCAACAAGACTAAAGATCTCGCGACGCGTTGGATACAGACGAAAAAAAACCGCCCAGCCAAGCTGAGCGGTTCTTCAGACACAAACACAACAAGGATATTGTTTACGGCGCCCCAGCGCCGTACAGACGGTTATGCCGACTGCGTTCTGATCAGGTAATCAAACGCGCTCAGCGAGGCTTTCGCCCCTTCGCCGGTGGCAATGATGATTTGCTTGTACGGCACGGTGGTGCAGTCGCCCGCCGCGAAGACGCCTTTAACGCTGGTTTCGCATTTCGCGTCGATCTCGATTTCGCCGATGCGGTTTCTCGCCACCGTCCCTTCCAGCCATTGGGTGTTCGGCAGCAGACCGATCTGAACGAAGATCCCTTCCAGAGCCAGCTCGTGTTCAGTTTCGCTAACGCGATCCTTATACGACAGTCCGGTCACTTTCTGGCCGTCGCCTTTCACTTCCGTCGTCTGCGCGTTAACAATGATATCAACGTTCGGCAGGCTACGGACTTTATCCTGCAGCACGGAGTCTGCTTTCAGTTCAGGCGCGAATTCCAACAGCGTCACATGTTTCACCACGCCAGCCAGGTCGATGGCCGCTTCGACGCCAGAGTTACCGCCGCCGATGACCGCCACGTGCTTGCCTTTAAACAGCGGGCCGTCACAGTGCGGGCAGTAGGTCACACCACGGGTGCGATACTGATCTTCGCCCGGCACATTCATATTTCTCCAGCGAGCGCCGGTAGAGATGATGATGGTGCGAGACTTCAGTACCGCGCCGGAGGCAGTTTCAATCTGATGCGGCATGCCGGGCTCGGCACCGGGGATCAGCGCCGTCGCGGTCTGCGCGTCGATCACATCGACATCGTAGTCATCGACGTGGCTCTTCAGCGCGGTCGCCAGTTTTGCGCCTTCTGTTTTCGGCACGGAAATGTAGTTTTCAATGTCTACGGTATCCAGGATCTGGCCGCCGAAACGTTCGCCCATCAGACCGGTGCGGATCCCTTTACGCGCAGAGTAGACGGCAGACGCCGCTCCGGCAGGGCCGCTGCCGATGATCAGGACGTCGTAGACCGAACGCTGGTTCAGCTGTTCAACCTGCTTAGCGCTGGCGCCGGTATCGATCTTGTTGACGATTTCGCTCAGGGTCATACGACCTTGGCTGAAGTGTTCGCCGTTCAGGAACACGGTCGGAACGCCCATGACGTTACGGCTCTCGATTTCGTCCTGGAATACGCCGCCATCGATCGCGCTATGAGTGATATTCGGGTTCAGCACTGACATCAGGTTCAGTGCCTGAACGACATCGGGGCAGTTGTGGCAAGACAGCGAGTAGTAAGTTTCGAAATGGAACTCGCCATCCAGACCGCGAATCTGGTCCAGTAATTCCTGGGATTCTTTAGACGGGTGCCCGCCCACCTGTAGCAAGGCCAGCACCAAGGAAGTAAATTCGTGTCCCATCGGTACGCCGGCGAAACGCGGACCGCTCTGAGAACCCGGATTGGTAATAAGAAAAGAGGGTTTACGCACTGGCAGGTCGTTGTTTTCGGTGAAACTGACCTGTGCGGATAATCCGGCGATCTCAGTCAGCAACTCTCTGACTTCAGAAGATTTTGCTGAGTCATCCAGCGTCGCGACTAACTCAACAGGTTTGGTTAATTTTTCCAGGTAGGCTTTCAACTGGACTTTCATTGTATTGTCGAGCATTGATTATCCCTCAGTGCGAAAAAAATCGGGTGCTGAGCACCCGATAAAAACATCAATAGAGTATTAGCGAGAGCAGGCTTAGATTTTGCCGACCAGGTCCAAAGACGGAGCCAGAGTCGCTTCACCTTCTTTCCATTTGGCAGGGCAAACTTCACCCGGGTGAGCGGCAACGTACTGTGCGGCTTTCACTTTGCGCAGCAGGTCGGATGCGTCACGGCCGATGCCTTCAGCGGTGATCTCAACTGCCTGGATGATGCCCTGAGGATCGACGATGAAGGTACCACGGTCTGCCAGGCCTTCAGCTTCACGCAGGTTTTCGAAGTTACGAGTCAGCTGGCCAGTCGGGTCGCCGATCATGGTGTATTTGATCTTGCCGATGGTTTCTGAGCTGCCGTGCCACGCTTTGTGCGTGAAATGAGTATCGGTAGACACAGAGTAGATTTCTACGCCACGCTCCTGGAATTCGTCGTAGTAATCAGCCACGTCGCCCAGTTCGGTCGGGCAGACAAACGTAAAGTCAGCCGGGTAAAAGAAGAACACACTCCACTTACCTTCAATGTCTTTTTCAGTAACTTCGATGAACTCACCGTTTTTGAAAGCCGTGTTTTTGAATGGTTTAACTTTGGTGTTAATTACTGACATCACTTTATCCTCATGCGTGTTGGTATGGGGCTAAAGTACAGAAGTGCGCCGTGACGGGCTAATGCGTTGTCGTTATCGAATCAATAAGCGATACCTTGCATGATAACGATGCGTCGTGATGGGAAATGGGCTGAGGGGAGCAGGATACCGTGCCGAACCGCGGCACAGAGCCGCTTCGGCACGGTATTCATTATTAGGAATGTCCTCGCGGGACCGGGCGTGTCGCTTATGATTTCGCCAGTTCAGTGGTGCGTTTGACCGCCGCCAGCACGCTACGCTGCAGCCCGGCGGCAAAGTCGCTGTTGTTCAACTCGTACAGACCATGCATACCAACACCCGCCGGCGAGTTATTGATGTCCAGCAGCTGGCGCGGATGTTTGCCGCTGATATTGAGCATCGCGACCGCACCGACCAGATTTTCATAGGCGACCTGCGTCGCCTGTTGGCGTGGCAACCCGGCCAAGACACCGGCATCGACCAGCGACTCGATGAAATAATAGACGTAGTTAGGACCCGCGACGCCGAAGCCGGTAAAAATATCCAGCAGCCGCTCTTCCAGTAGCATCACCTTGCCAAAGCTTTCGAGGAATTCGCAGAGCGGCGCTTCTTCGACCTGTGAGTTCAGCACCGCGCCGCTGTAACCGTAGCCGGTATCCGTCAGCGTATTCGGGATCACGCGCGCAATGGGGCGTGTTTCGCCGAGCTGTTCGGTCAGGGTCGCCAGCGTGACGCCAGCGATGATGGACACCACTGTCGCCTCGGGTGCCGCGTGCTGACAGATGCGAGCAGACACCGCGGCGATATCATCCTGCGGGCGAACGCCCACCACGATGTAGTCGGCTGCAGCCAGCGCGGCATCCCCACTCAGGGATGATGTCAGCTGGTAACGTTCCGTGAGCGTGGCGATCCGTGAGGCGTCGATATCCTCCAGCGTCACAGCATCACGCGCCAACTTGCCGCTGTTCAGCGCCGCCCGAATAATGGCTTCCGCCATTTGCCCTGCCCCGATAAAGTGAATTTGACTCATGATTTTCCCCTAAAAATGACGTAACAGATTCTGTGTGATTAACGGGCGCGTGGCCCGAAGCGGCCCGATTCCCTTTTTACCCGACCGCAGACAGGGCTCGGCAACATCCGCCAACGTCGTCTAATGGCCCAGAACGTTGCCCATTCAAACGGTCTTTCGGTCATCCAGTGAAGCGGTGCTTTGTTTTGCGCGGTATCACTGTTTGGCGCGCGCCGCTTTCTCAGCAAAGAGACACGCCCATCGTCAACGACGTGGGCACCAATAAGCTAAACGAAAGCATCAACTTTTCTTTTGTGGCTATTTCATGGCCGCGATAGTTCTGCGATGGAATAAAGCAAGACCGCTTATCTTTGTATATTTTGGCGCATCACCCCTAAAGGCGCTTTATTCGGGATGTTCCCGCAGAGATTATTTAAAATGATCTAATTTTCCGAAATAAATACGCGCCAGCCCTTCTTTTGTTACCGCGATAGCGTGATCGGCGCTGAGCGAAACATGTTTTTCCATTAGCGCCGCGCCGCGTTCAATATCACGCTGACGCAACGCATCGATAATACCGATATGTTCATCGTAGGCATTATTACGACGGCTGGGCGTTTCCAGATCGATTCGGCGGAAAAAGCGGATCAGGGAGTTCAAACTCTCAAGCGTTTCGTACAGTCGACGGTTACGCGTGATGCGGGCAATAGCCAGATGAAAAGCTTCATCGTCCTCAGCCACTTTGGTCCAATCCGAGATGGTTTCCGGGTCTGGAAGCGCCCGGCAGCTCTCTTCCCAAATCGCCGCCGTTTGTTCTATTTCTTCCTCGCTGGCCCGCTGGCAAGCCAGTCGGAATGCAGCCTGTTCGACAATCGCGCGCATTTCATAGAGGTCGTGTACACCTTCGGGCGTAATGTCGCGAGAGTAAAAACCGCGGTTGGGGACGAAGCTCATAAAGCCATCCTGCGCCAGACGATTCAGCGCCTCCCGGACCGGCGTGCGAGATACGCCCAGACGCGCAGCCAGCTCAACTTCGTTAATTCTTTCGCCCGGTTTAAAGTGATAATCGATCGCCAGCGCTTTCACCGCTTCATACACTTTTTCCACGCTGTCCGCACTGCGCACTGTTTTCGAACTCACCGGCACGTTATTTCCTCTCGACAGCCGACACGGGGTTGGCACGGGATTTTAATGATTCATTACCGTATTCGGGGATGAGCGCCCTATTAAGTACGGCGTAAATGAGCTTAATTGAATTGATAACATGCCTGAATTCATAACACAACGGCGATGTGCATACACCTCTATCCACACCTAAAACCAAGAATGAAAATACAATCCCAACCTTGTTAATAACGAGAAACAGAAAATAAGGCGATAATGATGAAACAATGAAATCTTGCACAACGGTGAATCTACATGCACCAATCTGAAGCAATTTCGTACAGAACAACGGTTTTATTCCATCTATTTATTATCTATTCGTATTCCGTATAAATAATAAAGGTCCCGTTTCTCTCTTTGAATTTATAACGTGACTCCTTGTTATTACTGTAAATATTATTTATCCGAAAGAAAAATGGCTTCCCGCTTTCCCGCCGAAGCTCGTTTTTCGACCGGGGTGGCATAGCAATTGCTCCAACGTTTCTGGCAAAGTGTATTCACTTCATCATTCACTATGTCATTCACTTGGTGAAGCCCCGGATTGCGGGGTGTTCCGCCCTGACGGTGGCAGTCTCAAAATATTAATAACAACGCCAGGGATGAAGCCCACTACAGCTCCGCCTTATTGATGATTCCGACCAGGAGAAACAGGTATGACCGTGCATTTTCGTCAGGCTTTCTTAGCTTCAGCGCTGCTCGGCGGCGCACTCTTCGGCGCCACCCTGCCCGCACAAGCGGATGTGACCATCGGCGCTATTCTGCCGCTGACCGGCGTCAGCGCCACTATCGGCGAAGACATGCGTCGGGGAATCGAATTAGCCGTGGATCAGGTTAACGCGCACGGCGGCGTTAACGGTCAGAAACTGGCTGTGATTATTGAGGATTCCGCGGGTAGTCCGGTCACCGCGCTTGATGCCGTACGCAAACTGACGCAGGTCAACAACGTGCCGCTGGTCGCCGGGGAGTTCTCCTCCAGCGTCACCCTCCCTGTCGGGCAATATCTGGTGAAAAATCAGCGCGTGCATATCAATATCACCTCTTCCAGCACCGATATGCGCAACGTGGGTAAATACTCCTATAGCGTGATCGGCCTGGCCGACCTGGCGACGCGATTCTCCGCCAAAGACGTGTATGAGATGGGCTACCGCAAAGTGGCGTTCGTCGCCCCCAATGGCGCCTACGGCCAGAGCATGCTGGATCAGTTCAATAAAGATTTTCAGGCGCTGGGCGGCAAAGTCGTCGCCAAAATGCTCTACACCGGCGGCCAGTCCTCCTACCGCCGCGAGCTAAGCCAGCTCTCACGCGCCAAACCGGACGCCTACGTCTACACCACCTACGGTCAGGATGCGGTGGTGCTCAACCGCGAATCCTACGAGCTGGGTTTGAACAAAACGCCGTGGTACGGCATGTATCTGACCATGAGCACCGCCAACACGCCGGCAGAGTACATTGAAGGCCGAGTGGGGATGGAAGTCGCCGGTACTGGCGATCAGGGGCAAGGTTACATTGACCGGTTTAAACAGCGCTATGGTACTGCGCCGCAGTCCGCCTACAGCAGCTATGCCTACGACAGCATCACGCTGGCCGCCGCCGCGATCAACAAAGCGGGCAACGCCGACCCGGCAGCATTGCAGGCAGCCATGCAGAGCATCGCGCCGCATTTTGACGGCGTGACCGGACCGCTGAATCTCGGCGCCGATAACCAGCGCCAGACCCAGCCGTACAAAAAGGTCAAAGTCGTTAACGGTATTCAGGAACTGCGCTAAGCGTTAGTGGGCGTTCGCGCCCCGGTTCCCTTTCAGGAAGAGTCTATGCTTCAGTTCATTCTCGATACCTTGCTCCGCACTGCGGACCTGGCGCCCATCGCGCTCGGCCTGAGTCTGGTTTACGGGCTGGTGCGGTTCGCCAACGTGGCGCACGTGCAATATGCGATGGTGGGTTCCTTCATGACGGCCGCGCTGCTGCGGATCGGCTGTCCGTTCCTGCTGGCTATCCTACTGGCTAGCGTACTGACCGGTGCGATGGCGACGCTGCTGCATCATGGGATCTTTCGTCGCCTGGCGCAGTCCGGGCCGGCAAGCGCCATGATCGGATCGCTGGCCGTATCGATGATCCTGATCGCCCTGATTCTGGGGATCGCCGGATCGTCGCCCGTCAGCTACAACCTGCCGCTCAGTCCGACGATCTCGCTGGCCGATAGCTTCGTTTCCCGTAACCAACTGTGGACGCTGGGCGTCACAATGGTGTTGCTGGTCGCCTTCGGCGCGCTGCTGTTCTATACCTCGCTCGGACGCTCCATTCGGGCTCTGGCGAGCAACCGCGATCTGGCCGCCGCATCGGGCCTGAACGCCGATGCGCTGGTGCATACCGTCAATTTCATCGCCGGTACGCTGGCAGGACTCGGCGGCTCCATGCTGGCGCTTAACTCCAGTGCCTATGTTAATCAGGGCAGCGATCTGCTGCTGCCGATTCTGGCCGCCGCCATTCTGGGCGGGCTGGGTAATCCGCTAGGCGCCGTCTTCGGCGCGCTGCTGATTGCGGCTACCGAAACGCTGGTCACTAACCTCGACTTCGGCTGGCTATTCGGCAGTGAACTGGTGTTCATCCCCGTCACCTACATCAATGCGGCGTCGTTCGTCATTCTGCTGCTGGCGCTGCTGCTGCGTCCTTACGGCCTGTTTAACCGGGAGGTGCGCCGTGTCTGATTTCCTGCTCCATCTTATTAGCATCACCGGCATCTACGCCCTGATTGCGCTTGCGCTGAATATCCAGGCGGGCTACGCTGGACTGCTCAACTTCGGCCATATCGCCTTTGTCGGTATCGGCGCTTACTCCGCCGGAATTGGCGCTCGGTTGGGGCTTTCTTTTGTCGAAGCCAGCGCGTTCGGCATGGCGCTTTCCCTGTTGATCGGCGCAGGCATGTCGGTGCTGGGCCGCCAGCTGGCAGCGGATTACTGGGGAATTGCCACCCTGGCCGTCGCCGAGATCATTCGCACGATCGCGATCAATGAAGACTTGCTGACCGGCGGCGCGCAAGGACTGGGCAACATCGTCCCAGCATGGTCCACCGGCTCTACGCAGGGCGACGGACTGATTTTCGCCGTGGTGATCCTGTTGTCCGTCGCGTTGGTGGCAATCATCTCCCATCGGTTGGGTAAAAGCCGCTTCGGCCGGGCGCTACGTCTGATGCGCGAACAGCCTCAGCTGGCGACATGCATGGGCTATCACCTGCAATGGCTGAAATGCCGCACGCTGATGTGCAGCGCGGCGATCGCCACCGCCGCGGGGATCCTGATGGCCTATTACACCAGTTACGTTAGCCCCGATTACCTTCTGCCCTCCGAAACCTTCCTGATCTGGAGCATGGTGATGATCGGCGGTATCGGCAATGTCGCGGGCGTGCTCTTGGGCGTTCTGGTCGTCGAATGCCTGTATACCTTCATTCCTTTCGCCAAAGACCTGTTTAATATCGGTTCCGATATCACCGGCGCGCTGCGTCTGGGCACGGTCGGCGTTATTCTGCTGGCCTGCCTGCTGTGGCGTTCCGGCGGATTGCTGCCTGAAAAATTAAGGAAGGTGCCGTCATGACGCCACTGATGCAGATCGAGAATGTCAGTAAAGCCTTCGGCGGTAACCGCGTACTCGAGGGCGTCAACGTTACCCTGCATCAAGGAGAGATCCTCGGTCTGCTGGGGCCAAACGGGTCAGGAAAAAGTACGCTGCTGAATGCGATTTCAGGATTCACCCCGATAGATGGCGGCGCTATTCACGTCGCCGGGCAACGTATCGATAAGTTGCCGACGCATCGCATCATTCAGTCCGGTGTTGCACGCACTTTCCAGCTCCCCGCTATGCCGCAAAAAATGACGGTGATGGAAGTGGTGATGACGGCGGGCACGCGGCATCACGGTTTCTGGAGCAGTCTGCTGTCGCTACCGGCGACTCGACGCGCCGAACAGGCAGACCGCGCCAAAGCGCAGGCGTTGATTGACGCGCTGCTGCTTAATCCCGTCCGCGACCTGCCCGCCGCAGCGCTGTCCGGCGGTCAAAAAAAGCTGCTGGGCATCGCCTGTGCGCTGATGGGCGATCCGCAGATTCTGATGCTGGACGAGCCGATGGCTGGCGTTCACCCCAACCTGCGACGGGATATTGTGGAGACGCTACTACGTTTGAATCGCGAGGGGCTGTCGCTGGTGATTATTGAACACGATATGCACTTCATTCGCGAGCTGTGCCAGCGCTGTATCGTACTGGATCGCGGGCACATCGTCGCCAGTTGCCATCCGGACGAGTTGGCGAATAATCAGCAGGTGCTGGACGCTTATCTGGGCCGCAGCGCCCAGACTCAACAGGAGGCCGTATGATTACGTTGCACGACGTCGTGGCTGGCTATACCCCCGGCATCGACATCCTTCAGGGCATCTCCCTGCAGGTGGATAACGCGGAAATCGTCACGCTGCTCGGCCCCAACGGCTGTGGTAAGTCAACCTTGTTGAAATGCATCGCGGGCTACCTGACGCCACGCGGCGGGCAGATTCTGTTGGACGATCGTGACGTGGGCAGAATCCCGATCCATCGCAAAGTTCGTGAGTGCTCACTTGGCTTTGTGCCCCAGACGGACAACGTCTTCAACAACCTGACTATCAAGGAAAATTTGCAAACCGGCGGTCAGTTTCTGCCGGACAGACAGCGCCGACAGCGAATGGAAGAGCTGTGCGAACGCTATCCGTTGCTGCGCAAGAAATGGCGCGCAACGGCATCGGCGCTTTCCGGCGGGGAGCGTCAGATATTGGCGCTGACTCGCGCCCTGATGCCCCGGCCCGCAACCCTGCTGCTGGACGAGCCTTCCGCCGGGCTCTCGCCCAAAATGCTGACGGATGTCTTCGACGCCATTCAGGCAATTCGTCGGGAAGAGAACGTAGCGATATTGATGGTGGAACAGAATGCCATGGAAGCCCTGCATATCTCAGACCGGGCCTATGTGCTGGCGTTGGGAAAAGTCGCACTGACAGGCAACGCGAGCGAGCTGCTCAACGATCCACGTATGCGAGAGCTGTATCTGGGCGGACGCGCCGCGTAGCGTTCCTGAAACAGGCTGATGATGTAAGGCTCATAAGTAAGTGAGCATTCACTAAAAAAAACAGGCGGAACCGAAGTTCCGCCTGTTTTGCATCTCTTTTTCGAATAACGGCTTTCGCGAGGTCACTCCGCCTCTGGCGAATTGAAAGCCTGAAGCAGCGCGTCGTAGCCCTCACTGCGCGGCGCGTCACGCAGCGGACGAGCCCGCGCGACGACAATCTCCTCTGACTCGGGATTCGCCTGCAACAATGCCATCGTCTCATTGATAAACACGTCCAGCGGCATCGCCCGCGGATCGTGCCCTTGCTCACCCTGCAAACCTGTCTGCACCCAAGGCGGGATCACCTCTATGACCTGCACCGCGGTATCGCGCAGCTGAAAACGCAGCGATTGCGTATAAGAGTGCAGCGCGGCTTTACTCGCGCAGTACGTTGGCGTGGCCGCCTGCGGCATAAACGCCAGTTCGGACGTCACGTTAAGGATCGCCGCACGGGGTTGCTGAAGCAGATGCGGCAACAAAGCGGTGGTCAGGTAAATCGGCCCCAACAGATTGGTGGATATCGTCTCCTGCACCGTCTGCCAGTCACGTTCGGTCACCTTTTCCCGCCGCTGGATTCCTGCGTTATTGATCACGCCATTCAACGTGGGAAAACGCGCCGTCAGCTGCTGGACGAAAGCCGCCACGCCGTCCGGAGAACGCTGGTCAAGCGCGAGATACGCCATGCCCGGATGGGCAGAGGCGACCTCGCGCAAACGGGAGACGTCGCGCCCGGCAATGACGATCTGGTTGCCCGCGCGATGAAAGGCTTCCGCCAGTCCGCGACCTATCCCAGAACCACCGCCGGTGATTAGCAACGTGTTCCCCGTCATCTTCATCGTCGACTTCCTTCGAGCGTGCCGTTATCCATTATTGGTGATAAATAAACGTGATCACATCCTGCTCTCGCAGTTGATACGTCCCGCTAAAGCGCCGCCCCCTCGGGAAGTCGGGCGACAGGTCGCACAACAGTTCCAGAGTGAAGGTGTGCCGGACGCTGTCCAGCGTCACAAGTTTGACATCCAGAAAATCAAAATAGTGTTTCACCTGCGGATACAGCGCCTTGTACAAACTCTCCTTGGCGGAGAACGCCAGCGTCAGCAACGTCGAGAAACGACCGGGGAACGTCTCATGCAACCAGTCGAACTCTTCATCGTTGATGATCCCCGGCCACAGGCTGTTCGCCCGCTCCTCGCTCATGACCGTCTCGACATCCAATCCGACGTAGGAGGCCGTATCCTGACGCATATGGGCCGCGCAGAGCGCGCAGTCTGCGTTATGGCTCAACGACCCAACGATAAAGTCGGGCCACTGCGGCGAACGATCCTCGCCGTTTTTCAATGTGTATCGCTCAACCCCCAGGCGTTCGAGCACCCGGCGGGCGAGATGACGTCCGGCCAGATACTCAGCCCGACGCTTAGGCACTGAGCGTGCAATTTCTGCTGTAAAAGGAATCCCTGCGCGAAAGAACAAATCATCACGATAAGTCCGCAGGGAAAAATGACAGCGCGCCCCTACCCCAGGGTAAATAGCGTCGCTGTCAGCCTGGCGGAACGTAACCCACTCGATATCTTCTATAAAAACAGAAAGCATATTCTTTAACTCTTCAAGCGGAACATAGCGCATGTGCCACTAGTTCACAGTACAGAGAAGCAGCGGCGCTACCTCCCTGTAAAACACGACTCACAAAGCCAGAAAGAAACCGGCGATACTGGCGCTCATCAGATTCGATAGCGTCCCTGCCGCAATGGCTTTCATTCCGAAGCGGGCAATGTCCGGACGTCTATTCGGCGCCATGCTGCCCAAACCGCCAATGAGAATGGCAATAGAGGACAAATTGGCGAAGCCGCACAGTGCAAAAGAGACAATCGCTTTCGTGTGTGTAGACAGTACCTGTAAACCGGAGGCCGCAACCACATCGTCAGGTTTGAGGTAGGAGCTCAAATTCAAATAGGCCACAAATTCATTAACAACCAGCTTCTGACCGATGAATGAACCTGCCACCGTTGCTTCACTCCACGGCACACCGATCAGGAATGCCACAGGTGCAAAAATCCAGCCAAGAACCAGCTCCAGAGACAGCTGCGGATAATCGAACCAGCCGCCAACACCGCTGAGGATACCGTTAAGTAAAGCAATCAAAGCGATAAAAGCCAGTAACATTGCGCCAACATTTAGCGCCAATTGCAAACCTGACGCCGCACCGCCCGCCGCCGCGTCGATGACATTGCTCGGTTTTTGTTCTTCACCGTCGAAATGTTGAACCGTATCACGGTCATGCGTCTGTTCCGTTTCCGGCATGATCAGCTTGGCAAACAGCAGGCTGCCCGGCGCGGCCATAAAGGAAGCGGCGATCAGATACTCCAGCGGCACGCCCATCTGCGCATAGCCCGCAAGAACGGAAACGGAGATAGAGGCCAGCCCGCCGCACATGACGGCAAAGAGTTCGGACTGCGTCATGCCCGCAATGTAGGGACGCACCACCAATGGCGCCTCGGTCATGCCGACAAAGATATTCGCGGTGGCGGAGAGAGATTCGGTGCGCGACGTCCGCAACAGCAGCTGTAGGCTGCCGCCCAGCAGACGAACGACCCACTGCATGATGCCGAGGTAATACAGCACCGCGATAAGGGAAGAGAAGAACACAATCATCGGCAGTACCCGCAGCGCAAAGACAAAACCGCCGCCGCCGAAGATCTCGAACATTTTATCCGAGGCCAGGCCACCGAACATAAAAGCGATCCCGTCATTGCCATAGCCGATGACGTTACCTACGCCGGAAGTGATACTGGCAAGAACCTGTCGGCCCAGGGGAACATATAGCGCCAATACGCCAATACAGATCTGGATCAAAAAAGCGCCGACAACCGTGCGAACGTTTATTGCCTTACGGTTATTAGACAGCATGATTCCGACCAGGATGAGTACGGCCATCCCCACCAGACTCATTAATATTTCCATGGAAAATCCCTTTAGTAGAGAAAGTAATAAATAAGAAAGCCTATGCTACTGCCAGGGTGCGCCCCTTCTCTTTAGAAAACTTAACAAACGAAGAAGTTGGGCGATAAAAGGCCTATCGGCAGCAACCAACGATGCATACAACATTAAATGAATAAAAACGTCAAATATTCTGAAATATTGTATATTTTGGGATAAAAGTGCATTATTTCTCCTCTTTCTACCCACTATTCATCACGTTACCTATTGTCATAAAACAATAAAACGTCATCTAACGGCAGTGGGTAGAGTGGGTCAGAAGAAGAAAATGGATAAGTCTGGCGGGAAGAAAAAAGGACTATTCCGGCATTATCGAACCGGATGTTAATTTTTTTATCATTGATAACATGTGATTAGGATTTACCCATCGTTCTAACGCGCCGATTATTCGTTCAAATTTGAAATAAACGTCGCGAATTCGCCGCCAGGGCCGTGACGAGCTCCATCGGCATTTCCTTCCGCAGTTCACACAACGACGCAAATACGTCGCGTATACGTTCCGGCCGATTGGGCGAACCCTGATGACCCGATACGGGCATATCCGGCGCATCCGTTTCCAACAGCAGGAATTCCAACGGCAATTTCGCTATCGTTTGACGTGTTTTGCTGGCGCGCGGATAGGTGATAGTGCCGCCAACGCCGATATAAAAACCCAGCCGGATAAACACCATCGCCTGCTCATAGCTACCTGAAAAACCGTGCACCACGCCCGTGCGCGGCAGAGGGCACCGCCGAAGTATCGCCGCCAAACGATCATGTGTCCGCCGGGAGTGCAGGATCACCGGCAGATCGTGACGACGAGCCAGCGCCAGCTGTTCGCCGAGAAAATGGCACTGGCGATCGAACTGGGGATTATCCATATAGAGATCCAACCCCATCTCGCCGACCGCGACTACGCCTTCCCGATGCGACTGCAACCGGGCGTCCAGCAACGCTAAATCCTTTTCGTCATGACGATCGATATATAACGGATGCAATCCCAGCGCCGCATGCAGGCCAGGCCAACGTTGGGAGAGTTGAAGGATAAGATCGAAGTGATGGGCGTCCACCGCGGGAATGATGATATCGGTGATGCCCGCGTCCTGAG
The DNA here is from genome assembly GCF_003515985.1 of Lonsdalea britannica. Taxonomy (GTDB): domain Bacteria; phylum Pseudomonadota; class Gammaproteobacteria; order Enterobacterales; family Enterobacteriaceae; genus Lonsdalea; species Lonsdalea britannica. Next base: position 1,575,273 of record NZ_CP023009.1, on the reverse strand, counting down.
CGCGTCGCACGCTGTCAGACTCGTCATTCAAAAACAAAGGAACGTCAAAATGGCAGTGGGTATCTATCAGCGGACCCGGCGCGTCAGAGCGCAGGTCGGTCTGGCTGGCGGTCAGTTCAAAACCCGGCATAAGCAAATACGACCTCCATGCGGAATGAGAGGCTGTGAGGATAGCAGTTACTCGCCCATCGCGACATGTGCCTGCAACAGACCGGGCCACCGGCCTTATATCGAATGGGAGCCGCCATGAACGCAGCGCAAGGCGTCGCCCCGAGGGATGACGCGAAAAGACAGGCGAGCCTTTCCGTTAAATACAAAACCGGCCCGCACATCCTTGTGGATGCCGGGCCGGCGGTTGATAGACGTGATACAGCACAGACTCCACATTCACGTCCTTAGCGACACCTACAGACTGCTATCGCTATGGACGCCTGCGTCCCATGAAGAGACTGATCAGGAATAGAATGATACCGATCACGAAGACGATTTTAGCTGCACTCGCCGCGACACCCGCCAGTCCGCCGAAACCCAGCGCGGCGGCGATCAGCGCGACAATCAGAAAAATAATACCCCAACGAAACATACGCTCTCCTTCAATATCGGGTGATTAAAGTGATGTTGTTGCAGCCAGCGTCTTAGAACGCAACGCGGCTATCCGACGGGGCAGAACCATGAGCCCGAAACCGCGCTCATTGGTCTGATGGCGCCGAAGCCGCCCTGAGCGAAGATACCGTCGGTGAGTCGTCCTGACAGGCGCGGCGGCGAGATAGCCGCCGCGCAGATGTGATCGCGGGTTACCCGAGGAACGGCATAACCCGGAGTCGGAGCTGAATTAGGATTTCACCGTCAGGTCATTCTTGACGCTTTTGACCCCTTCAACAGCCTTGGCCAAACTTTCCGCCTGAGCAGACTGTGCCGCCGTCGATACCTGACCGGTCAGCTGCACAATGCCGTCATGCGTTTCAACTTTGATGTGGCGAGACGGAACGATGCTGTCCGCCAGGAATTTCGCTTTGACTTTGCTGGTGGTTACCGTATCTCCGGCATAAGCGCCGACTGTCTGGGAACCTTTTTCATCTTTGACCTGCAGCTTATCGCTGACGGACTTCACGCCCTCGGTCTTGCTCGCGATGCTGACCGCGTGCGCGGAAAGATCCTGGCTTGCGACAAAACCGCTCAGGGTTACGACGCCTTTAGATGTCGCGACGGAGATGTCTCCGCTATCAATGGTTTTATCTTCCAGCAGCGCGCTTTTCACTTTTGCGGTGACCGTGCTGTCATCCAGATAATTCCCTGCAGAAGTCATGGAGCTATCGACTTTCTGTCCGGTGGTATCGGCCACGTTCTTCACTTTCTGGCTGAACGTTTCTTCTGCCATCGCCTGACCGCCCAGCAACATAGTACCCAGAACAACGGCCATTACTGATTGTGCAATCTTGGTCTTTTTCATCTAGATCTTCCTTTTTGTTGCCACTACCACTGTTCCACTGCACGGGATGTGCTCATAAAGAGTCAATCACGGGGCTAGCGCATCGTAGCCGGCATCGGCTACCGAATAGATTGTCATGCCGTAAATTACCAACACTTCAATACAACCCGCTGCCTCTCGTTAAATTAACAGTGAAACAAACTAGAAATATCGTACACACTGTTAACTATAGCTGACTGCGGGTAAAAACCCAGGCAACGTGATGAAAAAGACAGCAATTTCGAGAGATTCGGATTTGTCCGTGCGGTAAATCAAGAGCTGACGCCGGGGATATGGGGGATAATTATCTGAAATATAATAATAAAATAGCAAAAAGCCAGGCGTGAGCCTGGCTTATGTCATCTGCGTAAATCTTAAGCAGAATATTAATGTTCGCGTGTTTTGTGGAACTGTACGTCAGGGTAACGTTCCTGAGTCAGATTCAGGTTGACCATCGTGGGGGCGACATAGGACAGGTTGTCGCCGCCATCCAGCGCCAGATGCTGCTCATTCTTACGCTTAAACTCTTCCAGCTTTTTGACGTCGCCGCATTCTACCCAGCGCGCGGTGGAGACGTTGACCGACTCATAAACCGCTTCCACGTTGTACTCCGTCTTCAGACGGGCAACGACCACATCAAACTGCAGTACCCCTACCGCGCCCACGATCAGATCGTTATTGATCAGCGGACGGAATACCTGCACAGCCCCCTCTTCGGACAGCTGAACCAATCCTTTCAGCAGTTGTTTCTGTCTCAGCGGATCGCGCAGGCGAATGCGGCGGAACAGTTCCGGCGCGAAGTTCGGAATACCGGTGAACTTCATGTCTTCGCCCTGCGTGAACGTATCGCCAATCTGGATGGTGCCGTGGTTATGCAGGCCGATAATGTCGCCGGGATACGCTTCTTCCACGTGAGAACGGTCGCCCGCCATGAAGGTCAGCGCGTCCGCGATCGTCACATCTTTGCCGGTCCGTACCTGACGCAGCTTCATACCTTTCTCATATTTACCCGACACGACGCGCATGAAAGCAACGCGGTCGCGGTGTTTCGGGTCCATATTGGCCTGGATCTTGAAAACGAAGCCGGAGAATTTTTCTTCCGACGCGACCACTTCACGCACGTTGGTTTTACGCGGCATCGGCGTCGGCGCCCAGTCGACCAGGCCGTCCAGCATGTGGTCCACGCCGAAGTTACCTAGCGCGGTGCCGAAGAAGACCGGCGTTAAATCGCCGCTCAGGAAAGCCTCTTCTTCGAACTCATTGGAAGCGCCCTGTACCAATTCCAGCTCTTCACGCAGCTGGGCCGCCAGTTCTTCGCCGACCGCGCTGTCGAGCTCAGGGTTATCCAGCCCTTTGATAACGCGCAGTTCCTGGATGGTATGCCCCATCCCGCGCTGATACAGGTAAGTTTCATCTTTATAAAGGTGATAGACCCCTTTAAACAGCTTGCCGCAGCCGATAGGCCAGGTGATGGGCGAACAGGCGATGTTCAGCTCGCTTTCCACTTCATCCAGCAGCTCCATCGGATCGCGAATGTCGCGGTCGAGCTTGTTCATAAAGGTCAGAATCGGAGTATCGCGCAGACGGGTGACATCCATCAGTTTGCGGGTACGATCTTCCACCCCTTTCGCGGCATCGATCACCATCAGACAGCAGTCGACAGCGGTCAGCGTACGGTAGGTATCTTCCGAGAAGTCTTCATGCCCCGGGGTATCCAGCAGATTGACCAGGCTATCCCGATACGGGAACTGCATCACGGAGGTCGTGATGGAGATACCACGTTGTTTTTCCATTTCCATCCAGTCGGATTTGGCGTGCTGGTTAGAGCCGCGGCCTTTTACCGTACCGGCGGTCTGGATCGCCTGTCCGAACAGCAAAACCTTTTCCGTGATGGTGGTTTTACCGGCGTCAGGGTGGGAAATAATGGCAAAAGTCCGTCGTTTCGAGACTTCGCGGGCAAATTCACTTGGAGACATGTTGTTCAGGCTTCTTCAGGTTAGCACCCGGCGTCAGCATCAGATCGCAGCGATGTCACGTCAGGCAGAGCGGAAATCAATCGTTAAGCGGGGCATTTTCTCTGATTTACCGGTCATAAACAATCGGTGACTGAAAGACGCGCCTTTTCTTTGCCGTTTATCGGCCCCACGGCGGTGAACGAGCCTCTCGTCAGCAGCGCCTCCCACAGCGCTCACGGTGGGAGACGTTTTTATGAAGCATGGCGCAAGATTGAGGAGCCCGCCTGCGCTCAGCGACGAGCACCGGGCTCGTGCGGCGTCTCGCCACTTTCGTCATCGTTATCCGGATCGTCGTCCTCCACCGGCGTATTGGCAGTCAACAGATAGGGCGACTGCTGCCAGCGGGAACGGCGGTGCTGCAACAGCGTCCGCGCGAGAATGATGCCAATGGCCAGCGCCAGCAGGATCATCAACCTAAGAATATTGGTCGTGTTATCGACCTGTTTGGCTTCGGTCGCCAACACGTGGGTATCCAGCGTCACGCGGAGGAAGCCAATCGGCCCATCTTTACCGTTGATCTGTTCGACCAGTTGATGGTTGAAGTAGCTACCGGCCCGGTTGCCATCCAACGCCAACCGATCGCGTAACGGGATCTGCTCCCCGGCCCGCGATATCAGCGTGCCGTCCAGCGCATAGATGCCCGCGTCCAGAATCCGGCTGCGGTCGGTCAGATTGCGCAACACGTCGTGGATCCGCTGGCTGTTGTCATCATTACCTTCCAGCAACGGGGTCAGGCTAAACGCAACCTGACGGGTCAGCGTCCGCGTCAGCTCTTCAACTTGTTCAGAGCGCGCCATTTGGTGACTGAGGCTAAAGTACGACGATCCCTGCATAAGGATCACCAGCAACGCCAGACAGATCAGCACAATAGCCGTACGATGTAAGCGAAATTTCAACCGAGCCCGAACCATGGGAACACCTGAGCGATTTGGAGAGTTTCATGTTGCCAGAAGCGTTGACGATAGGATAGCTTGTTGCGTTGTTTTATCATTGTCCTCTTTATGACCGTTCTACGTCGTCAACACAACACCCGCAGGAAAGGATTTACCCCATGTCGAACCGTTTGACCTATCGCGATCTGCCCGTTGAGATCAATTGCTGGCCCAATTTGCCGCTGTCACTCAGCGGTGACGAAGTCATGCCGCTGGACTATCGGGCGGGCAACACCGGCTGGCTGCTCTACGGCGACACGCTCGACAAAAACGCGTTATCCCGTATGCAGCGCCTGCTGGATGAACCGATGGTCATCGTGAGCGCCTGGAGCGTAGGCGACTATCAGGTCGTTCGACTGGCGGGCATTCTGACGCCGCATATCGCCGAGTCCGCGCACACGCTGGGGCTGGACGTGGCCGCGATGGGGAATCACCCCACCCTGCGCTCGCCCGGTTTGCTGGTCATGGATATGGACTCCACGGCGATCCAGATCGAGTGCATTGATGAAATCGCCAACCTGGCGGGCGTGGGCGATCAGGTGGCGGCGATCACCGAACGCGCGATGCAAGGCGATCTCGACTTCTCTTCCAGCCTGCGCGAACGCGTAGGCACACTGAAGGGCGCCGATGCGAATATCCTGCTGCAGGTGCGTGACTCGCTCCCGCTGATGCCCGGTCTGGAACAGATGGTCAAACAGCTGCAGGAAGCCGGTTGGCATCTGGCGATCGCCTCCGGCGGATTCACCTTTTTCGCCGATTATCTGCGCCAGAAACTGAATCTGGTGGCAGCGGTCGCCAATACCATGGGCATGCGCGATGGCAAACTGACCGGCGACGTGGAAGGCCCGATCGTCGACGCCCAATATAAGGCGGACACCTTACGGCAATTAGCCGACAAGCTGGAGATCCCCCTGGAGCAGACGATCGCCATCGGCGACGGCGCCAACGATCTGCTGATGATGAAAGCCGCAGGACTCGGGATCGCCTATCATGCGAAACCCAAGGTCTATGCGCAAACGTCCACCAGCATCCGCTATGCGGACCTGACCGGCGTGCTGTGTATTCTCAGCGGCAGCCTGCGACACGAACAACGTTAAATAAAGAAGTGAGGTAAACCGTGGCAAAAGCCGCTAAACGCGCCTTTGTCTGCAATGAGTGCGGCGCTGATTATCCGCGCTGGCAGGGGCAATGCAGCGCCTGCCAGGCCTGGAATACCATCACGGAAGTCCGTCTGGCGGCCGCGCCGTCGTCAGCACGCAGCGACCGCTTCGCCAGCTATGCGGGCGACAGCGCCGGGGTCAGCAAGGTACAGAAACTGTCGGACATCAGCCTCGAAGCGCTTCCTCGCTTCTCCACCGGCTTTCAGGAGTTCGACCGGGTGCTGGGCGGCGGCGTCGTGCCCGGCAGCGCCATTTTGATCGGCGGCAACCCCGGTGCCGGTAAAAGTACCCTACTGCTGCAAACGCTGTGCAAACTGTCCGAACAGATGAAAACCCTGTACGTGACGGGCGAAGAGTCGTTGCAGCAGGTCGCGATGCGCGCGCACCGGCTCGGCCTTCCCGCCCAGAATCTCAACATGCTGTCGGAAACCAGCATTGAGCAGATCTGCCTGATCGCCGAGCAGGAACAGCCGAAGCTGATGGTAATCGACTCCATTCAGGTGATGCACCTGTCCGATATTCAGTCCTCGCCGGGCAGCGTGTCTCAGGTGCGTGAAACCGCCGCCTATTTGACCCGCTTCGCCAAAACCCGCGGAGTGGCTATCGTGATGGTCGGCCACGTCACCAAAGATGGGTCGCTGGCGGGGCCAAAGGTGCTGGAGCACTGCATTGACTGTTCCGTGCTGCTGGACGGCGACGCGGACTCTCGTTTCCGCACGCTGCGCAGCCATAAAAACCGTTTTGGCGCCGTCAATGAGCTGGGCGTTTTCGCCATGACGGAGCAGGGTCTGCGTGAAATCAGCAATCCATCGGCCATTTTCCTGAGCCGAGGCGATGAGATCACTTCCGGCAGTTCGGTGATGGTGGTATGGGAAGGCACGCGGCCGCTGCTGGTGGAAATTCAGGCGCTGGTGGATCACTCCATGATGGCCAATCCCCGGCGGGTGGCGGTCGGACTGGAGCAGAATCGCCTGGCGATCCTGCTGGCGGTACTGCATCGCCACGGCGGCCTGCAGATGTCCGATCAAGACGTGTTCGTCAACGTGGTGGGCGGCGTAAAAGTGACGGAAACCAGCGCCGATCTGGCGCTGCTGCTGTCGCTGGTCTCCAGCCTGCGCGATCGCCCGCTGCCGCAGGATCTGGTGGTCTTCGGCGAGGTCGGTTTGGCGGGCGAGATCAGGCCGGTGCCGAGCGGACAAGAGCGGATCACCGAAGCGGCCAAACATGGCTTCAAGCGTGCAATCGTCCCCTTCGCCAACATGCCCAAGAAGCCGCCAGCCAACATGCAGGTGTTCGGCGTTAAGAAGCTGGCGGACGCGCTCGCCATTCTGGATGATCTGTAACGGCAGATAGCTTTGGATCATGACCCGGCCCCTGTGGTATTTTGTTTAGTAAGCTAAACAAGGAGCGCCGGATCATGTCACCATTCGATTACCTCAAATCGGCTATCAAACAACAGGGATGTACCCTACAGCAGGTTGCCGACGCCACCGGGATGACGAAAGGCTACCTTAGCCAATTATTGAACGCCAAAATCAAAAGCCCCAGCGCGCAGAAGCTGGAAGCGCTGCACCGCTTCCTGGGGCTGGAATTCCCCTACCATCAGAAAAGCATCGGCGTCGTGTTCGGTAAATTTTACCCGCTGCATACCGGTCATATCTATTTGATCCAGCGCGCCTGTAGCCAGGTGGACGAACTGCACGTCATCATGGGGTTCGACGAAGAGAGGGACCGCACCCTCTTCGAACACAGCTCCATGTCGCAGCAGCCGACCGTCAGCGACCGCCTGCGCTGGCTGCTGCAAACCTTCAAATATCAAAAAAATATCCATATTCACGCCTTTAACGAAGAAGGTATGGAACCCTATCCGCACGGCTGGGACGTCTGGAGCCAAGGCATTAAAAAATTCATGGCGGAAAAAGGTATCGAACCTAACTTCGTCTACACCAGCGAAGAGCAGGATGCGCCCCAGTACAAGCCCCATCTCGGGATCGACGCCGTACTGGTCGACCCGAACCGTTCCTTTATGAATATCAGCGGCTCTCAGATCAGACAGAACCCGTTCCGCTACTGGGAATACATTCCCACAGAGGTGAAACCTTTCTTCGTTCGTACCGTGGCGATTCTGGGGGGCGAGTCCAGCGGAAAATCAACGCTGGTCAATAAGTTGTCCAATATCTTTAACACCACCAGCGCCTGGGAATACGGCCGTGACTACGTATTTTCGCATCTGGGCGGCGACGAGATGGCACTGCAGTATTCCGACTACGATAAAATTGCGCTAGGCCAGGCCCAATACATTGATTTTTCAGTTAAATATGCCAACAAAGTGGCATTTATCGACACCGACTTCATCACCACGCAGGCATTTTGTAAAAAATACGAAGGTCGCGAGCACCCGTTCGTTCAGGCGCTGATTGAGGAATATCGATTCGATCTGGTGATTTTGCTGGAAAACAACACGCCGTGGGTGGCGGACGGTCTACGCAGTCTAGGCAGCACGGCGGATCGCTCGGAGTTCCAAAATCTCCTCAAGGAGATGCTGGCGCAGAATAACGTCGACTATGTCTATGTCACCGAATCGGACTACGACAGCCGCTTTCTGCGCTGCGTGGAGCTGGTGCAGAACATGCTGGGACACGACGGCCGCAGCATGAACTAAACCCAGCATGCCTTACGTCGGCCAGCGCCACTCGCGGGACGGCGTGAGGATTTCCGGGAGCGGGACGTCCCAATGGGCTGCCGGCACCTGCTCCACCTGCTGACAATCGTGAGCCAGACCGATCGGATAAGGCCCGCGCGCCTGCCAGTGTTCCAGCGTGCGATCGTAGAATCCCCCGCCCATCCCCAGTCGCTGTCCCTGATCGTCGAACGCCACCAGCGGTGTAAACAGAATATCGAGCTGGTGAGTCGGCAACACCTGACGCACGTCTAATCGCGGCTGCAAAATATTCAGCCGGTTAAGCGTTAGCGGCGTGTCATGTTCATAGCACAGGAACAGCAACTGACCGGCGCTGAACGGATGCAGAACGGGAAGGTAGACCTGCTTGCCCTGACGCCAGAGCGCGTCAATCAACGGAGCGGTATCCAGTTCGCCATCAAATGAGAGATACGCCGCTACATGTCGGGCTTGCTGAATTCGGGGATGATCGATAATGCGTTGCGCCGCCTGTTGAGAGAAGCTCGCCTGCTGTTCGGCGCTAAGCGCGCGGCGACGTTGGCGTATACGCTGACGGAGGGTCTGACGGTCAAGATCGGCGGAGCGATCGGCAGAAGAAGTGAGCGTCTGCATATCGGGTATCGGCCTGTTGGAAAGGATGTAAGAAAAAGGAAGGAATCTCCGAGATGCCGCCGCAGGCTGTAACCCTTGAACCCTTGGTTCAAGGTGAACGTCACGTCGCAGTTTTTAGGCTTCTCGGACGGACCGAGCATGCGCACCAACCACAAGCACAACATTCTGTTGGTTGTAAATATCGGCTCAGGGGACTGGCCCGCTGGCAAACATCTCAGAGAAATTTTATTCGTTACTCGCTGTTACCCTAACATGTCTAACAGCGTTTTGTTACCCGTAATCCCCAACCTCTTTACCAAAATGCGCACTTATTCAAACTGGGCATCCTGACGGTCGGTAATGCGGCCTTGCTCCAGCAGCGCCTGTTCAATGGTCTGCTGCAGCATGCGAATCCGTTGTTCCATATTGGAGGCATAGTCACGGGTTTTTGTCCGTTCCTGCGCCAGCTCATGGCACACATTGAGCGCGGCGATAAAGACCAGCTGCTCCGTGTTTGTGACTCTAGTGCGAACTTTGAGATCTTGCAACCGCTGGTTAAGATCTTCCGCAGCCTGATTCAACGCATCCTGTTGTTCTGGCGGACAATTCACTCTTAACGAACGGCCAAAAATTTGAATATCTACCGGTTGTGCAGACATGCCACCTTCCTGCCCTTGTGTCGTTTCGCACCCGCGCGGATTGATTACCTGGCGCTGCCTGGCAGCCTTTCCAGGTAAAAAGCGGGCGCTACTATATATACCCCAAATAGAAGATACAAGCCCTTTCTGGTATAGCAACGGAGCTTGGTGGTAGCATAACACGAACTCCCCGCAACGACGATGAATGCGCATGTCTATAGAGAACAAACTCCCTGGCTATGAAGCCACTGAACAACTACTGAAACAGCATCAGGTCGCCCTGACGGCAGCGGAAATGCACGGCCTGATCAGCGGCATTTTATGCGGCGGCAATCACGACGACAGTTGGAAAACGCTGGTGTCGGAACTGACCAACGACGGCCTGTCATTCCCCCAGGCGTTGGCTCAGCCGCTGCTGGAGATTTACCAGATCACCCGCAGTACGCTGGACGATGAAGGCTTCATGTTCCAGCTGTTCCTGCCGGACGATACGCAAGACAATGTGACCGTTTTTGAACGCGCCGACGGTCTGGCGGGTTGGGTCAACCACTTCCTGCTCGGCCTCGGCGTAGTGCAGCCGCGTCTGGAAAAGACGCAGGGCGAACTGAAAGAGGCGATTGGCGATCTGCGCAACATCGCTCAGCTTGGCTATGACGAAGATGAAGATCTGGAGCAGCTGTCCCAGTCGCTGGAAGAAGTCGTCGAATATGTGCGGGTTGCTGCCATAATGTGTCATAACGAGTTCACTCATCCGGTGGTAACCGCCCCCGAACAAAAGCCGACGCTGCACTAACGTTCGGCTATCCGCCTTACAGGTCAGCGCCCGGCGCTGACAATTCAGGAGCAGGTGATGAATCAACAAGAATATCTCCGTCGACGGCAGGCACTGCTGGAAAAAATGGCGCCTGCCAGCGCCGCGATTATTTTTGCGGCCCCCGAAGCGCAACGTAATGCCGACAGCGACTACCCCTACCGGCAGAGCAGCGATTTCTGGTACTTCACCGGCTTTAATGAGCCTGAAGCCGCGCTGCTGCTGGTCAAGAGCGATGAAAATCATCACCACAGCGTCTTGTTCAACCGGGTCCGCGATATCAACGCCGAAATCTGGTTCGGACGCCGTCTGGGACAGGATGCCGCCCCAGCCAAACTGGGTGTGGATCGCGCGTTGCCGTTTGAAGAGATGGGCGAACAGCTGCATCTGTTGCTAAATGGACTGGACGTGGTTTACCACGCGCAGGGCCAGTACCGTTACGCCGACAAACTGGTGTTCGCCGCGCTGGAAACGCTGCGTGAAGGCACGCGTAAAGGCTACTCCGCGCCGTCGACGATCACGGACTGGCGCCCGTGGGTGCATGAAATGCGTCTGGTTAAGTCGCCGCTCGAAATCGACCTGCTGCGACGCGCTGGAGAAATCACGGCGCTGGCCCATACCCGCGCGATGCAAACCAGCCGTCCCGGTCTGTATGAGTATCAGCTGGAAGGGGAAATTCACTACGAGTTCACCCGCCACGGCGCTCGCTACCCGTCATACAACACGATTGTGGGCAGCGGCGAAAACGGCTGCATTCTCCATTACACCGAGAACGAGAGCCAGATGCAGGACGGCGATCTGGTGCTGATCGACGCTGGCTGCGAGTACCAGGGCTATGCGGGTGACATCACCCGAACTTTCCCGGTTAACGGAAAATTCACGGCGCCTCAGCGCGCAATTTACGACATCGTGCTGGCCGCCGAAAAACGCGCCATCGAGCTTTATGGTCCGGGACGCAGCATCCGTGAGGTTAATGAAGAAGTCGTCCGCATCATGCTACAGGGCCTGCTGGATCTCGGTATTTTGCACGGCGACATCGACGAACTTTATACCGCCGAAGCGCACCGCGACTTCTATATGCACGGCCTGAGCCACTGGCTGGGTCTGGATGTCCATGACGTCGGCGATTACGGCACCGGCGATCGCGGACGCATCCTGGCGCCGGGCATGGTGCTGACGGTAGAACCGGGCCTCTACATCGCCCCGGACGCCGACGTCCCGCCGGAATATCGCGGCATCGGCATACGCATCGAAGACGATATTGTGATTACCGCCAGCGGTAACGAGGTGTTGACCGCGGGCGTGGTAAAAGATCCGGACGATATCGAAGCGCTGATGGCGGCCGCGGCGAGCAACGCTTCATGAGTATCCTGATCGTCGGCGGAGGCATGGCCGGCGCAACTCTGGCGCTCGCGATCGCCACTCTGTCGCAGGGGAAGATCGCGGTCGATCTTATCGAATCCCGCGACCCCCAGGATCGCCAGCATCCCGGCTTTGATGCGCGCGCCATCGCCTTATCGGAAGGCACCCGCCAGCAGTTGGAAACGATCGGTATCTGGCCTGCTCTGGCGGATGCCGCCACGCCGATCAACACCGTACACGTCAGCGATCGCGGCCACGCGGGCTATGTCTATTTGCACGCCCGGGACTACCGAGTCGACGCATTAGGCTATGTCGTTGAGCTGCACGAAGCGGGCAAACGCCTGTTCTCACTTTTGGAGCAAGCGCCGGGGGTACGTCTCCACTGCCCGGCGACGGTGGTCAACGTCGAGCGCGATGCTAACGGCGCGACGCTGACGCTGGACAACGGCGACGCGTTGCGCGGACAGCTGCTGGTGGCCGCCGACGGCTCCCACTCTCAGCTAGCCCATGCTGCGGGGATTCGCTGGGAAGATCATCCTTATGAACAGGTGGCGGTCATCGCTAACATCACTACCTCGGAGCCTCACCGCGGCCGCGCCTACGAGCGCTTCACGCCGCATGGCCCGTTGGCACTGTTGCCGATGAGTCAGGGCCGCAGCTCGCTGGTCTGGTGCCACCCGCAGGCGCGGCAGGCCGAAGTGGATAGCTGGAGCGACGACGCGTTCCGGCGTCAGCTACAGCTTGCCTTCGGCTGGCGGCTGGGCGCGATGACGCACGTCGGCGAACGCCACAGTTATCCACTCGCGCTGCGCACCGCAGAGCGCCACATTAGCCACCGGCTCGCGCTGGTCGGCAACGCGGTGCAAACGCTCCATCCTATCGCCGGTCAGGGTTTCAACCTCGGGCTGCGCGATGTGATGACGCTGGCGGAAACCGTCGTGACAGCCGTAACGCGCGGGGAAGATCCCGGCAGTTATCCGGTGCTGGATCGCTACGAGCAACGGCGTCAGCCGGATCGCCAGACGACCGTCGCGATTACTGACGGGCTGGTGAGGATCTTCGCCAACGCGTATCTCTCAATGGAAGTGGCGCGCAATCTGGGCCTGATGGCCATGAACAGCCTGCCCGCGCTGCGGGATAGTCTGGCACGCAGAACGCTAGGCTGGGTGGAACGATAACCGTCGCCGACGGCAACAACAGGAATTCACGCTTTATGCAATCATTCGACGTGGTAATCGCCGGCGGAGGCATGGTCGGTCTGGCGCTCGCCTGCGGGCTACAGGGCAGCGGGTTACGCATCGCCGTACTGGAAAAACAGCCGGTGAATGCCCCCGCCGCCCAGCAGGATCTGGCGCCGCGCGTGTCAGCCATCAATGCCGCCAGCGAACAGCTGCTGCGAAAGCTCGGCGTGTGGCAAACCATCGCGGCCCAACGCATCAGCCCTTATAACGAGATGTACGTGTGGGATCGGGATAGTTTTGGCAGCATTAGCTTCAACGGCGAAGAGACCGGTTTTTCCCATCTTGGCCACATCATCGAGAACGAGGTGATCCAACAGTCGCTGTGGCAACATGCGGAACGCGCGCGCGACGTCACTCTTATTGCGCCCGCGGCCCTAAAGCAGGTGGCGTGGGGGGAGAACGAGGCCTTTATCACGCTGGAAGACGGCAGCATGCTGACAGCGCGGCTGGTGGTCGGCGCGGACGGCGCGCACTCATGGCTGCGGCAACATGCCGATATTCCGCTGACCTTCTGGGATTACGGTCATCATGCGCTGGTCGCCAATATCCGTACCCAGCGTCCACACGAGTCTGTGGCGCGGCAGGTCTTTCACGGCGACGGCATGCTGGCGTTCCTGCCGCTCAGCGATCCGCATCTCTGCTCCATCGTCTGGTCTCTGCCGCCGGAACGCGCGCAGACCATGCTGGAAGCGCCAGCGGAAACGTTCAATTCGCAGCTGGCCGCCGAGTTTGATATGCGTCTGGGCCTGTGTGAGCTGGAAAGCGAGCGACAGTCTTTCCCCCTGACGGCACGCTACGCCCGTAGCTTTGCCGCACACCGACTGGTGCTGATGGGCGATGCGGCGCATACCATTCACCCGCTGGCGGGACAAGGCGTGAATCTGGGTTTTATGGACGTTGCCGAGCTGATTGCCGAGCTCAAGCGCCTCCAGTCTCAGGGCAAAGATATCGGCCAGTATCTGTATCTGCGCCGCTACGAACGTCGCCGCAAGCACAGCGCTGCGATGATGCTCGCCAGCATGCAGGGGTTCCGCGAACTATTCGCCGGTTCACACCCGGCCAAGAAATTGCTGCGCGACGTGGGGCTGAAGCTGGCGGATACCCTGCCTGGCATCAAACCCACGCTCGTACGTCAGGCTATGGGGTTCCACGACATGCCTGAGTGGCTGGAAGAGCAACGCTAATCCGCCTTCATACCTCCAGGAGCGTCTCTGACGCTCCTGAACGCTTTCGCCTTTCACCGGATTGACGCCCGACATATTGCAACGATGCTCAGCACAGGAATACACCGACCCGCCCCTGTTTTACCCGTAAACCGACAGAGAACCGATTAACGTTTTATCGAAGGAGCGTGACGGAGATAAAGGCGGGATAAAAATACCGCACAATAAAGCGGCGACCTTTTTTCAACATCATGTTAAAAGCGATATCGCTTATTTCTCATTACCGAAATAATATAAAAAAGCTATTTACATGATATTTCTGACTTAAAATATCCGGCTATAAAATAATAGTGGTTATATTTCTCAGGTGTTGCATTACACTAACTATATTGCGCCCTTCCATTAGCATTTCCGCTACACTATCAAAGCGTGACGGCAAGCAGATAATGTCGACACCTTTCCTAGGTAGGTATATGATTGCAAGCACATATAATCACAGATCTTCAGTTTCTGCCGGGGGGTTCCCAGCGGGGAGATCTGCCGTTTTCGTTCCCTGTTTTTGCGCCGTTATTGAGGAGAAAATAACATGCTGCAAGCGCGTACCGTTAAAGAGAAAGTATTACTGGCTATATTGGTCGGTATTATTGCGGGCATTATTTGTGCCATTACAAAATTCGGCTGGGAAATTCCTTTTCCACCCAGAACACCCGCACGTGATCTGACTAACCCGCCACAGGAATTGCTGCAACAGCTGGGTATGTCCTTTGAGCTTTCTCACATTAGCTACCTGTTCAATGGCAACCCGCGCCCGATCATGAGTTTCATCATGCACTTCGGTTTCTCAATCACCTTTACCGTGCTGTACTGTATCGCTGCCGAATTCTGCACCAAAATCAAACTGTGGCAGGGCGCATTCTACGGCCTGGTACTGTGGGTTGTGTTCCACGTCGTTCTGCTGCCGCTGTTCGGTACCGTGCCTGCACCTTGGGATCAGCCGTTTGCTGAACACTTCTCCGAACTGTTTGGTCATATGTTCTGCTTCTGGGTTGCTGAGCTTGCTCGCCGCGATCTGCGCAACCGTATGACACACCTGCCGGACGCTGGCGAAACGCGCTAATTCGCCGTTTAACGCCCGTACAATTCTGCCGCTACCCGCTCCGGGTAGCGGCATTTTTTTCGCCCCTCACCAACCGTTGTCCTGTCAAACGTCCAACAATGTATTGACGCAACGACTGTTTATCACCAATGTCTCAGCCGCCGTCGAATCACAACAACGACCCGTAAAATCCGCCCCTATAAATATATTGAAAAAAATTGACGTTAATTTACATACAAAGGACACCTAAGCGACTGGAAGTGTCTCAAATGGACTCTATGGCCAAGGACAATAAGGGTCACAAGAGACATAGCTTGTTAAAGCTGGCCATTCTGATGGCTGAATAACCTCGTATACATTTTGATTAAACCCCTTATTTTCATACCGCAAATTGAATCGGGGATATAACCAGACTCAATATCAGGGTATTTTCCATGCCGAACTAAACTGGCGAAAAATCGAGGACATTGCTATAGGTATATAAATATCGAATGCGTGCCATCGCAGCGGAAATACTGGCGTCGTTCTATATCATTAAAAAAATGATATAAATTTAAAAAAATAAGTGCAACATCAGGGAATATTAAACTCACCAGTGATTTACTCAAAAAATAAAAATAAATTAAATCAATAAGTTAAATACATAAATCCGATAAAAAATGGTCCCCGCGCCCAACATCAGCGCAGACCGGCCAGCTTACCTACACAGCTATTATTTAATAACAAGATGATTCCCTTTAATTAACTAAATTAATAGCCACCTCCATAAAAACAGCGATAAATCATAAGATAACCACTGAGGTAAATAATCTGATTTACGTTTTTTCAACTGGTGAATAACTCTTTTTTTCTTACAATCACAACACGTTATTTATTTTTATCAGCACGACGCCTCAAATTCAGGCGATATCCATAATCAGTCATTCGCCCCATGCTTTTCATTTTCGAGGTATGTATTACTGGGGAAAGTTAACGCGTGTCCACAAGCTCAACTGACATTCAATTTTTTTCACAGGAGAGACCTATTTTGACGACTTTGAAACCCTTGCTCGCCAAAAATCGCAGTTGGGCGCTGCAACGCCGCCAACGGCACCCCCACTACTTCAAACAGCATGTTTCGGTGCAGAAGCCACACTCGCTATGGATCGGCTGTTCAGACAGCCGCGTTCCCGCCGAAGTCCTGACGGGCTCCAGCCCCGGTGAACTGTTCGTGCATCGCAACATAGCCAACATGGTAAGCCACGAGGACGATAACTTCATGAGCGTGCTGCAATACGCCCTTGAATACCTCCGCGTCTCGCGCATCGTACTGTGCGGCCACTACTGCTGCGGCGGCGTTCAGGCGGCCATCGAATTACCGACGATGGCGCTGGATCAGGAAAACTCTGCGCTGTCTCGACGGATCACATCCCTGCGTTCGACGCTGCTCCCCCATCTGTCTGATCACGTAGGTCAGGGAAGAGAGGAAACGCCGGATGAACAGAGAAACCGGCTGGTCGAAGCCAACGTGCGCGAGCAGTTCACCCGGTTGGTCCATGCGCCGCCGGTAGTCAAAGCCTGGGAAGACGGCATGGAACTGAGCGTGTTTGGCTGCGTCTACGACCTGCATAACGGTCATCTGAAGGAGTTGATTCACCAGAGTCACGGGGAGGGCGCCGCATGAACCTCTCAACGCTTCGCCAAGATATCCCCGCCGGTATTGTCGTCTTTCTTGTCGCGCTGCCGCTCTGTCTGGGCATTGCGCAGGCCAGCGGGCTCCCCCCCTTTGTCGGCCTGGTAACCGGCGTCATCGGCGGTCTGGTGGTCACGCTGCTCAGCCCGTCGCGCTATGCCGTCAGCGGCCCGGCCGCAGGACTGGTCACGATTGTGTCCGGGGCCATTGAGTCGCTGGGTTCGTTCGCCGCTCTGCTGTTCGCCATCATGCTCTCCGGCGTGCTGCAATACCTGATGGGCATGGCCCGCATTGGACGTTTCATTTCAGTGGTTCCCAGCAGTGTGATCCGCGGTATGCTAGCCGCCATCGGCCTCCTGTTGATCATGCAGCAGATCCCGCTGGCATTGGGTTTTCCGGATGCAGAGCAGATGAGTTCGCTATGGCGCGATCCTTCCCTGCTGCCCTCGTTTAGCGCGCCTTTTGTCGCTCTCTCGGGACTACTACTGCTATGGTGTTGGGACCATCCCGCCATCAAACAGCACAAAATCTTGAGCTGGTTCCCCGGACCGCTGGTCGCCGTTCTCTTTGGCGGACTGTGCGCGCTTTTTGGCGATCGCGTTGTTGCCGATTTCGCCACCACGCTGCCGCGCATTCAGCTTCCATCCTTCGAAAATCTCGGCCAGTTGGCGGCTGAAGCCATCCGTCCTGACTGGCAGGTTTGGAACAACCCCACCGTTTACGTCGTCGCCGTCACGCTGGCGCTGGTCGCCAGTCTGGAAACGCTGCTCAGTCAGGAAGCCCTGAAGAAAATCAAGCCGCAGACTCCGCCGCCATCGCCGGATAAAGAGCTGCGGGCGCAGGGCGTCGGGAATTTGCTCAGCGGTTTTGTCGGCGGTCTGCCCATCACGGCGGTCATCGTGCGCAGTTCCGTCAACGTTAACGCAGGCGCGCGCAGCAAAATCGCCATCCTGTTGCACGCCGTCTTACTGCTGCTCAGCGTGCGTTACATGAGCCAGTTGTTGAACATCATTCCTCTGGCCAGCCTCGCGGCCGTACTGCTATATACCGGATACAAGCTGGCTGCTCCGGCCCTGTTTGTCTCTCAGTGGAAGAATGGCTGGCAGCAGTTTGCTCCGTTCATCATCACCATCGCCGGGATCATCGTATTCGGCATGCTCGCGGGGATTGGGTTGGGGATAGCCGCTCAGCTCGCCATCAGCAGCTATAAGAGCCACCGTAATGCGCTGCAGCTCACCCGCTACGGCAACCATTTCGTGCTGCGCTTCCAGAAGAACCTGACGTTCGTCCACAACCCGCATCTTCAGTCGCTGCTCAACAAGATCCCGTCTCATAGCGTGGTTATCGTCGAGCATGACAATGCGGACTACATTGATGCGGACGTCAAAAACATGCTGCTCGAGTTCCGCGAAGAGGCGACGCAACGCGGCATTCGTCTGGCACAGTGGCCGCTGTAATGCGATGAAGTTTCATGCTGTACGTGTGGTGCAGCGTTTTACATGCTCCTACAACCCGGGCCGTTCAGGCGGCCTGGGCTACCTACCCAGACTTCGCCGGTTCAAACGCAACCGTTGAGCGAAACCGTTAAAATAATAAGTCCGCAAATTATCCCTGCACGAATTGACATAAATCGGGAAAAAATAGATTAGGGTTTACTTTATGTCAGCCACATCATTATATTGGTGCATCAATAGGCTTTAGGCTTATTTATCATTACGCTTCGGCACGGATTCCCTCTATGGGCGTTTTAATAAAAATTTTTTAATTTAAAAAACGACCGTAATATTATTCAGGATGAAGTTATACATGAATCCTATCCCGCTTTTTTTTGTTTCTTTAGTCTTTATTGCAGACGGCCTGATGGTATTTTTGATCCCCATACTGGTCTATGCGGAAACCCAAAGTCTGACCTATTCGGGGCTCGCCTACGCCCTGTGGTGGCTGCCCAGGATTGTACTGACCCCGTTGCTGGGAGCCGGCATCGACCGCTGGGGCGTGCGTACGCTTTCCATTGCCTCGGATGCGGTCAAAGCGTTGGCCTGCCTGCTACTGTGCCTGGTGCTGCACTTCACACGGGACCCACTGATGTTATCCCTTTGCGCGGGGGTGTTCGGCACCGTCGTATCCGCGGGCAATGCACAAACCACCCTGGCGTTCGAGAAACTGATTGCCACCTTCAGTCGGAATGTGAATAAAGATGCCAACTTGCTGACCCGTGCGGATTTATTAGGCTGTGTTATCGGCCCGTTGCTCGGCATATTATTTTATGACTCAGGCTACATGACGATTTTATTTATTGCCGCCACCGGTTATTTAATCAATGCCTATTATTTTCTGACAACTCAACACCTCACTCTCGCCACAAAATCTACAACGGTCGCCACTCAAAATTTAATGCCTTCTTGGAACCTATTAAAAAGTCCACTTATTATTTTGATGTTATTTCTGGCGGCGGGAAATAATTTCTTCGCTGGATTAATGGCTTCCAGTGGTCCCGCTATTATCGAGACAAAAATGGCGCTGCCCATTGAATATTTCGGACTGGTTCAGATTTTTGCGGGTGCCGCCGGCATGGTCACGACAGGTATCTACGGCACCGGGATGCGACGTGTTAGCAAGGAGGGACAGCTGACGCTCGGCATTCTCATCATCACGCTGTCATCGCTTGCGCTCTCCCATACGATGGACAGACTGATACCGTTTATCACCTTTTACTCGCTGTGCATTGCCGGAAAAGTCTTCACCGATAACGTCATGCGTACGCTGCGTATTACCCTGATCCCTTCACGACAACTGGCTGGCGCCTCTTCGCTGATCGTCATGCTAAATCAGTCCATCCTGCCGTTCATGTGGCTGTTTCTGTTTATCGCTGAACATTATCACCTGCCTATTCAGGACTTTATGTACATTGCCGTGGTGATCTCTTTGCTCTCGGGGTTGGGGATCGTGCTGGGAATGCGTAAAATGCAGCAACATGCACATATCTCGTCATCGCAGACCGAATAGCGTCAGAGGCTCATCGTGACGAGCGCATGGACCTCACCCGGATAGACATATCCCCTATCTCTAACAAGGAGCTACCATGTTACGGAAAACGATGCTTCTCACCCTCGTGTTTTGTTGCAACGCCATCGCCGCAGGCACATCGCCGGTCGCCGATCTTATCAATCAACGACTCAGCTACATGAAGGATGTCGCCGCCGATAAAATGGCGCATCAGCGCCCCATCGAGGACTCAGGGCAGGAGCACAACGTGCTTGAAGTTAGCCTGCGTCAGGCGGAGAAAGATGGGCTGGATTGCGCTTCCACCGCGCCGTTCGTTCAAGCGCAGATGGATGCCGCCAAGGCGATTCAGTATCGCTACCGCGCGGACTGGCTCTCCTCTCCCGAGCTGAACTATCAACCGCTTCCGCTGGACACAGTTCGAGCCCGTTTAATCGATATCAACACGCAGTTGCTGCAACAAATTACCGTCATGTTGCAGCAGGACGGCAGTCTGCATCGACTGTCCTATGCGCAGTTCTCTCAGTCGCTTACGGATAAAAAACTGAGCGTCGGCGATAAAAAACGCCTCTTCACCACCCTGCAACAAATCCGCCTGCATCACTGATCGGCAAGGCGCGCGGTAAAACTCCGGCGCGCCATTTTCCCCGCCCATTTTCGCTATCACGCTGTGACGCCGTGCGCTGACGCCGCACAGTGAGAAAATCGTAATATCGAGGGTATTGAGGACGGGGAAGTCGGTCGCTTAGGGGACAGACGTCAGGACTTCCCCAGAACGTAAAACAGCGCCCCCGCAGAAGACAATGGAGCGGCAACCGCAATACCATTTCTCTACGAGGGCGCTGTATCATCCGTTGGCGACAGGCTGTCGACGGCGGTTTAGATAAGCTCGGCGAGAGGGGATGACGCCATTCCCTCATCACCGCCCTCCGTGACGACATCGACTTGGGTCAGATGCCGTCTCGAAGGCGTCGGCGGTCAATCGACCGCTCGGATCAGGCCGTTTTTTTCACGTTATCCTGATTCTGCGCACGCAGGAACGGCAGCAGGAACAGCGCGGACAGGCAGGCCGCGATGGAGATCACGACGAAGAAACCTGACCAGTGCCATTTTTCAACCACCTGCGCCACCGGGTAACCGGACAACGCCGCGCCCAGATAGGCGAACAGGCCGACAAAACCGGTCGCCGCGCCAGCAGCATCTTTATGAGAACACTCTGCCGCCGCCATGCCGATCAGCATCTGCGGACCAAAGATGAAGAAGCCGATAGCGAAGAAGCAGCCGGCTTGCAGCACGTAGCTGATGCCCGGCATCAACCACAGCGCGGCCACGGACAGGAAGATACCAATGGCGAAAATCAGGTTCATCGGACCACGGTTGCCGTGGAACAGTTTGTCAGAACCCCAGCCTGCGACCAGTGAACCGATAAATCCGCCCACTTCGAACAGCGCCAGCGCCGAGTTGGCCGTCATCAGGGAGTAGCCTTTCTCCTGCGTCAGGTAAAGGTTACCCCAGTCATTCAACGCCGTACGGACGATGTACACCAGCACGTAGGACACCGCCAGCAGCCAGATGTACTTGTTGGTCAGCACGTAGCGCTTGATGATCTGACGGTTGGTGAGGCCCTGACCTTCAGACTCCTGCACCAGCTCCATTTCGTCGTTACGCCATTGACCGACGCTAGGCAGGCCCATCGTGTTCGGCTTGTCGCGCAGTCTCCAGCACAGCAGCAGACCCAGCGTAATCCCGATGATACCAGGGATGATCATGCCGTAACGCCAGTTGAAGTGCAGGGAAATAAAGCCCACCAACAGCGGGATCAGCGCGCCACCGAAGTTATGAGAGGTGTTCCAGATCGCCCACCATCTTCCGCGCTCAGAGCGGGAGTACCAGCTGGTCAAAATCTTGGAGCACGGCGGCCATCCCCAACCCTGGAAGAAGGCGTTAATCATCCACAGCGCGCCGAACACCAGCAAAGAGGAGCTCAGGCCGAAGACGATGTTGATAACACCGGTCATAATCAGGCCAATCCCCATGAAGTAGCGCGGATTGGAGCGGTCGCTGATCATCCCGGAGATAAATTTGGAGCAGCCGTAAGTGATATAGAACAGCGTGCCCAGAATACCGATGTCCGACATGCTCAGACCCAAGTCGGCCACCATGGCGGGCATGATGAAGTTGAAGCTCTTGCGTGTGAAATAGAACGCGGCATAGCCGACATACATGACCCACATCAATTGAATGCGCCAATATTTATAGGCGGCATCGATCTGGGCGCTGTCCTTCACCTGAGGGGCGTCAGGACGGCTTTTTAAAATGAACCACATGAAAACCTCGTTATACTGCTGTAGCGTTAGTGGCGCTTATGGTGCCTCGCGCGCGCTTGATCCGACCAAGCCAATGGCGCATAGAAACTAAGACTTTTTCCTAGTTTTGGGTATTTTTTCCGAAAATTGCGGGGAGGATCACAACCAGACGCGTTCCGCCTTCGTTACGCAGAGCGCATTCGCCGCCGATGGCGCGTACGCGATCTTGAATTCCGCGCAGCCCGTAGCCCGGTTTGACGCTCTCCACGTCCACGCCCCGCCCGTTATCCTGAATACTGACGCAGTACTGCCCGGCCGCATTCAACTGACCGCTCACGCCGATATGCGTCGCCTCCGCATGACGGCATGCGTTGGTCACGCCTTCCTGACACAACCGATAAAGAATGATCTTCAGCGTATCGTCGAGATGCGCGTCCGGGATTTGCCAGTCCAGCGAGGTCGTAATCCCCTGATCGGGCGGCACCAGATCGCGTAGCAGCGCCGCCAACGCCCCAGACAGGGAAAGCGTACTGAGCGCGGCGGGCCACAGCTGCGCCAGCAGATCGTGAATACCGTCATACACCCGCAGGGCGTAGGACTCGATCGCCGATGCGCTGGAGAGCACCCGAGGCTCCTGCGTCAGTTTGCGGATAATGCCGGAGTGGGTACGGATTACAGTGATGGTCTGCCCAACCTCGTCATGCAGCTCGCGGGCGATCTTACGCCGGGTGTCCTCTTCCGCCGTCACCAGCGAACGGGCCAGTCGTCGATTCTCTTCCAGCCGGAGCGCCAGCTGATGATTCAGGTGACGTTGACGTTCAATGCCCGCGCCCAACAGCATACCGGTCAAACTCTGCGCCAGCAGCGACAACAGCAGATCGCGATGGGGGCCCATGCCGTGGGGTTCGGACGCAATCAGCACCACGCCGTTGAGCAAGGTCGCCAACAGCGCGCCCTGCCAGCCATAACGGTAGGACATGAAAACAATCGGGATCGCCAGACAAAACGGCGCGAAGCGCCGCAGTTCAACGTCATCGGCCTGACGCTGCAACCAGACGCTAAAAGCGAACAACACCAGATATCCGCCCAGATGATATAACCGCATATTCAACGGCTGATGGATCAACCCCGGCTCCAGCGGCGCCCAGCGCTGCCGGGACAAATATTGCCAGATAAGCAGACAGGTCGGCGCGACCGTCAGTCCGCCGCTCAACCCCAGCAGCAGCGGTTGCACGGGAGCCGCGCCCATCACCAGCGACCAAATCACCGCCTGCAACGCCGCCGCCAGTACGACGACGGCACCCTGTTGCAACGGCCACCGCCACTCCGCTTCACTCTGCAAGGAGCGCTGTAGCCACCCGGCCGTTAACCGTAATAGCGCCAGACACGCCGGCAACGTGCACAGCAGCGCCCACAGTTCAGCGCTCGCGCCAAACTGCTGATACAGCACCCACAGCATCACGGCTTCCGCGAACAAGATCCCGCTCCAGCATCGACGCGGCGTTTGCAGCAGCACACCGACCCGCAGGCCGAAGGGGAACAACATCACGGCTTCCAGCGGGTTGGCGACCAGCGCGGTGCCGATCCCCCACAGGCAAAACCAGGCGGCGGCATAGAGGAAGAAAATGGAAACGGCAAAAATGACGCGCTGCATCAGTACCCCAACATGCGCTGCGCCAGCTCGACGTTATTGTTGACGCCCAGTTTGGCGAACAGGTTGGCGCGATGAACGTGTACGGTCTTCGGGGATAGTCCCAGCTGCAACGCGACCTCGCGCACGTCGTGTCCCTGCGCCAGCAGCATGGCGACTTCGCCTTCGCGACGCGTCAACGGGTCGACCTGCGAGCGCGTCAGCTGGCGGGCGATCTCCGGCATCAGATAGACGCCGCCCTGACCCACCGTGCGCACCGCCGTCACCAGATCTTCCGGATGACAACGTTTGGACAGAAATCCGCGCGCGCCCCGCTCCAGCGCCAGCTCGACCATCGCCGGGTTATCGTGCATCGACAGCATAATCACCGCCAGCCCGTAGGGCAGGTCGGCCAGCAGATCCAGCCCGCTTTCATCAGGCATAGAGATATCGCAAATACAGATATGCGCTTGTAGCCCCGGCAATCCCTTGCGCGCTTCGGCGGCCGAGCTGAACTCGCCCACGACGTCGATATCCTCTTCCAGCGCCAACAGCTGCACAAATCCTGAACGCACGATGTAATGGTCATCAATGAAGACAACGCGGTAAGTCATATCAGGCTCCGGGGAATGAACGGCAAGGCGGGGATTATACATAATGCCCGGCGCAGGCCACAGTACCCACTCATCTCACTGCCGCCCAGTCGAGCCCCCCCTTTATAGAGCGACTTCGACCCGCTCCTTAGAATTATCCCTTCGCCTGAAAGATATGCTGGCGATGGTAGGCCATTTGCGCCATGTCCGGCGGGAATTCACTCGGAAGACGGAGAGACTGCCCCTCGTACTGTGCGAAGTAGATCTCGCTGACCGGGCTTTTTAGTTTTTTGATTCGGGGAGAAAGCTGTAGCTCTAATGCCTCGTTAAAGGTGATCAGCCCGGTATCGAAGGCTTTGTCGTGCAGATTGGACAGGCACAGGCCGTTGCTGGGATTCAACCGGTGCTCCTCCGCCGTTTTCCACGGTCGAATATGGCTGGCCACCAGCAGCATCGGTTCGTCCAGACCGGTGACGCAACAGCGTTCGCCGTAAGCCCCGAGCACACGCTTGCGGAACAGCTGTTGGCCGATGCGCGTTTTCACTGACGTCAAACGCTCCCCACCGCGAAAATCTTCCGCCGCTTCTACTTCCTGCGCCTGTGAGGTGATCGTCGGCGAAGTGAGACTCGCCACGGCCTGCTCACACTGCTGTTCGAAACGCACCGGATCGCCGTTCATCTCCTGCCACAGCGCACGGTCGGCCTTGGATGCCCCGCGCAGGCCGGTCCGTCCGGAGTCGATGATAAAGGGATCGAGACTCGCCAGATTGACCAGCTTCATCGCCAACGCCGAAGGGGTCCGATTCAGCAGGGCGGCGTAACGGATAATGTCCGGATTGCGCGAATGCAGCTTGCCGAACGGCAATTGACTATACAGCGTGAAGGCGACCAGCAGTTGGTCCCGAGTCCAGGGTTGGGTAGCAGCCATGGGCATTCCATCAGATCGTGAGTGTATGAAGTTACGCGTAACGCCAACTATGCCAGGCCGAACGAAAAAAAGCATGCGTGCGTCGCGCTGGATCATCGCCGCCCGCTGCGCTAACGTCATGTCAGCCCTTTAGCCGCTAACCCGAGATAACATGCCGAATCTGCACCGTTTTTCGTTTCGTTCCCCACTGCATATGCTGGGCCTGCTCGCCGTACTGGCGCTGGCGGGCTGCGCCGAGAAAGTCGCCAAAACGCCTGCGCCGCGTCCGGCGGATATCCGTGCGCAGCTGCTGACGCTGATGCCTCCCAACGTGAGCGATCGACAGGGCTGGGCGGAAGATACCGCCGCCGCCTTCACCGCGCAGCAGCTTGACCCAAGCCCGGAAAACCTGTGTTCCGTTATCGCCGTCACCGAACAGGAATCGACGTTCAAAGCCGACCCACAGGTGCCCGGCTTATCAAAAATCGCCTGGCAGGAGATTAACCGTCGCGCCGAACCGCTGCATATTCCGGCGTTCCTGGTGCGCACGGCGCTGTCGATCACCTCGCCCAATGGCAAAACCTATAGCGAGCGTTTGGACAAAGTCCGCAGCGAGAAAGAGCTGAGCGCGATCTTTGACGACTTCATCGACATGGTGCCAATGGGGCAGCAGCTGTTTGGCCGTCTCAACCCGGTACGCACCGGCGGGCCGATGCAGGTCAGCATCGCGTTCGCCGAGGCCCACGCCAACGGCTACCCCTATCCCATCGACGGCACCGTGCGTCGGGAAGTCTTCAGCCGTCGCGGAGGCATGTACTTCGGCATCATGCATTTGCTGGGCTATCCCGCCAGCTACACGCAGTCGATTTATCGCTTCGCCGACTTTAACGCAGGCTGGTATGCCAGTCGCAACGCGGCGTTTCAACAGGTGGTGAGCCGCCTGAGCGGCATTTCGCTGGCGCGGGATGGCGATCTGATTAACTACGGGTCAAACAAGGCCGGCGCCACCGAACTGGCGGTGCGCTCCCTCGGGAAACGCCTGAAACTGAGCGACAGCGCGATCCGCCGAGATCTGGAGAAAGGCGATACCGCGGCCTTCGAAAAAACCGACCTTTACCGAAACGTCTATGCGCTGGCGGATCGCTCGGCGAGCGGCAAAGCGCCGCGTGAAATGCTGCCGGGGATCTCGCTGGAAAGCCCCAAGATCACCCGTAAACTGACCACGGCATGGTTCGCCAAACGGGTGGATGAGCGACGCCAGCAGTGTCTGCGTCGGGTGAAGTGAGTCCGGAAACGGCCCGGATGGGTTGAATGGGGAAGCGATATTCACGACAGAGGCCGACGTTGCAGCATAGGCTATCCGGCTCAGAATACGCTCGCTCCGGGGAGTCATCGGTTATCGCGACACAGAGCCGCCATCGGTTTTAATGCATGACGAAAAACGCGCCGCCCCCGGCTTTGCCGGGGACTGACGCGCTGTCGTTCACATCGTGAGGAAAGATTACTGGTTGTCCTGCTCGCGGGTCATGCCTTTGCCGGAGGACCAGTGCATCGCCAGCTTCTGCGCCGCCTTCACCTCATCCGGCTGCATCCCCTCTTCGAGCGCGTTACGGGCATTCATCGCGTTCACCATGCCTTCAGTCGCCGCCAGCGAGAACCAGGCGTAAGCATGAATACGGTTGCGCGGCACGCCCAGTCCTTCCTGTCGCATCGTGCCCATACGGTACTGCGCCATGCGGTTGTTGGCGGCAGACGCCTGCCGATACTGCTTCACAGCCTCGGTGTAGTCCTCTTTGCCGCCCAATCCCAGACGCAGCATCTCGCCATAAGCGAGCTGCGCCTGTACGTCGCCCTGCGCCGCCGCTTTAGCGAATTCGGCGCGAGCATGCACAAGATCCCCCGACTGCTGGTAGTAAAGACCCAGCTCATACTGCGCTTTCAGGAAACCTTTAGACGAGGCGATCTGGAAGTACTTCACTTTTTGGTCCGCATTCGGCGACAGAACGCCAAGCTGGTAGTTGGCTTCCGCCGAGCCGCCCGCCGCCGCCTTTTGCAGCAACGTTTCTCCCCGCGCTTTATCAAGCGGCAATTTATCGCCGGTCAAATACGCCATGCCCAACCACAGCTGAGCCTGCGGTTCGCCGCCCTCCGCGGACTTGCGATACCACTCGATCGACTCCTGGCCTTGCGTGTGTTGCGCCATCCAGCACTGCGCCTGCGGCTGTCCTGCCTGCGCCGCTTTGTAGTACCCGCGCTCAGCCATGTCGCCGCGCTGCGTCACGCCCTGCCCTTTCTCATAGCGTTGCGCCAGCTGATACTGCGCGTCCCGGTTGCCCTGTTCGGCCGAACGTTCGAACCAGCGGATCGCCTCTTTGGCGGAGTCCGGATGCGCCGCGTACCACTCCGCCATCTCAAGCTGAGCTCCCGCATGACGCTGACCGGCGGCCGCTTCAAACTCGTCCATACATTCCGGCGCCAGCTTGTTTTGATGCCGTAATTTGCACTGCATCCCCAGACGATAGTTGGCCTCGCTATTGCCGAAATACGCCGATTTGTGCCACCAGCGTTCGGCCAACGGAATATTTTTGGGTTCGCCCAGTCCCTGCTGATACCAGTCGGCGACCTGTAGCGCCGCCGTCCCGCGCAGGTCGCTGCTCGCGCTCAGTCGCCCCTCCTGCTCCGCCGCCTTCTGCATCCAGCGCATCGCAGCCGGATAGTCCGGTTTGGCGGCCAGTCGTCTCGCCAGCTGATATTGCGCCGTCCCGTTGCCCTCGGAGGCGACGCGCGTCAGGTCTTGCTCGGACAGCGACGACACCGGGGTGCCGCACGCCGTAAGACACCCTGCCGTCAGGAGTAGAACCGCTGTTTTACGCATCATCATTTCGCTTTTACCGTCAATAGATCGCCGCGCCCGGCGTCCGCCACGCGGTACGCAAGAGACGCGGCCTCAATGCCTGTGGGCCGTCAGCTGCCCGTATTTTTCTGCTTGAGTTTGAATAGCCGGATACTCAGCGCATCCAGCTCATTTTCCATCCGCTCCAGCTCGCCGGGATTGACCGTGCCTCGTTCCGCTTTCTGGGTTTCCAGCTGCTTCAGCCTCAGGGTGAACGGCGTACCGGAAAGCAGGTTTTTCTGGATCTCGTAAAACTGGGATTTCAGGTAGGAGATGCTGACCGTTTTACGCTGCTGCTCCAGTTCCTGCAGCTGCTTCAGCATACCGTCCACGCGAGCCTGAGCGTCCAGATAGGCGGGTGACGACGCCGGGACGTCCTGACGCAACGTGAGCGACTCCTGCCACTGACGTCCCATCTCTTTGACGGCCAGCGAGTCGGGATAAAGCATCTGTAACGAGTTTTTCAGGTTCTCGCCGTATTGATAGACCGAGAGCGGCGAGGCATGTTTGATCTGATCCAGCTGGGCCTGATAACGCGCGATGACCCGCCCTTCCATTCCCTGTAACGTCTGTTCGCCCAGCGAGATGCGCACCTGGCGGATATCGTTGTAATCGAGGATGTTTGGCAACGCCTGAGCAGGCTGCATCAGCAGCTCGACCGCAGCGTTTTTACGCTCCTGCATCACGTGCCAGCCAAAGACCGCCGCAACGGGCAGCGCACAGCTCAGCAGCCCGCAGGCAAACCAGAACCACGCCGGTTTATGCTTGCGTCGCGCTTCGATCTTCAGCACGGTCGGTTTGACCTCGCCTTTTTCTCTCCCGACCAGAATGCTGCCGGTCGGCAGCGCCTGCTGATCGCCTGCGTTCGTCGAGCCATCGCCGTCCGACTTGAAGTACACCATCGGCGGGATCTGCATGTCCTGCTTTCTGATCTCCTGATCGTCGGAGACGATCACGATCTCCGTCTCATCGAACAAATGGGTATAGCCCTCGATGAAGTGAACCAGATTTTCGATACGCGGAACGCGGCTCAGACCAACGTTGTGCAGCTTCTCGCTGATCAGCTGTAGCGAACGTTCGCAGCGATAAATCAGCCGACGATCTTCCTGACTGATGGCATAACCCCGGATCACATCGCTGACGCGGGCGATAAACCAGTCGATCATTTCGATGCGAGCGCGATCCTGATGCACCGGCGGCCAAAAGTTGTCCCACTGGGTCACAATCAGGTTGGCGAGAAACTCGCAGCCTTCGGTAAAACCATTCAGCCCCTGCAACCGTGACCGCGCGAGGACGAAATACACGGCGGTCTGCAAATCCACGCCGTGCTTTTCAAAAATGATACCCGCCATTCGATGGATTAAGGCCCAGTCGACTTCCGGCCGGGATGCGTGGCTCAGCTTATTGATTTCGATGCGTAATGTTTCGTATTCGGGCAGCATTCGCGGATCGCGACCGACCGTCAGAGCCTGCTGTGCGTCTTGCATAGTGATGAAATCCATTCAACGGGGGCGCCAGCGCCCCCTCAAACATTAATACAGTGATTCAGGCAGTTGGAACTGGCTGAACAGACCACCGGCGAACGGGTTATGGCTGGCGTCGGTGTAAACGCGATAGGACATCGTTCCCTGATCGACGGCGAACTGCACGTCGAACGTGTTGTCGTTGACCTGCCTCAACTCGCCCGTATTGATCAGGCGGAACATCGCCCACGGTCCGATATAGCTCAGGCTACGAGGCGAACGTTCGCGGTTGTCCGGCACCAGCGTGATTTTGCTTTCCGCACCGTCGCGCATGTTGTTCGGCCAGACCAGCGGCGTTTTCTGACGACGGCCGTGGGAGTACTCCAACAGCTGTCCGTCGAGATTCAGTACGCTGCGACGTTTGTTCGCGGTCAACTCGATAGGCTCCAGCACGAAGTGCACCTCCAGCCCGCCCTGCGCATTGAACAGGGTTTTGCGGATGCGATCGGCGCGCTCCAACTGCTTGACCAGCTCGGTCTGCAAGGTCGTGTTCACGTCGCCGCTTCCCTGTCCTTCGTTCAGGATGGACTTCAGGTTAGCCTGATAGAAGCTGTCCAGCGTGCCGCCGGGAGCAAAGAAGCGCTCCATTTCCGACAGCGCCACATCCTTGTCGGACTCAGGATTGAACGGGTAGCGATCCGCCAGCTGATCGTTGAACGGCGTCACCACTTTGTCCTGCCATTCCTGATTCAGCGAAGACATCGCCAGATCCATCACCAGATGCGAACTCTGCTCGGCGATCTGCCCGACCCAGCGATCCAGCGGCGTCGGCAGGCTGCGCGCGTACTGTTGCAGAGCGAAGGCCGGATCGGCGAAGCGGTTGGTCTGACGCAGCTGCATCGCCTTGAGCGCCGCCTGACCCGGATCGCCCGCATTCACGATCTGCTCCAGACTGTGGTAGAACTCCGTCAGCTTCTGATTCACTTCCTGGATCAAGGCGACCTGATCGCCACGACCGCTCAACGTCGAGTTGGTAGTCATAAACGTACGGCTAATACGCGCATTCATGACCTGCGCCGGATCGTGGTCGTTATCCGACAGCTTGCGGGCGCGGGTATTGTCGTTCAGTGCCGCGATCACGCGTTGGAAAGGCTGATCGTTACCGGTGATGGCCGTCAGCACATCCAGCGCCTGCTCCGG